>JAERSW010000026.1 GCA_016845305.1 Acidimicrobiales bacterium
GGGTGGGCGGGAGGCCGATCACCACCCGGGTGTTCCACGGGGAGACCACGTTGAGCTCCTCGGAGGTCATCGGTTCGCCGGCCGTCTTGCCCACCGCGTACCGGCTCGAGGCGTCGATGCCGAGGCGCCACCCGGCGGTCAGCCGGTTGTGGATGACCCGGCTGACCTTGGCCCGTTCGCCGTCCAGGCGGGCCTCCTCCTCGATCAGGGAGGCCAGCACCACCGCTTCATACGGGGTCAGGCCCACGGCGGCGGCCCGTGCCTCGAGGTCGAGGTCGTCGACCACCCTCAGGAACTGCCGGTGCATCCGCACCAGGAGGCCCATCTCGTCGGCCACCGTGTACTCGTCCAACTGGTAGGTGTCGGGGAACAGGAGGCCTTCGGCCAGCCGGTACGGCAGGTCGGTCGGGTAGTGCTCCCAGGCCAGGCGCTCGCTGACCATGGCGGCCCGCAGGTCGTCCTCGTCGAACAGCGGCATCTGGACCAGGAGTCGCTGGACGGTCTGCTCGACGGTCAGGCCCTCCGGGATGGTGACCCGGATGACCTCCTCGGGGAGCGGTCCCTCGTCGAGCAGGGCGACGGTCGCCTCGAAGCCGAGGTGCTCCCGGAGGACGTAGTCACCGGCCTGGAAGGTGTACTCCCGGCCGGTCGAGCAGTCGATGAGCCACCGGATGGCCGCCGGGCAGCGCATCCACTGGCGGAACATGGCCGGGTTGTCGACCACGCCGGCGTCGCCGAGGGAGGCCACCACCTCGTTGGTGGACCAGCCCTCGACGATGGTGAACTCCACCTCGTCGCCGGGCAGGCCCTCGGGCACCGTCTGGTCGCGCACCCAGTCGACGAACTGGCGGGATCCCACGACGGCGGCGAGGAGGACGACGGCCACCACCAGGCCCCAGCGGGGCAGGGGGCCCATGGAGGGTCGGTGGCGGACCCATCGGACGTCCGGTCGCACCTCGTCACCGGGGGGCGCCGGATCACCCGGGGACGCGGGCACGGGGTCGGCCTCCGGTGGCCGGTCGGTCATCCCTCCTCCCCCGCGGCCCGGCGGGCGTCCAACCAGGCCTGGAGCATCACCGAGGCAGCCACCATGTCGACCACCCGTCGGCGGTCCGGACCACGCAGGTCCTGGTCCCGGAGGGACCGTTCGGCGGTCACGGTGGTCAGGCGCTCATCGTAGGTCTCGACCGGAATGCCCAGCCGGTCGCCCAGCACCACGGCCAACTCCGAGGCCTCGCCGGCCATGGCCCTCGCCATCGGGCCGGTGGACCCGTCCAGGGAGTACGGGATGCCGACCACCACCACCTCGGCCTCCCACTCGGCGGCCAGGTCGACGAGGGTGCGGTGCTCGCCCTGCCGGTCGCCGGTGCGGTGCACCACGTCGACCGGCGTGGCCACCCGACCGTCGCCGTCGCTGACCGCGACGCCGATGCGCTTCGTCCCGAGGTCGAGGCCGAGGGCCCGCACCGGACGTCAGCCGGCCCGGGCCGCCGACCGTGCCTGCTCGAGGGCCTCGTCGAGCCCTTCGGGCGCCTTGCCGCCGACCATCGTCACGTCCGGGTTGGGACGGCCACCGCCGCCGATCGTCTTCGCCGCGTCGGCCAGCAGGGCACCGGCATCCAGGCCGCTGTCGGACGACACCGCCGAGACCAGGGCGGCCCCTCCCCCGTCTGGTGCGGCGCCGAGGATGGCGGCCCGCACCCCGTCGTGGTCCCGGATGGCCATGGCCAACCCACGGAGGCCGTCCCGGTCGATGTCGTCGACCCGGGCCACCACCACGCCGTCGTCGGCCGTGGCCGCCAGCTCGCCGGCCCGGCCCAGGGCGGCCTGCCGACGGAGGTCGTCGAGCTCCCGGCGCAGGGCCTTGGCGTCTGCCAGGCGGCGCCGGATGCCGTCCACTACGTCGTCGACGGGCACGCCGACCATCTCGGCCGCCTCGGCCAGCGCCGCCTCGGCGTCGCGGAGCCGGTCGATGGGCGCCGTGCCGGTGACCGCCTCGATCCGGCGGATGTTCGACCCGATGGAGCCCTCGGCCACGATCTTGAGCGGGCCGATGTCCCCGAGGGCGGCCACGTGGGTGCCACCGCACAGTTCGGTGGAATGGGGGCCGGCCTGCAGCACCCGGACGGTGTCGCCGTACTTGTCGCCGAAGAAGGCGATGGCGCCCGCCGCCTCGGCCTCGTCCTTGGTGGTCTCGAAGTGGTTGCACGATGGGTTGGCCAGGATGTCGGCGTTGGCCAGGTCCTCCACGGCGGCCACCTGCTCGGCCGTCAGGGCCTCGAAGTGGCTGAAGTCGAACCGCAGTCGGTCGGGGCCGACGTGGGAGCCCTGCTGCTTGACGTGGTCGCCCAGCACCCGGCGCAGCGCCGAGTGGAGCAGGTGGGTGCCGGTGTGGTTTCGACGGATGGCCGACCGGCGCTCGGCGTCGATGGCCGCCCGGACCTCCTGGCCCACGGTGACCTCGCCGTCCACCGCCTCGACGCGGTGCTGGTGGAGGCCGTCGAGGGCCAGCGTGGTGTCCAGGACCCGGAGCGTCCCCGTGTCCGAGGCCAGCACCCCGGTGTCGCCGATCTGACCGCCGGACTCGGCGTAGAACGGGGTGCGGTCCAGCACCACCACCTCGTCGTCGACGTACAGGACGGTGGCCGTGGCCTCGTCCACGTCGCGTCCCACGAACTCGGTCGGCCCGTGTTCCTCCAGCACCGACCGCAGGTCGCCCGTCGAGGCGGCCCCGCCGGCGTCCTTCCGGGCGGCCCGGGCCCGGGACTGCTGGTCGGCCATGGCGGCCCGGAAGCCGTCGAGGTCCACGGCGATGCCCCGCTCGGCGGTGATCTCCTCGGTCAGCTCCAGCGGGAATCCGTAGGTGTCGTGCAGCTTGAAGGCCACGTCGCCGGCCAGGGCCGCGCCGGCGTCGAGGCCGTCGAGGGCGTGGTCGAGGATGGCCGAGCCGGTGCGCAGCGTCTCCCGGAAGCGTCGCTCCTCGCGGTCCAGCACGTCGCGGACGAAGCCGTGGTTGCGCTCCAGCTCCGGGTAGTCGGCGCCCATGATGGCCACGACGGCGTCGACCAGCTCGGGCATGATCGGCTCCTCGACGCCGAGCAGCCAGGCGTGGCGGACGGCCCGGCGGATGATGCGCCGCAGCACGTAGCCCCGGTCCTCGTTGCTGGGGAAGACGCCGTCGCTGATCAGGAAGGTCGACGACCGGGCGTGGTCGGCGAGGATCCGCTGCGACACGTCGGTCCGCTCGGCGTCGCCGTGCGCCACGCCGCTGAGCTCGGCGATGCGGCCCAGGAGGCGGCGGAACTCGTCGGTCTCCCAGACCGACTCCACGCCGTCGAGCACGCTCAGGATCCGCTCCAGACCGGCGCCGGTGTCGATGGACGGGGCGGGCAGGGGCGTCATCGATCCGTCGGCGTGCTGCTCGAACTGCATGAAGACGAGGTTCCAGATCTCGATGAACCGCTCGTCGTCGCCGTGGGCGGGTCCACCGTCGTCGCCGAACTCGGGGCCCTTGTCCCAGAAGATCTCCGAGCACGGCCCGCACGGACCGGTGTCGGCCATCCGCCAGTAGTTGTCCTCGTCGAGGCGCTGGATGCGCTCGGCGGGCACCCCCACCTCGTCCCGCCAGATGGCCTCGGCCTCGTCGTCACTGACGTGCACGGTGATCCACAGGCGGTCGGGGTCGAGGCCCAGGTGGGTGGTCACGAACTCCCAGGCGAAGGCACAGGCCTCGGACTTGAAGTAGTCGCCGAAGCTGAAGTTGCCCAGCATCTCGAAGAAGGTGAGGTGTCGGCTGGTCCGACCCACCTCGTCCAGGTCGTTGTGCTTGCCGCCGGCCCGGACGCACTTCTGGACGGTGACGGCCCGCGGCCAGGGCGCCGGCTGCTCGCCCACGAAGTACGGCTTGAAGGGCACCATGCCGGCCACCGTGAACAGCAGCGTCGGGTCGTGCGGGATCAGGCTGCCCGAGGCCTCGTGGTGGTGGCCGTGGCCGGCGAAGAAGTCGACGAAGGCCCGACGGACGGCCTGCGCGGTCACGGGGCCGTCGAGGGTTCCGATGGTGCTCATGGTCGGCCCAGCCTAGGGACGCCGCGGAGGTGCCCCGACCGGCCTCCGGTGGCGGTGGGGCGGGGGGCGGTGGTCGATCGGACGGCGTGGCCGGAGGCCGTCGTCGCCCCCACCGCGGGTGGCGGCGACCTCCCGGGAGATCCGGCGGAGCCCGTCGGCCAGCGCCGACGTCCGGTCGGCGACCTCCCGACGCAGGTACTCCGGGGCGTACCGACGGACCCCCCGGCGGACGCGTCGCCGCAACCAGGCCGCAGTGGCCGTCCCGACCACCCAGCCACCCAGCAGCCAGACCAGTCGACGTCGCATCAGGCCTCCCCTTCGCCGCTCCGGCGGAGCCGTTCGGCCACCTCCGCCTCGAAGCCGTGTGGGGACGGATCGTAGTAGCGACGCCCCTCCACCTCGGCCGGACGGTGCCGCTGGTCCACCCACCCGTCCGGGTGGTCGTGCGGGTAGTCGTAGCCCTCGCCGTGGCCGAGGGTGGCGGCACCCCGGTAGTGGGCGTCGCGCAGGTGCATCGGCACCTCGCCGGTCCCGGCGGCACGGGCGTCGGCCTCCGCCGCGCCCAGGGCGGTGGTCACCCGGTTGGACTTCGGCGCGGTGGCCAGGTGCACGACGGCCTGGGCCAGGTTCAGCTTCGCCTCGGGCAGGCCGACGAACTCCACGGCCCGGGCCGCGGCGTCGGCCACGACGATGGCCATCGGGTCGGCCATGCCGACGTCCTCGCTGGCCAGGATGACGAGGCGGCGGGCGATGAACCGGGCGTCCTCCCCGGCGTCGAGCATCCGGGCCAGCCAGTACAGGCCGGCGTCGGCGTCGGAGCCCCGGATGGACTTGATGAAGGCGCTGACCACGTCGTAGTGGGCGTCCCGGCCGTACCGGATGGCCTTGGTGCCCAGGGCCGCCTCGACGTCGTCCACCGTCACCCGGGCCCCAGCGGCGGCCCCGTCCCGACCGACGGCGAGCGCCGCGGCCACCTCGAGGCTGGTCAGGGCGTGGCGTCCGTCGCCGGCCGCCCGGTCCACCAGGAGGTCCAGGGCCTCGTCGTCGGCCGTCGCGTCCTCGGCCTCCAGGCCCCGTTCCAGCAGTCGGCGGACCGCGGCGTCGTCCAGCGGCTCGAGGCGGAACAGCGTGGAACGCGACAGCAGCGGTGCGTTGACCTCGAAGTAGGGGTTCTCGGTGGTGGCCCCGATCAGCACCAGCAGTCCCGACTCCACCGAGGGCAGGAGGGCGTCCTGCTGGGCCTTGTTGAAGCGGTGCACCTCGTCGAGGAACAGGATGGTGCCGACGTCCCGCTGGCCGAGGCGGGCCTCGGCCGCCGCCACCAACTCCCGGACGTCCTTCACGCTGGCGCTGGTCGCCGACAGTTCGGCGAACTCCTGGGCGGTGACCCGGGCGATGAGCCGGGCCAGCGACGTCTTGCCGGTCCCGGGCGGGCCCCACAGCACCACCGAGGACAGCCGGTCGGCCTCGATGAGGCGCCGCAGGGGCCGGCCGGGACCCAGCAGGTGGTCCTGGCCGACGACGTCGTCGAGCCGGGTCGGCCGGAGGCGGTCGGCCAGCGGGGCGCGCCGGGCCAGGCGGTCGGATGCCGCGCTGGCGAACAGGTCCCCGGTCATGGCGGCGACGGTACCCGCCGCCGACCAGCGGCCTACTCCGCCGGGGGCCTCGTCGACGAGCGGCCTACTCCGCTGGAGGCAGGACGCGCAGGCCCAGTTCCTCGAGGTGGCGATCGTCGATGGGGGTCGGCGCGTCGGTCAGCGGGTCGGCCCCCGACTGGGTCTTCGGGTAGGCGATGACCTCGCGGATGTTCTCCTCGCCGGCCAGGATGGCCGTGAGCCGGTCCATGCCGAAGGCGAAGCCGGCGTGCGGCGGGGCGCCGTACCGGAAGGCGTCGAGCAGGAAGCCGAACTTGGCCTGGGCCTCTTCGGGGCCGATGCCCAGCAGCGAGAAGATCCGCTCCTGGACCTCGCGGCGGTGGATCCGCACGCTCCCCGAGCCCAGCTCCCAGCCGTTGAGGACCAGGTCGTAGGCCTGTGAGCGCACGGCCAGCAGGTCGCCGCCGTCCAGTAGGTGCACGTCGTCCTCGTGCGGCATGGTGAACGGGTGGTGGGCCGGGATGGGGTTGCCGGCCTCGTCGAGGGCCTCGAACAACGGGAAGTCGACCACCCACAGGAAGTGGAGCCCGCCCTCGGTCACCGGCGGGCGCCCCAGCTCGAGGCGCAGCAGGCCGAGGATGTGGCGGGCGGTCCGGCGCTCGTCGGCCACCAGCAGCAACAGGTCGCCCACCTCGGCCTCCATGGCCGTCCGCAGGCCGGCCTGCTCGTCGTCGGTCAGGAACTTGGCCACCGGCGAGTCCAGCCCGTCGGGCGTGACCCGCATCCACACCAGGCCCTTGGCCCCCCAGCGCTTGCAGCGTTCGGTGAGGTCGTCGAGTCGGTTGCGCGACGTGTCGGCGCCTCCGGGCACCCGGATGCCCTTGGTGCACGGCGCCTGGAAGGCCCGGAACTCCGTCCCGGCGAAGACGTCGGTCAGTTCGACCAGCTCCATCCCGAAGCGGACGTCGGGCTTGTCGGAGCCGTACCGCTCCATGGCCTCCTCCCACGACATCCGGCCGATCTCGCCGGGACGCACGCCGGTCACCGCCTCGGCGGCCGCCGCGACGGCGTGGGAGATGAAGGCCAGCACGTCGTCCTGGGAGACGAAGCTGGCCTCCGCGTCGAGCTGCATGAACTCGAACTGGCGGTCGGCCCGCAGGTCCTCGTCGCGCAGGCAGCGGGCGATCTGGTAGTAGCGGTCGACGCCGCCCACCATGCACAGCTGCTTGAAGATCTGGGGGCTCTGGGGCAGGGCGTAGAAGGAGCCGGGCTCCTTGCGGGACGGCACGACGAAGTCGCGGGCGCCCTCCGGGGTGCTGGCCACCAGCATCGGGGTCTCGACCTCGATGAAGCCCTGCTCCTCCATGGCGCCCCGGACCGCGCTGTTGACCCGGGCCCGGACCTCCAGGTTGCGCTGGAGGCGGGGACGGCGCAGGTCGACGTAGCGGTGGCGGAGGCGCAGCACCTCGTCCACCTCGGTGCGCTCGTCCAGCGGGAAGGGCGGCGGCTCGGCGGCGGCCAGCACCTCGACGGCCTGGGCGTCCACTTCCACCGCCCCGGTGGCGAGGGCGTCGTTGGCGGTGTCGGCGGGCCGCTCGCGGACCGTGCCGGTCACCCGGAGCACGAACTCGCTGCGCAGGTCGTGGGCGCCGTCGACCACCAGCTGGACGACGCCGCTTCGGTCCCGCAGGTCGACGAAGGCCAGGTGCTCGCCGTGCTCCCGCCGGCGGTCGACCCAGCCGCACAGGGTGACGGTGCGGCCGACGTCGCCGACCCGGAGGTCGCCGCACCGGTCGGTGCGCATGGAGGTGGAGTAGTCGGTCAACGGAGCCTCGCTCGCAGGATGTCGGTCAGCTGGTCGCGGTCGACGGTCTCCTGTCCGCCGTCGCCCCGCAGGTCCCGCACGGTCACCGTGCCGGACGCCTTCTCGTCCTCGCCGACGATGACCGCCACCGCGGCGGCGCTCCGGTCGGCGGCCTTCATCTGGGCCTTCATGGACCGGCCGTCCCAGGCCCGGTCGGCCCGCAGGCCGGCGGCCCGGATGCGGTCGGCCAGGACCACGGCCTCGTCGCCCCCGGTGGCGTCGACCACGAACACGTCGACGGCCGCCGTGGGCGGGGCGAACACCCCCTCGGCGTCGCAGGCCAGCAGGGTGCGGTCCACGCCGAGGGCGAAGCCCACGCCGGGGGTCTCCGGGGCGCCCATCTCGGCGGCCAGGCCGTCGTAGCGGCCACCGCCACCCACCGCGTTCTGGGCGGCGTCGAGGGCCTCGGCGGCGAACTCGAAGGTGGTCCGGACGTAGTAGTCGAGGCCCCGCACCAGGCGGGGGGCGACGGTGTAGGGCACGTCCACGGCGTCGAGCGCCGCGGTGACGGCGGCGAAGTGGGCGGCCGCGTCGTCGGACAGGTGGTCGAGCATCCGGGGCGCGTCGGCCACCAGCTCGGCGTCGGCATCGCGCTTGGAGTCGAGCACCCGCAGCGGGTTGGTGGCCAGCGTGGCCCGGGACTCCTCGCTGAGGGCGTCCAGGTTCGCCTCGAAGTGGGCCCGGAGCGCCTCGACGTAGCGGGCCCGATCCTCCGCACTGCCCAGGGAGTTCACCAGCAGCCGCACCTGCCGCAGCCCGAGGCGCTCGTAGAAGCGCCACGCCAGGGTGATGACCTCGGCGTCCAGGTGGGGGTCGTGCGGGCCGAGGACCTCCACGCCGACCTGGTCGAACTGCCGGAAGCGTCCCTTCTGGGCCCGCTCGTAGCGGAAGTTCGGGCCCGCGTACCAGGCCTTGTAGGGAAGGGCCGGGCGGTGCTCGGCGAAGCCGCGGACCACCGATGCCGTCTGCTCGGGACGCAGGGCGATGGTGCGGCCGCCCTTGTCCTCGAAGGCGTACATCTCCTTGCGGACCACGTCGGTGGCCTCGCCGAGGCGCTGGAAGACCTCGACGTGCTCGAACATCGGGGGGACCACCTCGAGGTAGCCGGCCGAGCCCGCCACGTCGGCGAAGAGCTCCACGAGGGCACGCCACCGGGCCGAGTCCGGCCACATGATGTCGCGCGTGCCCTTGGGGGCCCGGAAGGCGTGGTCCGTCACGGAGATGCAGGCTACCGGCGCACCATCGGCGCACCGGGGGGCCGAGGGGCGCTGCTCAGTCCCCGCCTCCGGGGACGGCCCGGTGCACGTCGTACACCGAGTCGACCCTGCGGAGCATGCGCAGCAGGCTCTCCAGGTGGCCGGGGTCGCCCATCTCGAAGTCGAAGCGCATGGTGGCCACCCGGTCCGAGCCGCTGGTCGACGTGGAGGTGGCCAGCACGTTCACGTGGTGGTCGGCCAGCACTCCGGTCACGTCGCGGAGCAGGCCGGCCCGGTCGAGGGCCTTGAGGACCACGGACACCACGAAGTAGCCGTCGGACTCCTCGTCCCACTCCACGTCGATCAGGCGGTCCCCCTGGTCGTTGGCCAACGACACCGCGTTGGCGCAGTCGGCCCGGTGCACGCTGACCCCTCGCCCGCGGGTCACGAAGCCGATGATCCCGTCCGGCGGTACGGGGGTGCAGCAGCGCGACAGGCGCACCAGCAGGTCGTCGAGGCCTTCCACGTGGACGCCCACCGACCCGGTGTCACGTCGGGGGCGCCGCGGCCGCGACGGCTCCAGCACCGGCTCCTCGGGCTGGTCGGGCCGAAGCGCCCGGGCCACCCGCCCGACCAGGGAGCGGGCCGACACGTGGTGCTCGCCGATCGCCGCGTACAGGGCGTCGGGCTCGGCGTAGTTCATGGACGCCGCCGCCTCGGCCAGCTCCGGACCGTCCAGCACCTCGCGGACCGGCAGTCCCGCCTTCCGGAGCTCCGACACCAGCTCCTCGTAGCCGGCGTCGATGGCGTCGGACCGCCGTTCCTGCGAGTACCAGTGCTTGATCTTGGACGACGCCCGGTGGGTGGCCACGAACTGCAGCCAGTCCCGGCTGGGGCCGGCCCCCGGCTGGCGGGAGGTCACGATCTCGACGGTGTCGCCGGTGGACAGGTGGGCGTCCAGCGGCACCAGGCGACCACCGACCTTGGCGCCCACGCAGGCGTGCCCCACGTCGGTGTGGATGGTGTAGGCGAAGTCGACCGGCGTCGCCCCCACCGGGAGGGTCACCACCTTGCCGCGGGGCGTGAAGACGTAGACCTCGTCCAGCTCCAGGTCGGTCTTGAGGTTGGCCATGAAGGTGCCGGGGTCCTCGGTCTCGGCCTGCCACTCCACGATCCGGCCCAACCAGGCCATCTCGTCCGACGGCGACTGGGCCTTGTAGTCCCAGTGGGCGGCCACCCCGTGCTCCGCCCGGGCGTGCATCTCGTGCGTCCGGACCTGGAACTCCACCTGCTTGCCCTGCGGTCCGACCACCGTGGTGTGCAGCGACTGGTAGAGGTTGAACTTGGGCATGGCCACGTAGTCCTTGAACCGGCCCTGCACCGGCTTCCAGGTGGCGTGGATGGTGCCCAGCGCGGCGTAGCAGTCGCGGACGTTCTCCACCAGGACCCGCACGCCGACCAGGTCGTGGATGTCGTCGAAGGACCGGCCCTTCACGATCATCTTCTCGTAGATGCTCCAGAGCTGCTTGGGGCGACCGTCGACCGTGCCGACGATCTTCACCTCGGCCAGGCGGGCCTCCACCTCGCCGATGACCTGGGCCAGGTACAGGTCCCGCTCCGGCGAACGGTCCTGGACCATCTGGTCGATCTGGCTGTACCGCTTCGGGTGCAGCGTGGCCAGCGCCAGGTCCTCCAGCTGGTCCTTGACCTCCTGCATGCCGAGGCGGTTGGCCAGCGGGGCGTAGATGTCCAGGGTCTCCTGGGCCACCCGCTGCTGCTTGTGCTCGGGCAGGGCGGCCAGGGTCCGCATGTTGTGGAGCCGGTCGGCCAGCTTGATGATGAGCACCCGGAGGTCCTTGGCCAGGGCCACGAGCATCTTGCGCACGCTGGCCGCCTGCTGGTCCTCCTTGGTGTCGAAGTGGAGGCGGTCCAGCTTGGTGACGCCGTCGACGATCATCCGGACGTCGACGCCGAAGTCCCGCTCCAGGTCGTCGAGGCTGACCGAGGTGTCCTCCACGGCGTCGTGCAGCAGGGCGCTGGCCACCGTGACGTCGTCGAGGCCCTGCCGGGCCACGATGGTGGCCACCGACATCGGATGGTGGATGTACGGCTCGCCGGACTTGCGGGTCTGGCCGGCGTGGGCGTCCAGCGCCACCCGGTAGGCCCGCTCGATCAGCGCCGTGTCGGCACCCGGGTGGCGTTCCCGGAATGCGGTGAGCAGTGCCGAGGTCTCGTCGACCTCCTGCCGCGGGCGTCGCCGCCACGGCAGGACCCGGGTCATCGTGGCCACGTCGTGGCCTTCCCGCTGGTCGCCCTCACGCCTCCACGCTAGTTCCGCGGCCGGTCCGGCCCGAGGGTCGGTGGGTCAGCGCTTCTTCTTGCGGGGCCGCGGCGGCACCCCACCCGGGGCCGGCGTCGAGGTGGGCGGGCGACGCTTCGCCGGTCCACCACCCGGCGCCCGGCGGGGCGTGGCCCGGGCCTCGGCGGCCGCGGCCTCGCTGCGGTCGATGACCCGGGTCCCCGTCGAGGCGTCGTCGCCGGACCGGCCCCGGACCTTGTCGCCGATCCGACTCCAGCGTTCCTCGCGTTCCTTGAGGCGGGCGACCAGTGCGGAGGCCACGAACAGCGAGGAGTACGAGCCGACCACGATGCCGACCAGCAGGGCCACGGCGAACTCGCGCAGGGTGGCCGCCCCCATGGCCACCGAGCCGACCAGCAGCATCGACACGACGGGGATGGCCGACGTGATGCTGGTGTTGATGGACCGCATGGCCACCCGGTTCAGCGCCAGGTTCATCAGCTCCACGTAGGTGTAGCGCTCGGTCGCCCCCAGGCGGGCCACGACCTCGCGGACCTTGTCGTAGACGACGATGGTGTCGTACAGCGAGTAGCCCATGATGGTCAGGAAGGCGATGACGGTGGCCGGCGTGATCTCGAACCGGAACACCGAGTAGACGCCGACGCTGAGCACGATGTCGTGGGCCACGGCGACCAGGGCGCCGACGGCCATCTTCCACTCGAGGCGGATGGCGATGTACAGGGCCACCACCACGAAGAAGACCAACAGGGCGGTGACCGCCTTGTCGGTGACCTCCTCGCCCCAGGTGGGCCCGACCTGTTCGAAGGCCACCACGTCCCCGAGGTCGGCCTCGAGGCCGGCCCGCAACTCGGCGGCCCGGGCGGGGTCCTGCACGTCCGACCGGACCAGCACCCGGTCGTCGTCGACCAGTTGGACGCGGGCCTCGGCCGCGCCGAGGTCCGCCAGGACCTCCCGGGCGTCGGCCACCGAGGCGCCGGGGGCCCGGACCTCGTACGAGGTGCCACCTTCGAAGTCGAGGCCGAGGTTCAGGCCGAGGACCACGAACGACAGCAGGCCCACGAGGACTGCGGCGCCGGAGCCGATGGCGGCACGGCGCCACAGGCCCGGGAAGTCGACCGCCGATTCGCCCCGGTAGAGGCCGCGGATGGCCTTCACGCGCCCGCTCCCGTGGCACCGGCGGTCCGGCCGGCCGTCGACCCCACCGCTCCGGAGGCCGGGAGGCCGAACCGCTGCGGATGCTCGGCGAACCACCGGGTGGTGGCCAGCAGGCGGATCATCGGACCCATGAAGAAGTAGGTGGCCACCAGGTCGAGGATGGTGGCCAGGCCGAGGTAGAGGGCGAAGCCCCGCACGGCGCCGACGGTCAGCGCCCACAGCAGGCCGGCGCCGATCAGCGACGCCACGTCGGCCTTGACGATGGTGGAGAAGGCGATGGGGAAGGCCCGGTCCACGCTGGAGCGCGCCGTCCGACCGTCGCGGACGTCCTCCTTGAGGTGCTCGAAGTAGACGACGTTGGAGTCCACGGACACGCCGATGGCCACGATGAGGCCGGTCACGCCGGCCAGGGTCAGGGCCAGCCCCGACTGGGTGCCGAGGTGGGCGATGATGGCCCACAGGAGCGCACCGGACAGCCCGAGGCTGGCCAGGGCCACCAGGCCCAGGATCCGGTAGTAGCCCACGATGAACACGGCGACGACCAGCAGGCCGACCAGGCCGGCCACCACGCCGGCCCGGAGCGAGTCCTCGCCGATGGTGGCCGACACGACGCGGGTGTTCTCCGGCTCCAGCTCGACGGGCAGGGCGCCGTACCGCAGCGCCAGGGCCACGTCGTCGGCCTCCTCCTTGGGGAAGCCTCCGGAGATGACGATGGCATCGGCCTTGAACTGGGGCGCCCGGATGGACGGGGCGGTCACGACCTGGCCGTCGAGGACGACGGCCAGGCGACCGTTGGGCGAGCCCTCGACGCGGGGGCACGAGGGCTGGCCGGAGAAGCACCGGGCCGCCACGTCGTTGAACCCGTCGACGCCGACCTGCCCTCCCTGGAGGTCGAGCCCGACCTGCCACTCGTAGTCGATGAACAGGGCGTTGGCGTCGGCCACCGCCTCGCCGGTCAGCACCGACGGCCCCAGCAGGTAGCGCTGGCCGCTCGGGTCGCCCCGCAGGCCGAGCACCACGAACTCCCCGGGATGGTCGTCCTCGGGCATCGTGGTGCCGTCCGGGCCGACGGCGGGGACCACGGCACCGGAGGTGGCCTCCGAGCAGGCGGCGAACGGCCCGCTGGAGGTCCCCGACGCCGCGGTCTCGGGTGCCGAGGTGGTGGCGATCCCACAGACCGGGCGGAAGCGGAGCTCGGCGGTGGTGCCGACCAGCTCGAGGGCCCGTTCCTGGTCGTCGACGCCGGGCAGCGACACCATCACGCCGGTCTCGGTGCGGGAGATCTCGGGCTCGGCCACGCCCAGGCCGTCGATCCGGTCGCGAATGATCTCGACGGTCTGGTCGAGCATCTCCTCGCTGGCCGGCTCGGTGGCCACGAGGCGGACCGACACGCCGCCCTGGAGGTCGAGGCCGAGCAGCGGCCGGTTGCCCCAGACGACGGTCATCGCCGAGGCCAGCACGGTGACCACGACGATGCCCAGGAGTAGGACGAGCTGGCGGCGGGGCACGGGGGATCCGGGGTCGGGCGATCAGGCGGGGTCGGTCAGGAGGAGGGACGGTTGGCGGGAGGTGCCGGACTCAGTCCTCGTCGGAGCCGTCGGCCGACTCCTCCACCGGGTCGTCGGCCGGGGCCGCCGGCTCGTTCAGGCGCTGGTCGACCGCACCGCGCCGGACCTTGAGCTCCACGCCCTGGTACACCTCGATCCACAGCACGTTGGGGTCGTCGGCGTCGACCTCGTTGACCGTGCCGTAGATCCCCGAGTTCAACAGCACCTCGTCGCCGGCCGAGATGGAGGCCACCAGGGCCTGCTGCGCCTTGGCCTTCTTCTGCTGCGGGCGGATCATCAGGACGTACATGAGTCCGAAGATGAGGATCAGGGGAAGGAAGCCGGCCATGGGTGCTCCTGGGTGCGAGAGGGAACGGGGCGGTCGGGACCGTCGAGGGCCGTCCGCCGTGGGACCCGGTGAGCCTACGCCCGGGGACGGCCGGGCCGGTCAGCCCCAGACGTCGAGCGTCCGGGCCCGGAACGCCTCGAAGGCCCCGTCGGCGATGGCGTCCCGGAGCCGGTCCACGAAGTCGAGCAGCCACGCCAGGTTGTGGAGGGTGAGGAGGCGGCGGCCCGTCGGCTCGTCGGTCATCAGGAGGTGCCTGAGGTACGCCCGCGACCACCTCGACGCCGGCCCCTCGGGGAAGTCCGGATCGAGCGGCCCCTCGTCGGTGGCGAACCGGGCGTTGCGGAGGTTGAGGCGACCCGCCGTGGTCAGGACGGTGCCGTGGCGGGCGTGGCGGGTGGGCAGGACGCAGTCGAACATGTCGATGCCGGCCGCCACCACCTCGACCAGGCCGGCCGGGTCGCCGAGGCCCATGAAGTAGCGGGGCTGGTCGGTCGGGAGGAGTTCGGTGACCGCGGCAAGGGGTTCCAGCATCTCGTCGCGGGTCTCCCCCACGCTGAGCCCGCCCACCGCGTAGCCGTCGAAGCCCACCTCGAGGGTCCGCTGGGCGCTCTCGGCCCGGAGCACGGGATCGGTGCCCCCTTGGACGATCCCGAACTGGCTCTGTCGACCGGGCGCGTCCGGATGCTCGCGGAAGGCCCGGCGCCCCCGCCCGGCCCAGAGTGCCGTGCGCTCCACGGCGGCCCGCAGCACCCGGTCCGGGGCGGGCAGGGCCGGGCAGACGTCCAGCACCATCTGGACGTCGGCGCCCAGGTCGGCCTGGACGGCGGCCGCCCGCTCGGGCGTCAGGACGTGGGTGGAGCCGTCGTAGGTGGACCGGAAGGTCGCCCCCTCGTCGTCGACCTTCGGCTGCAGGGAGAAGATCTGGTAGCCGCCCGAGTCGGTCAGGGTGAGGCCGTCCCAACCGGCGAAGCCGGCCAGGCCGCCGTGGGCCCGGACCACCTCGGCCCCGGGCCGGAGCATCAGGTGGTACGTGTTGCCGAGCACCACCTCGGCGCCCAGGTCGGCCAGGTCGACCGACGAGAGGTGGCGGACCGCGCCCCGGGTGCCCACCGGCATGAAGCACGGGGTGCGGAACGTCCCGCCGGCCACGGTCACCGTCCCGGTGCGGGCACCGCCGTCGCGGGCCGTCGACTCGAACCCAGCCCTCACGACGCACTCCCTCCTGCCCCGACGAGGCCGTCCTCCACGACGAGACCGCCTCTTCCGACGAGCCCGTCCTTCCCGACGAGCCCGTCCTTCCCGACGAGCATGGCGTCCCCGAAGGAGAGGAACCGGTACCCGGCGTCCAGCGCCGTGGCGTACAGGTCCCGCCACCCCGGCCCGGCGAAGGCCTCCAGCATCACCAGCAGGGTGGACCGGGGCAGGTGGTAGTTGGTCATCAGGACGTCCACCATCCGGAAGTCGAACGGCGGGCGGATGAACAGGTCGGTGTCGCCGGCCGGTCCGAAACGGGCCGCCGACTCGAGGGCCCGCACGGTGGTGGTCCCCACCGCCACCACCCGACCCCCGGCGGCCCGGGCCTCGGTGCAACGGGCCAGGACGTCCTCGGGCACCCGGTAGGACTCGGCGTGCATCCGGTGGTCGTCCAGGTCGTCGACCGAGACCGGGCGGAAGGTGTCCAGGCCGACCACCAGCTCCAGGCGCTCGATCCGGGCCCCGGTGGACCGGCAGGCGTCGAGGACCTCCTCGGTGAGGTGCAGGCCCGCGGTGGGGGCGGCGGCCGACGCCGGGCGGTCGCTGTAGACGGTCTGGTACCGCTCGGGGTCGTCGATCCCCGCCGTCAGGTAGGGCGGGAGCGGGACCTCGCCGTACCGGTCCAACGCGGCCAGCAGCGACGACCGATCGAGGGGCTCGCCGGCCGCATCCACCGGCCGGACGATCCGTCGCCCCTCCCCCAGGTCGTCGGCGACGTCGACGGCCAGACCGTCGGCGACGTCCAGCCGGGTCCCCGGCACGACCTTTCGGCTGGGACGGACCAACGCCTCCCACGCCGGCGGTCCGTCGCCCACTCCCCCGTCGACCGGACGGAGCAGGAGGACCTCGGCGGAACCGCCGGTGGGCCGTGTCGACCGGAGCCGGGCGGGCAGCACCCGGGTGTCGTTGAGGACCAGCACGTCATCCGGCCGGAGCACGCCGGGGAGGTCGCGGACGGCCCGGTGGACCACCCCGGGACCGGTGGCGTCCAGCAGGCGGGCCGAGGCCCGGTCGGCCAGCGGGGCCTGGGCGATGGCCGCCTCGGGAAGCGGATAGTCGAAGTCGTCCGGCCCCATGGGTCGGCCAGCCTAGGGACCGGACCCGTCCCCGACAGAGGCCCCCGACGGCTGCGCCGGGGATCCGTCAGTCGTCGAACAGGGAGGCGGACGCCCCGGGGGCGGAGGGCGGTTCCTGCCCGAGGTGGGCGTAGGCGGCCGGCGTGGCCACCCTCCCCTTCGGCGTCCGCAGGAGCAGGCCCTGCTGGATGAGGAACGGCTCGTAGACGTCCTCCACGGTGTCCTCCGGTTCGCTGACCGCGATGGACAGCGTCTTGAGGCCCACCGGGCCGCCCTCGAATCGGTGGCACAGGGCAACGAGGATCTCCCGCGACGGCTTGTCCAGCCCGAGGGCGTCGACGCCGAAGAAGGCCAGCCCGTCGCGGGCCACCGTCCCGTCGACCACGCCGGACCGCTCCACCTGGGCGAAGTCCCGGACCTGGCGAAGCAGGCGGTTGCCGATGCGCGGCGTCCCCCGGCTGCGGCGGGCGATCTCGTTCGCGCCGTCGGCGTCCAGGTCGACCTCGAGGATGCCGGCGGCCCGGGTGACGATGTCGGTCAGGTCGTCGGCCTCGTAGTAGTCGAGCCGGGCCGTCAGCCCGAAGCGGTCCCGGAGCGGCCCGGTGATGAGGCCGGTCCGGGTCGTGGCCCCCACGAGCGTGAACCGCGGCAGTTCCAGGCGGATGGAGCGGGCCGCCGGCCCCTTGCCGAGGACGATGTCCAGCTCGAAGTCCTCCATGGCCGGATAGAGGACCTCCTCGACGGCGCGGGACAGGCGGTGGATCTCGTCGATGAACAGGACGTCGCCCGGCTCCAGCTTGGTCAGGATGGCGGCCAGGTCCCCGGCCCGCTCCAACGCCGGACCGGACGTCACGTGGAGTTCGGCCTGCATCTCGGTGGCCACGATGTGGGCCAGCGTGGTCTTGCCCAGGCCGGGCGGCCCGGCGAACAGGAAGTGGTCGGCGGCCTGTCCCCGCCGTCGGGCGGCCTCCAGCATCACCCGGAGGTGGCCCTTCAACTCGGCCTGGCCGACGAACTCGCCGAGGCTCCGGGGCCGGAGCCCGACCTCGACCACCACCTCGTCGGTCTCCGGGTCCCGGTCGGGCGACAGCAGTTCCTCGCGCACGGTCCGCCCCTACGCCCTGGCGAGGCGCTGCAGGGCCTCTCGGAGCAACACCGCCGGATCGTCGCCGCCCAGGTCGGCGAGCACGGTCCGCACCTCGTCCGGGGTGTAGCCCAGCCCGCCCAGGGCCTCCTGGACCTCGGCCACCGCCGAGCGGGGCCGAACCTCGTCGCCGGGCGACCCGGGCACGCCGACCACCGGCAGGTCCAGGGAGTTCTTCAGCTCCACCAGCAGGCGGGTGGCCGTCTTCTTCCCGACGCCGGGCACCAGGCACAGGGCGGCCACGTCGTCGTCGGCCAGCAGACGGGCCAACTCGACGGGACCGTGGACCCCGAGGACGGCCAGGGCCAGCGAGGGCCCCACCCCGTGGGCCGAGAGGAGGGCCTCGAAGCAGGCCCGTTCGGCCCGCTCCAGGAACCCGTAGAGGGTCTGGTCGGCCTCCCGGATGTGGTGGTGGACGTGGACGAAGACCTCGGTCCCCACCTCGCCGAGGCGGACCGCGGTGGTCGGCGTGACCACCACCCGGTAGCCGACGCCGGCCACCTCGACCAGGACCTCGCCCCGGTCGCCCTCTTCGAAGCGCTCCAGCAGGATGCCCCGCAGCGAGCCGATCATCGGCCCGCCGCCATCGCCACCGGGTGGCCCGCCCTCGCCAAGTGACAGAGGGCCACGGCCACCGCGTCGGCGGCGTCCACCGGGCGCAGCGGAGCGTCGATCCCCAACTGGGTCCGGACCATGCGCTCCACCTGCTCCTTGTCGGCCCCGCCCCAGCCGGCCACCGCCTCCTTCACCTCGTTCGGCGAGTAGAGGGTGACCGGGACCGAGGCACCGGCCGCGGCGGCCATCACCACGCCGGAGGCCTGGCCGGTCTGCATGGCCGTCCGGACGTTGACCTGGAAGAGGACCCGCTCGACGGCCACCTCATCGGGCCGGTACTCGTCGACCAGCGACCGGACCTCCCGGTGGAGGTCGGCCAGACGGTCGGCGAGGTCGGCCGAGGGTTCGGTCCGGACCACGCCGGCGGCCACCGCCTCGAGGCGCCGGCCGTCCCGCCGGACCACGCCGTAGCCGCAGCGGGTCAGGCCGGGGTCGATCCCGAGAACGAACATGTGTACGACCCTAGCCCCCCGGCCCCTCCGGGGCGGGTCACCCGTGGCGGGCGGCCCCCTGGGGAGCGACAGGTGGAATCAGGCGTCGAGCGCCTCGAGCACGTCGGCGGGGATGTCGAAGTTTGCGTACACGTCCTGGACGTCGTCGTTGTCGTCCAGCAGGTCCATGACCCGCAGGACGGCCTTCGCCTGCTCGGCCGAATCGATGGACACCGAGGTGGTGGCGAGCATCGTCACGTCGGCGGCCTCGAACGGCACCGCGGCCTCCTCGAGGGCGGCCCGGACGACGGGCAGGTCGGTGGCCTCGCAGGTGAGGCGCCAGGTCCCGCCCTCGTCGACCAGGTCGTCGGCCCCGGCATCCAGGGCGGCCATCATGATCTCGTCCTCGTCGACCGAGCCGTCCAGCAGCACCACGCCCTTGCGCTCGAACTGCCAGGCCACCGAACCGGGCTCGGCCAACGACCCGCCGTTCTTCGAGAGCAGCGAACGCACCTCCGAGCCCGTCCGGTTCCGGTTGTCGGTCAGGGTCTCGACGTAGAGGGCCACGCCGTGCGGGGCGTACCCCTCGTAGGTGATCGTCTCGTAGTCGACGCCCTCGAGCTCGCCGGTCCCCCGCTTGACGGCCCGCTCGATGGTGTCCAGCGGCACCGAGGCGTCCCGCGCCTTCTGGAACATGGTCCGCAGCGTCGGGTTGGCGTCGGGGTCACCGCCGCCCTGCCGGGCCGCCACCTCGACCTGCTTGATGAGCTTGGCGAAGAGCTTGCCCCGCTTCTTGTCTGCGGCGCCCTTCTTGTGCTTGATGGTCGCCCACTTGGAATGGCCCGACATGTCCCGTCCCGTTCCCCTTCGTCGTCTCTGGTCTGGTCGTTCCGCTGGCCGTCGCGTGCCCGTCGCCGGCTCAGGCGGCGAAGGCCAGGTCGAGGAACCGGCCGTGGATGCGGTCGTCGCCCGACATCTCCGGGTGGAAGGCGGCCACCACCACGCGTCCCTGTCGACACAGCACCGGCTGGCCGTCGACGGCGGCCAGCACCTCGACCCCGTCGCCGACCCGTTCGACCACCGGGGCCCGGATGAACACGCCGTGGAACGGCTCGTCCAGACCGGTGACGTCGAGGTCGGCCTCGAAGGAGTCGACCTGGCGCCCGTACCCGTTGCGACGGACGTCGAGGTCGATGGCCCCGAACGACCGCTGGTCGGATCGTCCGTCGGCCACCCGGGTGGCCAGCAGGATCATCCCGGCGCAGGTGCCGAGCACCGGCAGGCCGTCGGCGATGCGGTCGGCCACCGGGCCGCGCAGGCCCGAGGAGTCGAGCAGCATCGACATGGTGGTGGACTCCCCACCCGGGAGGACCAGGGCGTCGACGTCGGCCAGGTCGCCGGCAGTGCGGACCTCGACGGCCGTCGCACCCAGGTCGGCCAGGACCCGCACGTGGCGGGCGAACGCCCCCTGCAGGGCCAGGACGCCGACCTTCATCGCCGCGTGTCCGCCGACCGGTCGCCTACCAGCCGCGGTCGGCCAGGCGCGTCTCCAGCGACCCCACCTCGAGGCCCGGCATGGCGTCGCCCAGGCCGCGGCTCACCTTGGCGAGGATGGTCGGGTCGGCGAAGTTGGTCGTCGCCTCGACGATGGCCCGGGCCCGCGGCGCCGGGTCGTCGCTCTTGAAGATGCCCGATCCCACGAACACGGCCTGGGCACCCAGCTGCATCACGAGGGAGGCGTCGGCCGGCGTGGCGATGCCCCCGGCGCAGAACATGGGCACCGGCAGCTCGCCGGTCTGGGCGATCTCCTGGACCAGCGGCAGCGGGGCCTGGAGTCGCTTGGCCCAGTCGAACAGCTCGGCCTGATCGGCCTGGGTGATCCTGCGAATGTCGCCGATGATCGAGCGGAGGTGGCGGACCGCCTCGACGATGTTGCCGGTCCCCGCCTCGCCCTTGGAGCGGATCATGCAGGCGCCTTCGGAGATGCGGCGCAGGGCCTCGCCCAGGTTGGTGGCACCGCACACGAAGGGGACGGTGAACGCCCACTTGTCGATGTGGTGGGCCTCGTCGGCCGGGGTCAGGACCTCGCTCTCGTCGACGTAGTCCACCCCGAGGGCCTGCAGGACCTGGGCCTCGGCGAAGTGGCCGATCCGCGCCTTGGCCATGACCGGGATGGTGACGGCCGCCTTGATGCCCTCGATCATCTCCGGGTCGGACATGCGGGCCACGCCACCGTCACGTCGGATGTCGGCCGGCACGCGCTCCAGGGCCATCACGGCCGTCGCGCCGGCGTCCTCGGCGATCTTGGCCTGGGTGGGGTCGACGACGTCCATGATGACGCCGCCCTTGAGCATCTCGGCGAGGCCGCGCTTCACCAGCTGGGTCCCGGTCGCCCGGTTCGATTCGGTCATGCGCGCAGTCTAGGAACCGTCGTTCCCCGAACCGTCGTCGGCGACGGGCGGAGCCGGTCGTTCAGCCCAGGAGTTCGGCGATGCGGTCCGGCCCGAGCAGGACGCCTTCGCCCAGCCGGGCCAGGGCCACCCAGGTCCGACCGGGCCGGAGGGCTACCGGCTCCCCGGTCTCGTCGTCGACCAGGCGCCACGGGTCGGCGGTGAACGGCCGGCTCCACGTGATGCCGGTGACCGTCCCGTCGCGGAGCAGCCAGCCGTCGCCCGACCCGGTGGTGATGGCCTGCGGCGACTCCAGGTCGGCGTCGGAACGGCGGTGGTCCACGTAGAGGAGCAGGACGTTGTCGGCAGCGAGCTGTACGGCGCCCTCGTCGAGCAGGGGCACGCCGCGGTGGAACCGCAGCCAACGGGCGGTCCCGTGGTCCCACACCCAGTCGATCTCCCGTCGGGGCGTCCGCCAGCCCACGCCCCGGACCGGTACCGCGGTGGCCGACAGCGGGCCCACCTCGAACACGGGTCCCGGCGCGGTCCCCTCGGCCCGGGCCGCCATGGCCGCCGCGTCGACGAAGCCGTTGTAGGGGGCCTCGCCCCGGGCCTTGTCGCGGAAGAAGAACTCCTGGCCGTCGCCGGTGGTCGTCATGGGGACGAAGGTGCCCTGGCGCTCGGCCTCGGCCACCTCGTCGCCCACCCCCTGGTTGCTCCCCCAGTAGGCGAAGACCGGTCGGTTCAGGTTGCCGATCAGGTCGATGTCGCTGGACCGGGCCGAGCGGACCGGGCCCACGGTGAGCGGCACCTCGCTGTGGAACACCCCGAGGAAGCGGGTCACCCCGTTCTCGATGTGGGCCTCGTAGACGATGTCGGCCGCCTGGAGGCCCACCTGGGGCAGCGACTTCGAGTCGTTGTTGCCGATCTTGACCACCAGCACCGGTCGATCGGCGATTCCGTCCACCGCGGGGAGCCCGGTCAACGGATGGACGGGACCGGTCCAGCCGTCGATGGTGGTCGTGCTGGGCGTGACCGCCGGCTCGGCGTCCTGCCCGACGTCGGTTGCGGTCGCCGTGGTGGTCGGTGCCTCGGGGGTGGTCGTGGCCGTCGGTGCCGCGGTGGTCGTCGATCCGATGGTGGCCAACGTCGGGGTGGGGGCCGTCTCGTCGCCGCCCGAGCAGGCGCTCCCCACCAGGAGGAACCCCGCCAGGAGGAGCCCTGAAGAAAGGAACCTCGCCGGGAGCGCTCGAGTCGGGCCGGACGGGCGGTTCACCGTTCTCCCAGGGCGTCGATACGGACCCCGACCGGCGGGTGGTGGGCCGTGGCCTCGTCGGTCCGGCCGTCGGGCTGGAGCAGCCACAGGGATTCGGTTCCCGACGGCGAGGACACCGTCGAACCCAGGGCGACCAGGGCACGGAGGGCGTCCTGCATGCCCGGGGGGAACCGCGTCAGGTCGGTGCCGGCGAAGTCGGTGCGCAGCACCCGACCCTTCCCGACCCCGGTCCGGCCCCCGGAGAGGACCCGCAGCGATCCCAGGCCGGCCCGGACCGTCTCGGCGCGCAGTTCGGGTTCCCCGCAGCGGACCAGCAGGTGGGCGACCAGCGACTCCAGCTCGACGAGCCCCAGATGGTCGACGGCACCGGTCGTCAGCACCAGCTCGGTGGCGCCCGACCCCGCCAGGGCCAGCGCGTTCCCCGCCGACGAGTCGACCACCGACAGCGCCGGGGGCTCGATCCCGTGGGTGAGGCAGAGGCCGTCGACGGTGTTGTGGAGGCGGGGGAACTCACCGAGGTTCGCCGGTCGGGCCCCGACGCCACGCCGCACGACCGTGGCGGCACGTCGTCCCACCAGCACGGCGAACGTCGGTCCGACGACCAGGGCGACCACCACGCCGGCGACCGGACCCCCGGCCGGCCAGGCGGCGAGGCCGGCGAGCAGGGCGACGAGCACCGCGGGCCGCGTGGTCGGGTGGCGGAGGGTCGACATGGGTCGCTGGACTCCTCGGAGCCTGGGGAACGTGGGTGGCCGGTCCGGGTCGGCGTCGTGGCGGTCAGCCGACCCCGTGGGGACGGTCAGCATGATACGCCCGTCCTCCCGTCACGGAGGCGTACGCCTCGAGGTAGTGGTCGGCCAGGCGGCGCATCGAGAACTCGTCGGCCCGCTGGTTCCCGCTGGCCACCAGGCGGTCGGCCAGGACCGGATCGGCCAGCACCTTGCCGAGGGCCGCGCCGAGGGCCTCGGCGTCACCCGGCGGGACGAGCAGGGCGTCGTCCCCACCGCGGGCCACCCGGGCGTACCCGGGGATGTCGCTGGCCACCACCGGCGTGCCGCAGGCCATCCCCTCCAGCAGCACCACGCCGAACGACTCGCCACGGAGGGAGGGGGCGCAGAAGGCGTCGGCACCCCGGATGCGCGCCGTCCGCTCGCCGTCGGAGATCCGGCCGAGCCACTCGATCCGCGGGTCGCCGGCCACCCGGGCCCGCAGCTCCTCGGTCTCGGGGCCGTCGCCGGCGATCCAGAGCCGGACCTCGGGGCCGAGGGTGCCCATGGCGTCGAGGAGGACCGACAGGCCCTTGCGGGGCTCGTGGCGCCCGATGAAGAAGACGGTCGGACCCTCGGTGGGCCACGGCTCGACCGCCACCGAGCGGGCCACCTCCACGCCGTTGAACAGCACCTCGTACTCCCCGCCGAGGGAGTCCCGGGCCATGGCCGCCGCGTCGTCCGACACGGCGAAGGCCCGGTCGAGGCGCCGGCTCAACCACCGCACCGGTCGGTTCAGCAGGTCGTAGGCCAGGCTCCCCCCGGCGGCGTGGAAGGTGCCCACCATCGGCGTCTGGGCCAGCAGGAGCGCCGTGGTCGTCGGCCCGGGGGCCAGGGGCTCGTGGAGGTGGAGGACGTCGAACTCCTCGTCCCGCAGCGCCCGGATGGTGCGCAGGGCACACGACACGTCGGGGGCGATGGGGGCCACCGACCCGTTGGCCGCCGTGGGGAGGCTGTCGCCCAACGGGGTCACCCCGGCGTCGGGCGGCGGGCCGTCACATGGGCCCAGCACCCGGGTCGGATGCCCGGCGGCCCGCAGGACGCGGGCCAGGCCCAGGACCTGGCCCTGCACGCCACCGGGCAGGGTCAGGCTGTAGGGGCACACCAGCCCGATCCTCACGCCGCCACCCCCGCTCCGGGTGCGGACGCCGGATCCCGGTCGGACGGCCAGTTGGGCTGGAGGAGGTGCCACTGCTCCGGAGCGGCGGAGATGAGCACCTCCAGCTCGGCGGCCAGCACCTGGGTCACCCGGGCCACGTCGTCGCGCAGCCGGCCCTCGCGCTCGGTGGCGATGGCCGGACGGACGACGCCGTGGCAGCCGCCCGGCCGGTCGTACACGGCGATGGGCAGCAGCACCGCCCCGGTCCGCAGGGCCAGGGTGGCCGGCCCGGCCGGCAGCATCGTCCGCTCGCCGAAGAACTCGACCTCCACGCCCACGCCACCCACGTGGCGGTCGCTGGGCAGGCACACCGCCCGGTTGTCGCGCAGCATGGCCATCGCCTCGGTCCCCGCCGAGGGTCCGAGCCCGACCACCTGCATACCCAGCGACGTGCGGAACGACCGGTACCAGTCGAAGAGCTCCGGCGGCTCGAGGGACTCGACCACGCAGCCCACCGGCACGTCGTGGTGGATGGTCAGCCAGTGGGCCGCCCATTCCCAGCCCCCGAGGTGGGGCATGGCCATGATCACGCCGTTGCCCGCCTCGCGTGCCTCGCTGATCCGCTCGTAGCCCTCCTCGGTGAAGCCGGCCACGATCTGGTCGGGGGTCATCGACGGCAGGCGGAAGCTCTGGAGGTAGTAGTCGGCGTAGGAGGCGAACACCGCGTCCACGCTGCGACGCAGGTCCCGGCCGGCCAGGTCCTGCCCCCGGACCCGACGGAGGTGGCGCTCGACGAGGCGTCGCCGGTCCCGGTCGAGGTACCCGGCCAGGCGGCCGAGGCCGCGGGCCGCCGGCACCGAGAGGGACGGAGGGACGAGGCGGGCGGCCGCCGAGGCGGCCCGGAAGGCGTGGACGATCGCCGGGGTCATGGCGGTCCCGACGGTAGTGGAGGTCCCGCCGAACGGGTTCGACGGGGCCGCGCCGGGTGGATCAGCGGCGGACGGGGCGGCGCGAGCCCTGCCGCTGGCGACGCTCGGCCCGCAGCTGGCGGCGGCGTTCGGCCCGCAGCTGGGACGGCGACTGCCGACCGGCGCTGGCCTGGCGCCACACCTTGGCGAACCGCTGGGCGGCGGTGGCCAGGCTGAGGACCAGCATCACCCAGAGCACCGGGACGAGGATCTCGGCGAACAGCAGGCCGAAGGCCAGCACGATGAACCGCTCGGCGCGCTCCATCAGGCCGCCCTTGGCGTCGTAGCCCAGCGATTCGGCCTTGGCCCGCTGGTACGAGATGAACATGGCCGTGGCCATGATGGCCACCGGCAGCATCATCATCCGGTCGGTGCGGGCACCGGCCAGGTACCAGGCCACCCCGCCGAACAGCAGGGCGTCGGTCAGTCGGTCGGCCACCGAATCGAAGAAGGCGCCCCGCGACGAGGAGGTCCCCGAGGCCTTGGCCACGGCACCGTCGAGCGCGTCGGGCACGCCGGTGAGGACCAGCAGCAGGAAGCCCAGGCGCAGGTAGCCGAGGCCGATGGCCACCGAGGCGGCGGCGGCCATGACGATCCCGATGACGGTCACGACGTCGGCCGTGATCCCGGTGCGGCGGAGGCTGCGGCCGATGGGCGTCAGGCCCCGGTCGACGACGGCCCGCCAGTTGCCGTCCAGCATGGTGGTCTCTCCAGTCGGACCCGGACGGGTCCCCGACGCGTCAGGCTACCGGCGCCGGGTCAGCCAGTGCGGTGAGGGTGTCCGACGACACGTGGTGGTTCTCGGTGGTCCGACGGGGCCGGGCCGGGATCAGGCCTGGTCCGACCAGTCCTCGGGGTTGTCCTCGGCGTGGACGGCGACCACCGAGCCGTCGACGCCGTCGACGAAGACGAGGCCCCGACGCTCCGGCGGGGACTCGTTGGAGTAGACGAGGACCCGCCACGTCGGGCGGCTCCGGAGGCCCCTCCAGGCCATCTGGGCCGAGGCGTGCCCGACCGGGAACCCGACGGCCCGCACCGCGGCCACCAGGGCGTCGGCCTCGTCGACGTCGAGGCTCCATCCCGCTTGCAGGTGGTAGGCGCCGACCAGGGCCAGGCCCACCGCGCCGGCCACCAGGCCCGAGTCGACCAGCGGGGAGCCCTCGGCCAGCACCACCACGGCGATGGTGGCCGCGGCCACGACCAGGTACAGGATCCCGGGGATTCGGCGGCGGTCGTTGTCGGGGAAGACGTACGGGCCGACGAGGCCGGCGCCCCGGGCGTCGAGGTCGTCGGGCAATTCGTCGCGGACGGCCTCGTCGCCGGGACCCTCCGCCAGCGCGTCCTCCGCCGTCCCCTCCACCGGTTCCTGCTCCACGGTCGGGAAACCTACCGGCGGATCCCCACCGGCCGGGGGCCGGGGTGGGGCGTCCGGGCCACGGCGACCGGAACCACCGACGCCGCGCCCGCACCCAGGAGGAGCCGGACGGCCACCGACATCGTGGTCCCGGTGGTGACCACGTCGTCGACGAGGAGCACCCGGGTGCCGTCGGACAGGCCTGCCGACCGGACCCGCATCTCGGGACCGACCCGGCGTTCTGATCCCGAGGCCGCCGTCTGGGCCGAGCCGGGCGCCCGGAGGAGGAGGCGACGCACCGCCACCCGGTGTCCGCCGTGCCGCAACGCCCGGGCCGTGGCCCGGGCCAGCACCTCGGCCTGGTCGAAGCCCCGACGGCCCCGTCGCCCGGCCGTCGTGGGCACCCACGTCACCACGTCCGGAGGGCTCCCGCCGTGCGGACCCCCGGCCAGGGCGAGGCGGGCCAGCCCACGGGCCAGCGCACGGACCTCCCGCCGGTCGCCGGCGAACTTGAGGCGGCGGACCGAGCCGCCGGCCCGACCCCGATAGGACCCCAACGTGGTGACCTGCGGTCCGCCGGAAGGTGCGTGCGCCGCCATGGCGCCCGAACCTAGGACGGGGGTGTGACCGCTCCCCGGTCGCCCACGAGCCGGTCGACGGCGCCGACGACCGTGTCGACGTTGCCCGCTCGGTCGCCGGTCCCATCCAGGCGGAGGTCGGCGTCTTCGCCGCTGGGCGCCACGAACTCGTCGTGCATGGGGCCCACGGTGGCGGCGAACTGGGCCCGCACGCTCTCCGGGGTGCGCCCCCGCTCGGCCACGTCACGGTCCATCCGCCGAGCGAGGCGGACCGCTTCGGGAGCCTCCACGAACACCGCCAGGTCGAGCCTCCGACGGACCTCGGGGACGGCCAGGACGAGGATGCCGTCCACCACCACGACCGGCCGGGGTTCCACCCGCCGGGTCCGCCCGGTCCGGGTGTGGGTGGCGAAGTCGTAGACGGGCACGTCGACGGCCCGGCCGGCCAGCAGCCCGTCGAGGTGCTCGACCAGGAGGCCACCGTCCAGCGAGTCCGGATGGTCGAAGTTGACCGTCGCCCGGTCGGCCGGATCCAGGTGGACCAGGTCGTGGTAGTACTCGTCGAACCAGAGCACGGAGGCCCGGTCGCCGAGCCGGGACACCACGCCGTGGACCAGCGTGGTCTTGCCGGCCCCACTGCCTCCGGCCACGCCCAGAACCGTGCTCCGCACGGACTCGGATCCTAGGACCCGCCTCCCGGCGGATCCGCCCCGGAGATCGGCGACCGAAGGGCTCAGTACTTGTAGTGGCTGGGCTTGTAGGGGCCGTCGACCGACACGCCGAGGTAGTCGGCCTGCGGTCCGGTCAGCTCGGTGAGGCGGACGCCCAGGGCGTCGAGGTGCAGGCGGGCCACCTTCTCGTCGAGTTCCTTGGGCAGGACCACCACGTCGGTGCCGTAGTCCTCGGCCCGGGCGTGCAGCTCGATCTGGGCCAGCACCTGGTTCGAGAAGCTGGCCGACATCACGAAGCTGGGATGGCCGGTGGCGTTGCCCAGGTTCAGGAGCCGACCCTCGGACAGCATGATGATCGAGTGCCCGTCGGGGAACACGAACTCGTCGACCTGGGGCTTGATGTTCACCCGCTGCACGTCGGACATGCGGGCCAGGCCGGCCATGTCGATCTCGTTGTCGAAGTGCCCGATGTTGCCGACGATGGCCTGGTGCTTCATGCGGCCCATGTGCTCGGCCGTGATGATGTCCTTGCAACCCGTCGCGGTGATGAAGATGTCGGCCTCGTCGAGGACCCGCTCCAGGGTGTTGACCTCGTAGCCCTGCATCACGGCCTGCAGCGCACAGATGGGGTCGACCTCGGTCACGATGACCCGGGCGCCCTGGCCGCGCAGCGACTCGGCACAACCCTTGCCCACGTCACCGAAGCCGCACACCACGGCGGTCTTGCCGCCGATCATCACGTCGGTTCCCCGGTTGATGCCGTCGATCAGGGAGTGCCGGCAGCCGTAGAGGTTGTCGAACTTCGACTTGGTGACGGCGTCGTTCACGTTGATGGCCGGGAACAGCAGTTCGCCCGCCTCCTGCATCTGGTACAGCCGGTGGACGCCGGTGGTGGTCTCCTCCGACACGCCGCGGATGCCCTCGGCGATCCGGGTCCAACGGCCCGGGTCCTCGGCCAGCGAGGCGGTGAGGGTGTCGACGACGACCTTCCACTCGTCGGGGTCGTCCTCGTCGGCCGCCGGTACCGCACCGGCCGCCTCGTACTCGGTGCCCTTGTGGACCAGCAGGGTGGCGTCGCCGCCGTCGTCGAGGATCAGGTTGGGGCCCTCGCCGCCCGGCCACTCCAGGATCTGGCAGGTGGCCCACCAGTACTCCTCGAGGGTCTCGCCCTTCCATGCGAAGACGGGCACGCCGCGCAGGTCCTCGGGCGAGCCGTCGGGCCCGCACACCACGGCGGCCGCCGCGTGGTCCTGGGTGGAGAAGATGTTGCAGCTGGCCCAGCGCACCTCGGCGCCGAGGGCCACGAGGGTCTCGATGAGGACCGCCGTCTGGACGGTCATGTGGAGCGAGCCGGTGATGCGGGCGCCGGCCAGGGGCTGCTCGTCGGCGTACTCGGCCCGCAGCGCCATCAGGCCGGGCATCTCGTGCTCGGCCAGGCGGATCTCGTTGCGGCCGAAGTCGTTCAGCGAGAGGTCGGCGACCCGATGGTCGTCGACGAGGGGACGGGGGGACGTGGTCATGACGGCTCCTGGAGGCGTCCCGATGGACGCCGGTGGTCGGGCCGACCGGATTGGTGGGCGGCTCGTTCGATGGGAAGCCGGGCTGGGGTCGTCTGACGCCGGTTCATGCAGCCACGGTTCCCCCGAGGCTACCGGGTGCGGGCGGTCCGGACGGGGCGGCGGTCAGCGTCGGGGACCCGGCGCGACCAGGTACGCCGTCCCATCGGCCCGGACCTCGACCGGCCCGTCGTCCGGTCCGATCCACGCCGCCCCTCCCGCCCGGACGACGACCTCGACGCCGTCCGGTCCGGCCATCGTGGCGGTCCCGGCCGCGCACGCCACCACGGTCGGCTGCCCGTCGGAGACGGTCCCGGCCCCGTGGGCCAGGCGCCGGACGGCGAAGGCGTCGGTCGGGAGGTCGTAGCGGTGGTCCGTCCCATCGGGTCGCAGGACCACCGGGGCCGCATCGACGTCCAGGAGGTCGAGGAAGGCGTCGACGTCCACGTGCTTGCTCGTCAGCCCGGCCCGCACCACCGAGTCCGACCGGGCCATCACCTCGACGGCCAGGCCCGACCGGTGCACGTGGGGCATGCCGGGCACCACGTACAGGGCCTCGCCCGGCTCGAGGACGACCCGGCGCATCAGGGGCAGTAGGTGCTCCGCCGGATCCTCCGGAGGGTCGGCGGTCGGGACTCCCGAGAGGGCTCCGGCGACGGCGGCCCCCACGTCTCCGTCGGCGAGTGGATCGACGACCACGTCCGGGAGGCCGGCCGCCCGCGCCGCGACCAGCGCCTCGGTCGCCGGAAGCAGGCCGCAGAGGCTGGTGAAGCGCTCGACGGCCACCACCACCTCGGGCTTGCCCACCGGGTCGGGGAAGCAGCGTCGGGGGTCGCCCACGGCCAGGCCGGCCTCCTCCTCCCGCCGGTGGCCGGCGACGGCGGCCGCGTCGTCGGGATGCACCTGCAGCGAGAGGGTCTGGGCCACGGCCAGGAACTTGGTGAGGACGGGGAGATCGGCACCGGTGGCCGTCCGGCCGTCGGAGGCGAAGGCCGCGGGGCCGGCCGGATGGGCGCCGAACCACAGTTCGGCCTCGGGACGGCCATCCGACTCGACGCCGCGGAGGGCGGCCAGCGCGGTGGTCGATCCCCAGTCGTAGGTGCGGACGACGCCGACCAGTCGGTCCACCGGTGGTCTCCGATCCCCTCGCGAACCGACGCCCGGGCGGTCAGCCTTCGAAGGTGGGTCGGATGCCCTCGGCGTCGGCCCGGGCCACCAGGCGCTCGTGCTCGCCGTCGTCCACCGATTCGGCCTCGTCGACCAGCATCACCGGGATGCCGTCGCGCACGGCGTAGCGCCGCTGCAGGCGGGGGTTGTAGAGGGCGGCCTCGTCGGCGAACCAGAGCAGCGGGCCCTTGTCCTCCGGACAGGCGAGGATGGCCAGCAACTTCGGATCGAGCGACATGCCACCGAGGCTATTGCCAGCGGGGCCCATGACCGCCGTGGCCTCAGGCGTAGAGCCCCCGCACCTCGGCGACCCCGGCCGAACACGCCACCTCGTCGGCCGCCTCCACGTTGAGGCGCAGCAGCGGCTCCGTGTTGGACGGCCGGAGGTTGAACCACCAGTCGCCGAGGTCCACCGTCAGCCCGTCGAGACGGTCCTGGTCGGCCGCCGGGTGGGTCGACGCGTAGTGGGCGGCCACCCGTTCGATGGCCGCCGCCGGATCGTCGACGACGGTGTTGAGTTCGCCGGACCCCACATACCGCTCCAGCGGCGCCAGCAGACCACTCAAGGTGCCTCCCGTCCCGGCCTCCAGGTGGCGGGACAACGCCTCGAGGACGACCAGGGCGGCGATCAGGCCGCTGTCAGCCCGGAAGTTGTCGCGGAAGTAGTAGTGGCCGGAGTGCTCGCCGGCGAACACCGCCCCCTCGACGGCCATGGCCTCCTTGATGAGCGAGTGGCCGACCCGGGTCCGTACCGCCCGGCCGCCGGCCTCGGCGACCACCTCGGGCACGGCCCTGGAGCAGATCAGGTTGTGCAGCACCGTCGACCCCGGATGGCGTTCCAGCATCCCCCGGGCCACCAGTGCGGTCACCGTGGACCCCGAGACGGGCCGCCCGGCCTCGTCCACGAGGAACACCCGGTCGGCGTCACCGTCGAAGGCCAGGCCGACGTCGGCGCCGGTGGCCACCACCCGCTGCTGGAGGTCCCGGAGGTTCTCGGGCTGGATCGGGTCGGCCGGATGGTTGGGGAACGTGCCGTCCAGCTCCGGGTAGAGGTGGTCCAGTTCGAACGGCAGGCCGGCGAACGCCGCGGGGACCACCAGGCCGCCCATGCCGTTGGCCGTGTCGGCCACCACCCGCAGCGGACGCAGGCGGTCGACGTCGACGAAGGAGCGGACGTGGTCGGCGAAGGCGTCGAGCAGGTCCACGGCCGTCACCTCGCCCCGACGACCCGCCGGGTCCGGACCCGTGAGGCCGGACAGGTGGGCGATGGCGGCGGCCTCGACCTCGTCGAGTCCGGTGTCGTAGCCGAGCGGGGCCGCCTTCGACAGGCAGAACTTCATCCCGTTGTCGCCCGCCGGGTTGTGGCTGGCCGTCAGCACGACCGCCGGTGCATCGAGGAGGCCCGAGGCGAAGTAGACGAGGTCGGTCGACGCCAGGCCGAGGTCGACCACGTCCAGGCCGGCGTCGGTCACGCCCCGCACGAGGGCCTCGCCGAGGGGCACGCCGCTGGGCCGCATGTCGCGACCCACCAGGACCCGGGTGGCCGACGGTTCCCGGCGGCGGACCAGTGCCGCGAACCCCCGGCCGATGGCCTCGGCCAGCGGCTCGTCGATCGACTCGGGGACCGGCCCCCGGACGTCGTAGGCCTTGAAGACGGCCAGCCGGTCGGGGCCCGGGTCAGGACTCTGATCCAGGCTCGGGTCGGGGCTCGGGTCGGGGCTCGGGTCAGGGCCCAGGGAGGGACCGGACGGATAGTCCCCACGGCGGGCCCGTTGGCGGACCCGGACCAGGTCGGCCACCAGGCGCAGGCCGTCGCGCAGCACCCGCACCGTGGACCGCTCGGAGTTCTCCACCTCGACCGGCACCTCGGCCAGGGTCAGGCGCCAGCGCTCGGCCAGGTGGAACAGTTCCACGTCGAGGGCGAAGCCGTCCAGCGTTGAGGCGGCGAACAGGGGCCGGGCCACGTCGGACCGGAAGGCCTTGAGGCCGCACTGGGTGTCGCGGTACTGGCCGAGCAGCAGGGCGTGGGTGGCCAGGTTGACCAGGCGGCCGCCGGCCTCCCGGAGGCGACCGGCCCGGACCAGCGTGCGGGTGTCGGTGTGCCGGCGGCTGCCCACCACCACGTCGAAGCCCTCCTCCACCCGGGCCACCAGCGTGGCGGCCTGGGCGGGCCCGTAGGCCAGGTCGGCGTCGGTGAACAGGACGGTGCGGCCCGACGCCACGGCCATCCCCGCCCGCACCGCAGCGCCCTTCCCGGAGTTCCGATCCAGGCGGACCACCCGGTCGGCGCCGGCCGCCTCGGCCACCGCCGTGGTGTCGTCCGGCGAGCCGTCGTCCACGACCACCACCTCGAGGTCGTCGGCGGACACCCCCTCCCCACCAGCGCCGGTGAGGGCCTCGCCCAACTCCGCACGGACTCGTCGCACCGAATCGCCGATCCGGTCGGCCTCGCGGTAGGCGGGCAGCACGACGGTCACCCGGACCGATCCGGGGGACGGACCACGGTCGACCGGACGGTCCTGCTCGCGTCGGATGACCCGGAACAGGAAGGCCCGGTAGGCCACGCCCCGCACGCCGCCGGCGACGACCACGGCCCCGGCCTTGGCCACCAGCAGGCGCACCGTGGACGGGTCGTCGACGCCGCCACCGGCCGAAAGCACGACCGCCAGCACGCCGAGGTCGACCAGGCCGGCCACGGTGACCACGAGGGCGAAGACCCGGCGGATCCGGATCCACCGGGCGTACGGGTCATCCCGCAGGGTGATCCCCCGGTGCAGGACCAGGGCCACCACCGCGGCCGACGCCAGGGCCACCGGATCGGCCAACCAGGTCGGCCACCCGGTCCGGACGAGGACGACGAGCAGGCCGACGTCCACCGCGGTGGCCACCAGCCCGACGACGGCGAACCGTCGGAGCCGCTCCCTCACCCGGATCCACCACCGTCGGCGGCGGCCTCCTCAGGGGGCTCGATGGCCTCCGCCGGGGCTTCGAACGGTTCCCCATCGGGGACCGGACCGGCGACCCGCCGCTCCACCCACCGGTCCAGGCGCCGATCGCCGTCCGGGCCGGCCGCCGCCACGTCGAACCAGCCGGCCATGCCCTCCCTACCGGGGTCGCGACGCGGACGACGCACCATGGCCACCAGGAGGACGATGCCAACCAGCGTCAGCAGGATGGCGACCACGTCGACCGTGGTCCGCCCGTAGGCCAGCTCGACCTCCTCGGCGGTGGGCACCACCACCATGAGGTTCGGCGTGGCCCGCCACGGACCGTCGGCGCCCGACGCCTCCCAGTTCGGGAAGTACGAGGTCCGGACCAGGACGGGGACGCCCACCCGGTCCACCCGGAACGAGATCCCGTCGACGCCCTCGACCACGTCGGTGACGGCCACCGCCGGCAACGAACGGCGCTCGGGGTCCTCGTCGGCGGACACCCGCTGCCAGCCGGCCGGTCCGCCGATGGTGCGGGGCACCGCGGTGGACCCCAGCTGGAAGGCCTCCACCGCCGGATCCAACCAGCCCTCGTGGTCGACGTCGGCGTAGACCGCGGGCTCCACGTCGAGCCCGACGACCAGCGTCGAACCCCGGACCTCGAAGACCGTCCACGGACCCGAGGTGGCCACCTCGTCGAGGTCCGGATGGGCCCGGGCCTCGCGGACCGCCCGCTCCGAGAAGGCCGAGTACCACCGCACCCCGAGCTGCCGGAGGTGGTCGATGCCGGCATCCAGGTCGAAGCCCCGGTACGGCAGGCCCCGCTGGGCCCGCGACGGCGCCACCGAGAGCTCGGACTGGACCAGGAAGTGGTACGGGGTGGTCGTCGAGGCCTCGAAGTACAGGCCCTCCATGGAGCCGATGCAGCCGTCGGTCCAGTGCGGCAGCAGCATCAACGCCATCGGCGTGCCGTACCGCACCAACTCGCTGCCGTACTCCCACATCAGCCGACCGCAACCCGACCGGTCGCCGTCGGGACCGGTGCCGTCGCCGCCGCCATCCCGGGCCAGGCCCATCATCGTGTCGGCCAGCGCCCGCTGCTCCTCCCAGCCGCCACCCGACGAGTCCCCCACCCGGTTCTCGTAGCCCTCGAAGTTCCACCGCACCCACGAGCGTCCGAGGTTCAGCTCGGTCGTCTCCATCCCCATCCAGCGGTAGGCGTTGCCGTCCATGGAGCCCAGGGGCATCACCCGCAGCGGCAGGCCGACGAGCAGGACCACGGCGAGGAAGACGGCCACCGCTCCCCCGCCGGACACCAGGCGGCCCGGACGACCGGTGGTCGACCGGCGCAGGCCGTCGAGCAGGCGCCCGGCCAGACGGAGCACGTCGGCCACGGCCATGGCGGCCAGCAGGTAGAGGCTGAGGTAGTAGGCGGGCAGAATCCGGCCGTTGTAGAGGCGCCCCTCCGGCAGGTGGACGAAGGCCAGGCCGAGCACCACCGCGGAGCCGGCCAGCACGAAGCCGAGGCGCCGCCGGAACGCCACCGACAGCACGAGGCCGAGTCCGGCCAGCACGATCACCGGCTGCAACGGCGGATCGTTGGTCAGGAAGTCCGCCGCCAGGTCGCCGCGGTCCCACAGGTACGAGCGGAAGGCGGTGAGCTTGTGCCACGCCATGTCGTTCAGGTGGTCGCGCTGCCACCAGAACGGCAGCACCCAGAACGCCGAGCACAGTCCGGCCACCAGCCCGGTCGTCAGCAGCCACCGCAGCGCCTCGCGCCCGGGGCGGACGACCAGGGCCACGAACGACGCCACGAGGGCGAAGAAGGCGACCAGCAGGTGGCACAGGCCGGTCAGCGCCAGCAGCACCGCGGCCGGCACCCGTCCGCGACCCGTCTCGAGGCCCCGGACGAGGAGGCCGAGGTAGACGAGGACGGCCGAGACGGCCAGGGCGTAGGCGAACTCGCCGGCCATGGTCGACATCAGGTTGCCGCCCATGATGTTGAACGACCGGTCGAACAGGAACGGCAGGGTGGCCACCGAGGTCAGCGCCGGGCCGGGGAACGGCAGGCCGGCGAGGCGCCCGGTGGCCCATCCGGCGATCGGCATGACCACCAGCCCGGCCACCGTGACCCACTTGATGGCCATCCCGTAGTGGACGGGGACGACCAGGACCGTGGCCAGCGCCAGACCGGCCAGCAGCCAGCGGTGGTGGGCGGGGCGACGGCGCACGATCTGGACGCCGGCGGCCACGATCGCCGGGAGGACGACCACCAGCAACGGCGTGGCCAGGCCGACGTCCACCGCGACCACGGCCAGCATGGGGACCACCATGTAGAAGTGGTAGGCGGGGAAGCCGGCGTACCAGTCGGGCGTCCAGCCGGTCAGGCGGAGGCTCGGGAGCAGCTCGTCGCGCAGGAAGGCCGGACCCCACACGTGGGCGCCGAGGTCGCCGCCGGTCGGCGTGGTGTCGGTGAACAGGACCCCGTCCGGGTTGACCACCCACAGCACGAACCAGGCCGAGCCGAGCACGACCAGCAGGTCCACCCACCGGGTGAGGGGTACGCGACGGAGCCAGGCGGCCACCGGACTGGCGGTGTCGTCGCCGCGCTCTCCGACCACCGACCTGTCGGCCGGCGCCTCGTCAGCCGAAACGTCGCTCACAGCAGGACCAGCACGGTCACGGCGTTGAAGCCCACATGGGCCCAGACGGCACGGCCGAGGCGCCCGTCCCGCTGGGCCAGCCACCCGCACACCAGCCCGATCATCACCAGGGCCGGCAACTGCAGCAGCTGGAGGTGGGTGAGGCCGAAGAGGACCGCCGAGGCCACCAGCGCGGTCCGGCGCCCCATCCGGGACTCGAGGGCCCGCAGGGTGAGGCCCCGGAAGAAGAGCTCCTCGGCCAGCGGGGCGGCCACCACCACCATCAGGACGAGCAGGGCGACGCCCGGACCGGTGGCCTTGTCGACCAGCTCGCGGGCCGGGCCGGACACGTCGAGGTCGTCGGCCAGCAGCAGGATCGGGGCGTAGAGCAGCGGGACGGCGGCCAGCTGGGCCACCACGCCGATGGCCAGGCCCTGGAGTGCGTCCCGCACCCGACCCGGGGACCCGCCCCAGCCGAGGTCCGACCACCGGACGCCCCGGACGACGACCAGCCAGGCGGGGACGCCGACGAGGCCGACGTAGAGGCCGCCCTGCACGATCGCCCCCGCGCCCATGCCGAGGTCGTCGGCGGCATCCGAGCCCTGCACGGCCACCACGACGGCCATGGCGACGATGCTGGCCAGGATCCCCAGGACGAGGCCGACCCAGACGTGGCCGAGGCCCCAGGACACGGGCGGTCGGATCTCGTCCGCGGTGACGCCCTCCATCGACCGCACCCTACCGAGGCCGTCCCATCCGCCCGTCGGCGCCCCAACGGGTCCGAGGCCCGACGGTCACGGGGTCCCCGTACGATGGAGGCATGGCGAATCGCCCCGATCGCTCCGACCGCGACGGCGGACGGCACTCGTCGACCGACGGCGACCAGAAGGCCGCGCCCAAGGGCGACCAGGGATCCGACCGCGGACCCCAGAAGAACCAGGGCTGGCCCCGCTGGGGCATGTGGCTGGTCATGGGCCTGGTGGCCGCCGCCCTGTTCCTGCCCGGCCTGCTGCCGTCGACCGAGGCCGAACAGGTGGCCTACGACCGCTTCCTCGACCGGGTGGCGGCCGGCGAGGTGGGCGAGGTCCTGGTCGACAACCAGAGCGGCGACATCGAGTTCACCACCGAGGACGGCACGTTCGGCACCACCGGCCCGCTGGAGTTGTCGATCGACGACCGCCGCCTGCTGGCCGACAGCGGTGCCGCGGTCCGCTTCGAGACGCCGCAGCCCAACTTCTTCCAGACCTGGCTGCCCCTCCTGCTGCCCGTCGGCCTGATCATCCTCTTCTTCTGGTGGATCAACCGTCGGGCCCAGGGCCAGATGAGCGGGATGATGTCCATCGGCCGCTCCCGGGCCAAGACCTACACCACCGAACGACCGGGCACGACGTTCGAGGACGTGGCCGGCTACGAGGGCGTCAAGCAGGAGATCCGGGAGGTCGTCGACTTCCTGCGCGACACCGACAAGTTCGCCCAGATCGGCGCCCGGGTCCCCAAGGGCGTCCTGCTGGTCGGCCCCCCGGGCACCGGCAAGACCCTCATCGCCCGGGCGGTGGCCGGCGAGGCGGGCGTGCCGTTCCTGTCCGTCACCGGCTCGGACTTCATGGAGATGTTCGTCGGCGTGGGCGCCAGCCGGGTCCGCGACCTGTTCGAGTCGGCCCGCAAGATGGGCCGGGCCATCATCTTCATCGACGAGGTCGACTCGGTGGGCCGCAAGCGCGGCGCCGGACTCGGCGGCGGCCACGACGAACGCGAGCAGACCCTCAACCAGATGCTGTCGGAGATGGACGGCTTCGAGGGCAGCGAGGGCATCGTCATGATGGCGGCCACCAACCGGCCCGACATCCTCGACCCGGCCCTGTTGCGCCCGGGCCGCTTCGACCGCCAGGTCGTGGTGCCGCTCCCCGAGTTGACCGACCGGCGGGAGATCCTCGACGTGCACGTCAAGGGCAAGAAGGTCCACGACGACGTGGACCTGGACGTGGTGGCCCGCGGCACGCCGGGCATGAGCGGCGCCGACCTGTCCAACCTCGTCAACGAGGCGGCCCTCATCGCCGTGCGCGACGGCGAGGACGCCATCCGGGCCGAGCACTTCGAGGGAGCCCGGGACCGGGCGCTCATGGGTCAGAAGCGCGAGTCGCTGGCCATGTCCGACGAGGAGAAGGAACTGACCGCCTACCACGAGGCGGGCCACGCCCTGTGCGCGGCGCTGCTGCCCACCGCCGATCCGCTCCACAAGGTGACGATCATCCCCAGCGGCATGGCCCTCGGGGTGACCATGCAGCTGCCGGCCGAGGACCGCCACACCTACCGGCAGGACTACCTCGAGGAACGCCTGGTCATCATGCTGGGTGGCCGGATGGCCGAGGACCTCGTCTTCGAGGTCACCTCCACCGGCGCCGGCAACGACCTCATGCAGGCCACCGAGACGGCCCGCCGGATGGTGCGGGAGTGGGGCATGAGCGAGCGGATCGGCCCGATGGCCTGGGGCAGCCAGGGACAGGTGTTCCTCGGCGACGACCTCATGCACAGCCGCGACTACAGCGACGAGACCGCCCACCTCATCGACGAGGAGGTCCAGCGCATCCTCGGCGAGCAGGACGACCGCTGTCGGGCCCTGCTGACCGAGCACCGCCACGCCCTCGACCTGGTGGCCCGGTCCCTGCTGGAACACGAGACGATCACCGGCGACGACGTGGCCCGCCTGGTGGCCGCGGCCGCCGCCCCGGCGGAGCCTCGGAACGCCGGGGCGGAGACGCCCGTCGAGGATCCGACGACGGTCGACTGAGGCGTCCCGACCGTGGACCGCCTCCTCCTCCTGGTCGCCGTCGCCGCCCTGGCCGGCGTGGCGGCCCACCTGCTCCAGCGACGTCGCCCCGACGCCCCGGTCCGGACCGGCTGGACGGTTCCCGAACAGCTCGACCGCGACGACTTCGACCGCCCCGAGGCCCCGTGGCTGGTCGCCGTCTTCACCTCGGCGTCCTGCGACGCATGCGCCGCCGTGGCCGCCACGGCTGCCCCGCTGGCCAGCGACGCCGTGGAGGTCCAGGTCGTCGAGTACGGCCGACACCGCGACCTCCACGACCGCTACGGCATCGACGCCGTGCCGTTGGTGGTGATCGCCGATGCCCTCGGGGTCGTGCGGGCCGACCACGTCGGACCGGTCAGCGCCACCCACCTGTGGGGGTCGCTGGCCGAGGTGCGGGAGCCTGGCTCCACCCCCGACGGCTGCGGAGCCGGCGGCTAGCCGCCCGAGGGGTCGACGAGGGGTTCCTCGGTCCCGGCCACGGCCACCATCGACGTGGCGGTCCAGCCGTCCGGACCGTCGGCACGGACCGACGCCACCACCGCCGAGGTCGACTCGACGGCCAGGACCACCGGCCCCCCACCGCCCAGCGGGAGGGCGAGGTGGCCGCCCGGCGGGACCTCCACGGTGACCGGCAGGCCGTCCGGCGCCTGTCCCGACAGGACCTCCACCGACACGGTGGCGATGCCCGCCGACGCCGGGTTGGCCACGGCCAGCACGTCGTGGACCGCCCCGAAGCGGGCCGCCACGTCGACCACCCAGCCCCGCGCCGCCACCCGGGAAGCGGGCCTCACGTCGAGGCCCATCGGACCGTCGACCGCCCACCGGACCACCGAGGCGGCCACGCCGACCTCCCCGTCGGTCCTGGTGGCGTCGTGGGGCGGCTCCAGCGTCCGGACCTCGATCCCGAACTCCCCGAGGCCGGCCAGGCGACCGTCGGACAGGTCGACCACGTGGCGCTGGCCGGCGCGAAGCACCAACGGCCACGGCTCCACGAAGGCCTCTGGGTCGGCGAATCTCGGCACCACCTCCACCTCGACCGGCCGGGTGCCCGGGTTCAGGACCGACACGCCGATCGAGGCCGCCGCGTCTCCGGCGCCCGCCCCGGGGAGGAGCCACGAGCCCGACGTGCCGGCCACGCCCGGTGCGAGGTCCAGCCCACGTCGACCCTCGGGGTCCGTGCCGTCCGAGGCCTGCAGGCGCATGGCCACCAGGCGACCCACCCGCACGTCCACCGTCGCCGAGACCACCGACGAGTCGCTGATCCGCTCCGTCAGGTCGTAGGCCACCACCGATCGGCCGGGCACCACGATGCCCTGCGAGTCCAACGTCTCCCGCCGACCGATGTCGCCCACGAACCGCAGGTCGGCCACCGCGGCGGCCCGGAACGGGTTGTGGAGCAACAGCCAGGCCCGGTTGCCGGGGCGGGTGGTGGTCGACCAGGGCACCAGCCAGGTCACGTCGGTCCGTGTGGGACAGGGCCGTCGGTCCCGGCCATCGGGGCCGTCCACCGCCTGCGACACGACCGCCGCGCCACCCGATGCCTCGACGGTCACCGCGGCGAACTCGGCCCCGGGCACGAACCGGCCGGGCTCCACCGTCAGGCGGCCACCGGCATCGAGCCGGAACTCCCGTTCCACGGTGCGTCGTCCGTCGTCGACCACGGTGACCCGCCCCTCGATCGGGCGGCCCGACACGCTGACCACCTCGACGCTCCGACGATCCACCCCGTCCAACTGCGCGGTGGGTCCCGGGCAGAACCACAGTGCGGTGGCCTCGCTCCCGAGCGGAACCGCCGACGTCGCCTCCACCTCCGGCGCCACCTCGCCACCGGGGCCACCGCCATCGCCGAGCGTGGCACCGGCCACCGCCAGGGCCACGAGGACCACCAGTGCCGGACCGCGCAGCGCATTCACCGGGCCACCCCCGCCCGGTCCCGCCGCCCCGTCCGGGACCAACTGGCCAGCAGGAGGAGGCCGACCGCCGCCGCCGCCTGGAACCGCCGCCGACCACGGTGGCGACCGTCGTCGAGGAGCAACGCCACCTCGGATCCTCCAGCCACCCGGACCGACGGACGTCCGTCCACGCCGGTCGTCGCCCCCGGGGGAAGGACGGCGAGCTCCCGCCCCCCGACCGACGGCACCCACCGGTCGTCCGGCCCGTGCATCCACCGCAACGCACCGTCGACCGGGACCCCCACCACCCGATGGCCGAGATCCCGACGCTCCACCCGGGCCGGAACCACCCGACGGTTCCCGTCGCGCACCACCGAGAACGGCGCCTCCACCGCGGTGTTCCGGTAGACGGTGACCGCCCCGTTGACGGCCGGCACCCGTTCCAGGTCCAGCTGCCGGGCCAGCGCAGCGACCAGCGCGGTCGCCGCCGGTCGTTCCACCGCAGGCTCGGGGACCGGCGCCGAGCGTTCCACCAGGACGATGCGGGCCACGCCCCAACGACCCAGCACCGCACCGAGCCGGTGGAGGTCTCCGGCCACGGCCCGTCCGACCGCCTCGGACACCGCGTCCATGCCGGCCGTCGCACCCGGCGACCACTGGTCGGCCAGGTCCGGTCGACCGTCGGTGACGGCCAGGACCGTTCCGACGGGGAGGTCAGGGCCCATCGACCCGGCCGGGTCGCGTCGGTCGAACGGCAGGCCGGCGGCCGGCACGACCCGGCCGTCGCCCAGCCACAGGATCCGCGCGTCGCCGCCGGTCCGCTGCTCCCCATCCGCCGACGGCGACCAGGACTCGGGGAGGACGTCCAGCAGGTCGACCCGCGGCGCCCCCCAGGCCCCGTCGAAGGCACCGGCCGCCACCGGCAGGGCTCCCACCGCGAGGGCGAGCGTCACGACGCCCAGGAGCGCGGACCGCGTCCACCGACCCAGCCGCGCCGACATTCGAACGGGACCGGACGGCGACGCCGGCATCGACGACGCCCGCACCACGGCCTCTCCGAGGCCCGCCGCGCCGGCGGCCGAGGCCCAGGCCAGGCCGACGGCGACCACCACGAGCAGGACCTCGGGCTCGACCACCCCGAGCGCACCGTCGGGCGCGCCGAACCATCCCCGATCGACGGCGGCCAGCAGGACCAGGGCGGAGGCGACGACGAGCCAGGCCCGGACCACCACCCCGAGGTGCCGGCCGGTCGAGGCCAACAGGGCGACGATCGGCAGGACGAACAGGGCCGTGGCGGCCGTCCGACCGGTCGCTCCGACGTCCAGGCCGAGCACGTCGCGGACCCCGATTCCCGCTCCGATCCTTCCGGCTCCGGACCCGAGGGTGGCCGGATCCCGACCCCCGAGGAGGTCGACCACCAGGGGGAGGTGGACGACGGCGGCGAGCAGGCCTCCCCCCGTCGAGACCACCAGGAGCCGCACGAACCCGTCCCTCCGACCGGCCAGGAGGGTGCCGGACAGGAGCCCGACCAGGACCGCCACGACTGGCACCACGAGGAGCGGGTCGACGGCGACCACCGCGGCGAGCACCACCGCGGTGACCACCACCTCCGACCAGAGGTCCCGCACCCGTGCCCCCGGCCCGGGATCACCCCCCAACCCGCCATACGGCGCCATCCCCTGGGCGCCAGCCAGACGGCGCACCACCCACGGCACCGTGGCATAGGCGGCCAGGGTCGACAGGCCGCCCTCCCGCAACGCCTCCCAGGGAAGGGGAACGGCGAGGTAGACGAGGACGGCGATCGCCCGGGACCGACCACCGCCCACCGGGCGGACCAGGCGCCAGACGCCCATCGCTCCGCAGGCGACGGCGCCGAGGACCACCACGGTCCACCACGAGCCGCTGGACCCCGGCCAGGCGTCGGCCGCCACCCCCAGGAGGGCCAGGCCGTCGGGACCCACCAGCTCCGTCCCGGTCCCTCCGGTCCGCCAACCCGACCACCACGACGCCACCAGGTCCGAAGGCTCGGCGGGGAGGTCCCGGATCCTCCCGACCGCCACGACCCCATCGGCCAGCAGCGACCGCGATCCGAAGGCCACGACGGCCGCGGCCATGAGGAGGAGGAGCCCGCCGGGTCCGAAGACGGCGGCGAACCACGCCTGGAGGTGGCGCTCCCAGGTCGAGCCCTCCCGATCCGCCGCGAGGTCGCGTCCGGTCACCACCCGACGGAATGCGTGGTGGGGCACCGCCACCGGCTCCACCGGACGGTCCAACGCCGCGGCGCTGGACCGGTGGCGCAGCCGACGCGCTGACGCCAGCCGTCGGAGGTTCCACGGCCACGCGGCCACCAGGCCCCAGGCGTGCCGGAACCGCCCGGCCGCCAGCCCGTAGGCCACCCCGAACAGCGTCGCCACCAGCAACGGCAGCGCCAGCACGGCGGCGGCCCGCCCGTGCCCCGTCAGGAGCAGCCGGACGCGGAGCCGGGACCGCCGAGCCTCGTCAGTGGCGAGCGGGGTCAGCCGTCGGGCCGTCGCCCCCGGTACCACCGCCACCGTCGCCCCGGCCCGGCGGGCCCGCAGGCAGAACTCCACCGACCCGTCGAGGTCGTCACCCTCGGGATCCAGGCCACCCAGCTCGGCGTAGAGGTCGGCGCGGACCATCCACGCCGAGCCGGCCACGGCCAGCGGAACCAGGTCGGCGTCGTGCTGGCCCTGGTCGGGCTCGGGGTCGGCCACCACCGGAACGGGCGAACACAGTCGGTCGAGCCGCCACCCGGTCTCCACCAACGAGCCGTCCGGGTCCACCACCTTGGGGCCGACGACCCCGGCGTTGGTCCCGACGGCCCGTTCGACGAGACGGCGCACGGCCGTGTCGCCCAGCACGACGCCACCCGGCACCAGGAGGAGGAAGCCCCCGGTCATCGTCCCCGGACGGGCGGCCAGCGCCGTGGCGACGGCCGCCGCCTGCCCCGCCTCCGGTGGTGCGGACACCACCGTCGAACCGGGGAACAGGGTCGACACCCGGTCGGGGACCGATGCGACAGTGTCCCCGGTGGCGGGATCCGAGCCGTCGGGGACCTCGACGACGGCCACCTCGAGGCGCCGGTGGTCCTGCGCGGCGAGGCCGGACAACACCGCCTCGAGTTCGGGAGCGCTCCCCCGGGCCACCACGATGGCCAGGACGGGGACCTCCACCGGGGCGCCGACGGCGCGGGATTCGGGAGGTACGGCGTCCACGGTGGCCGCAGACTACTTCCGCACCCCGTCCGGCCCCGGGCGTCGGTCCTCGATTCAGGGCCTCCCCCCCCCTCTAGGATGTTCGGACGGTCCACCAGGGAAACCGGCTGACGGATCAGTCAAGGCAAGGATCGGATCGAGTCGCTGGACGCGGGAAGGACCTCGATGGGAGAACAAGTCGGCGACGGTGACGACCGGTACGTGAACTTGGTCTACAACGAGTCGAGAACCCCGCTGACTGACTATCCCCAGAAACTCGCCGAGAATCTCATCCAGCGATTCTCGATCGACTCCGGGGCTCTGCTGCTGGACATCGGCTGCGGCAGAGGTGAAGTGCTCCGCGGCTTCATCGACCGGGGTCTCGTCGGTCACGGTGTTGACCAGTCAAGGGCAGCGGAGAAGTACTGCCCTGAAGCAGACCTCCGGATCTGCGACCTTGAGACCCAACCCCTTCCCTTCCCGGACCACACGTTCGATGTCGTCTACTCGAAGTCGGTCATCGAGCACTTCTACCATCCGGAAAACCTCGTCGCTGAAATCAGCCGCGTCCTTCGGCCGAACGGGCTGGCGATCACCCTCACCCCGGATTGGGACACCATGTACCGCGTCTTCTACGAAGACTTCACCCACCGGACTCCGTTCACCCTCCAGTCCCTGGAAGACATCTTCAGCCTCCATGGTTTCGCGGATGTGCACGTCCACCGGTTCCGCCAACTCCCTTCGACCTGGAAGCACCCGAAGCTGGCCCTTCCCCTCGCCGAACTGACGCGTTCGATCACCCCCTGGCGGCTGAAGTCGAAGAGCAAGTGGATCCGGTTCTCGAAGGAGATCATGCTCCTCGGCTCCGCGCGGAAGCCATCAGGTTGATTCACCGACCGCAGGCCACGGGAACTGGTTCACCGTGAAGGCGCTGGTCACCGGCGCCGCGGGCTTCGTCGGTCGGCACCTCGTCGAGCACCTGGCCGCCGAGGGCGACGACGTGGTCGCCACCGACCGGTCCAGCGGCAGCCCGGACCTCCTCGACCCCGACGGCCTCACCGCCCTCCTGGCCGAGCAACGGCCCGAGGTCGTCTACCACCTGGCCGGGCAGGCGGACGTGGCCCGGTCCTGGCACGCCCCCACTGAGACCATGCGAACCAACGCGGAGGGCACCCACCACCTCCTGGCCGCCGCCCGGACCGCCGGGGTGGACCGGGTGGTCACGGTGACCAGCGCCGACGTGTACGGCGTGGTCCACCCCGAGGAACTCCCGCTCGACGAGACCGCCCCCTTCCGACCGGCCTCCCCGTACGCGGCCAGCAAGGCCATGGCCGACCTGGTCGCCCAGCAGGCCCACCTCGGCCATGGGCAGGACGTGGTGCGGGCCCGCTCGTTCAACCACTTCGGCCCCGGGCAGGGCGATGCGGGCGTCTGCTCGGCCCTGGCCGCCCGGATCGCCGCCTGCGAGGCCGACGACGAGGGGACCATGGCCGTCGGCAATCTGGAGGCGCGACGCGACTTCACCGACGTCCGGGACGTCGTCCGGGCCTACCGCCTGCTCGCCACCGACGGGCGGGCCGGACGGGCCTACAACGTGTGCTCCGGGAAGGCCGTGGCCATCTCCGCAGTGCTCGACATCCTCCTGTCCCTCGCCGCTCGACCGATCCGACCGGTCGACGACCCCGCCCTGCACCGCCCGGTCGACCTCCCCGAGCTCCGCGGCGACCCGGCCGCCATCCGCGCCGACGCCGGATGGGCCCCGACCATCGACCTGGCGTCGACCCTGGCCGAGGTCCTCGACGACCGTCGACGTCGGCACCACGGATTCGCGACGACAGACTGACCCCATGACGCGACGCGCCCTGATCACCGGCATCACCGGACAGGACGGCTCCTATCTGGCCGAGCTCCTGTTGGACAAGGGCTACGAGGTGGTCGGCCTGGTCCGCCGCAGCTCCACCGACAACGACGAGAGGATCGCCCACCTCGTCGACCGGGTCGAGTTCCACTCGGGCGACCTGATCGACCAGTTGTCGCTCATCGAGGCGCTGCGCATCCACCAGCCGACCGAGGTGTACAACCTGGCCGCGCAGTCGTTCGTCCAGGCGTCGTTCGGCCAGCCGGTCCTGACCGGTGAGACGACCGCCCTGGGGGTCACCCGGCTCCTGGACGCCATCCGGCTCGTCGACCCGGAGATCCGCTTCTACCAGGCATCCTCCAGCGAGATGTTCGGCAAGGTCCAGGAGGTTCCCCAGACCGAGTCCACCCCGTTCCACCCTCGAAGCCCCTACGGGGTGGCCAAGGTGTACGGCCACTGGATCACCGTCAACTACCGGGAGAGCTACGGACTCCATGCCAGCTCGGGGATGCTCTTCAACCACGAGAGCCCCCGTCGGGGCCTCGAGTTCGTGACCCGCAAGATCAGCCACGGGGTGGCCCGGATCGCCCTCGGCCAGGCCACCGAGCTCCGCCTGGGGAACCTCGACGCCAAGCGGGACTGGGGCTACGCCGGCGACTACGTGGACGCCATGTGGCGGATGCTGCAGCAGGACGAGCCCGGTGACTTCGTCATCTGCACCGGCGAGACCCACACCGTCCGCGAGTTCTGCCAGGCCGCCTTCTCTCGGGTGGGCCTGGACTGGGAGGAGCACGTGGTGGTCGACCAGCGGTTCTACCGGCCCGCCGAGGTCGACCTGCTGGTCGGCGACGGCTCGCTGGCCGCCGAGCGACTGGACTGGCGACCCACGGTCGGCTTCACCGAGTTGGTCGAGATGATGGTCGATGCCGACCTGGCCCTCGTCGAGGGCCGGATCGCCGAACGCTGACCGAGGTTCGCTGCGAGGTGCCCGACGTGGAACCGCCCCTGGTGGCCGTCCTGGCCGGCGGCGTGGGTGCCGCCAAGCTGCTCCGCGGCATGGTGCGGGCCGTCCCCGGCCATCGGGTCACCGCGGTGGTCAACACCGCCGACGACCTCGTCCTCCACGGCCTCCACGTGTCACCCGACCTGGACACCGTGACCTACACCCTGGCCGGAGAGGTGAACCCGGAGACGGGGTGGGGGCTGCGGGGCGAGACCTGGCAGGCCATGGACGCCCTGGAGCGGTTCGGCACCCCGACCTGGTTCCGACTCGGCGACCGCGACCTGGGGACCCACCTCCACCGCACGGGCCGCCTGGCCGCCGGCGTCGGACTGGCCGAGGCCACCCGGGAGGTCGCCGGAGCATGGGGCGTGGAGGCCACCCTGCTGCCCATGACCGAGGACCGGGTGGCCACCATGGTGACCGTCGACGACGACACGGCGGACGGGACCGAGGTCGGCTTCCAGGACTACTTCGTCGGGCTCCGCCACGAGGTGGCCATCCGCTCCGTTCGCTTCGCCGGCGCCGACTCGGCGCGCCCGGGACCCGGCGTCCTGGACGCCCTGCGCGACGCTCCGACGGTGGTCGTCGCCCCGTCCAATCCCATCGTGTCCATCGGCCCGCTGCTGGCCGTTCCGGGGGTCGCCGACGTCCTCGCCGACCGACGGTCCGAGGTGGTCGCCGTGTCCCCCATCGTGGACGGCGCCGCCCTGAAGGGTCCGGCCGACCGGATGCTCCGCGAGCTCGGCCACGAGCCCTCGGTGGCCGGCGTGGCCCGGCTCTACCGCGACGTGGCGGCCACCCTGGTCGTGGATCGGGCCGACGCCGGGCTCGCCGACGCGGTGGAAGCCGAGGGCATGGACTGCGTGGTGACCGACACGGTCATGACCGACGTCGACGTGGCCACCGACCTGTGCCGGACGCTCCTCGGAATCGGGGACCAGGCCCCGGGAGGAACGGCGTGAGCCGGCCCATCGAACTGCTCCCGGTCCACGGGATCGCCGAGGTCCGGCCCGGTGACGACCTGGCGGCGATGATCGCCGAGGCAGCCGACCTCAACGTCGGCGACGTCCTGGTGGTCACCCAGAAGGTGGTCAGCAAGGCCGAGGACCGCCTGGTGGACGTGGACCCCGAGGTCGGCCACAAGCCGCTGGTGGAGCGCGAGTCGGTCCGGGTGCTGCGACGGCGGGGCGACCTGGTCATCAGCGAGACCGAGCACGGCTTCGTGTGCGCCAACGCCGGCATCGACCTGTCCAACGTCGAGGAGGGACGGGCCGCCCTCCTTCCCGTCGACTCCGACCGGTCGGCGCGACGCATCCGCGACGCGCTGCGCCACCGGTTCGGCGTGGACGTGGCCGTGGTGGTCAGCGATACCTTCGGGCGACCCTGGCGTCGGGGGGTCACCGACGTGGCCATCGGCTGCGCCGGGCTCCGACCGGTGGTCGACCTGCGTGGCACCACCGACGCCCTGGGGCGGGAACTGCAGGTCACCGAGGTGGCCGTGGTCGACGAGATCGCCGCGGCCGCCGAACTGGTCATGGGCAAGGCGGAGGGCGTGCCGGTGGCCATCGTGCGGGGGGTCGACCCCTCGTGGCTGGGCGACGGCTCGGTCGTCGACGACGTCGTCCGGGACCCCGCCGACGACCTCTTCCGTTAGCCGCTGTCGAGAAGCTCCATCAGGACCCGGCCTCAGCCGATCACCAGATCGAGCGTCCCCCATCCATCACCAGGTTGTGACCGGTCAGGTAGGCAGAGGCATCTGAACACAGGAACTGCACGGCCGCCCGGTAGTCGCCGACCGAGGCCATGCGTCCGAGCGGGATCCTGCTCGAGAGGTCCGAGACGAAGGACTCGTCCTGATCGGTCTGGACCCCTCCCGGAGAGATGGAGTTGGCTCGCACTCCGCACTCGGGCCAATAGGTCGCCAGATACCTCGTCAGGCCGACGAGGGCCGACTTCACGACCGGGTAGGTCACCGGCTTCACCGGTTGTGACTCCGGGGGGAGCCCCTCCCGTCGATAGAGGCGCTGGTCCGGAGCCAGCACCGACAGGTCCGATGCGACGTTGAGAATCACCCCACCCCCCGACCCGGCCATGCGCCGGCCGAACGAACGGCTGCACAGGAATGCCCCTGTCAGGCCGACGGCGAGTTCCCGGTTCCAACGTTCCAGGGAGAACGCCTCGAGGCGAGAGCCATCGACCAGCCCATCGGAGTCGACCTTGGCATCCACGGCGGCGTTGTTCACGAGGATCGAACAACCCCCCTTCTCCAGAAGGCGCTCGGCGGTCGTCTCCACTGCCCGCTCGTCGGTCACGTCCATCACCGTGGACTCCGCTGATCCACTTCCAGCGTCTCCGGCAACCATCTCGACAGCGGCGGCGAGGCCAGGCTCGTCCACGTCGGCGAGGACCACGTGGGCACCCAGTTCCATCAGGGCCGCGGCATGTTCACGCCCCAGGAGCCCAGCGGCTCCGGTGACGAGCGCCGTCTGACCGGACAGGTCGAAGGCCGACGGGGGAAGCGGACGTCCACTCAACGACTCTGTCCCCCATCCAATGTCCAGACTGCTCCCGTGGCGAACGCCGACTGGGAGGAACCCAGGTACTCGACGAGCGGCCCGACGTCTTCCGGACGTCCCAATCTCGCGAGCGGGACCTCACGTTCCAGCATGGACTGCACCGAGGAGGGGTCGTCGCCGAGGCGGGATGCCCAGACCGAGTCGTCGTGGAGGATGTTCCCGAGGGCCACGACGTTGATCCTGACACCATCATCGGCCAAGGGCGCGGCCATCCCCCTCACGTAGGCATGGAGTGCGGCCTTGGCCGCCGAGTAGGTGACCGGTGCTCCGGGCACGACGACGGATCCGCAGATCGACGAGATGCACACCACCGATCCTCCACTCTGGGCCAGCACGGTGCGAGCGGCCTCGACGACGTTGGTCGCCGACCAGAGATTGAGGGCGAAGACCCGCTGCCATTCGTCGGGGGTCTCCATCCCGGGTGCGACCGATGCTCCCCCACCCACGTTGCAGACGACGAGGTCGAGGCCTCCCAACGCCTGCGACGCCACCTCGACGACGGCCCGAGCCCCACCGAGGTCGGACACGTCTCCTTCGGCCGCGACCGTCCCTGCACGGTTCGCGACCACCTCGCCGACGCGAGCCGACGTCCTTCCGTTGACGGCGACCTTCCAGTCGGCAGCAAGAAGGTGGTCGACGATTCCGAGGCCCACGCCTCGCGTCGAGCCCGTCACCAGGCAGCGACGTGACGCTCGCCCATCAGGCACCATGGCGATCGATCCACTCCGCGACCATCGTCGAGTACCGGACGACGGCCGCCACATGGTCGCCATCCGAAGCCCGCGCCGTCTGGAGGACGTAGTTGCCCTCGTACCCCACCGCCCCCAACGCTCGGAAGACCGACTCGAAATCGGCGTCTCCCTCGCCGAGGGGCACCGTGGTCCCACCACGGCTCCTGTCCTTCACGTGCACGTTCCCGATCCGATCGCCATAGGCCGAGATCTCCTCGGTCGGATCGAAGCCGAGGGACGCGCTGTTTCCGATGTCGTAGTTGACGCCGAAGAACTCGGGATCGAGACGATCGATGAACCGGGCGAGATCGACTGGCGGGAGATCCGATTCGAAGAGGACCCGAACACCGGAGCCGACGAACTCAGCCGCGACCTCTGTCAGGAATCCGAGAAGGCGGGACTCCTCCTCCGTCTCGATGGCGCCGTCGTCCACGAGCGGCACGACGACTGCCGCCACGCCGAGCACCCGACAAGCGGCCAGCACTGCCAGGAACTCCTCCTGCAGGTCCGCCTCCACCGAACCGCTCGCCTTCCAGAAGGGGGCCTGCATGAAGCAGTCTCCGGTCACCGATGGAACGTGGATCCCGTGCCGGGCACTGAGTTCCCTGATCGTCGCCCGGCCGGAGGTCGACATGAACGGGTTGGCCGACAGTCCCTCGTGGTCGAGAGTCCACTCCATCAGCTCAAGCCCGATTTTCTCTGCCGTGGAGAACTCCTCCTGCCAGTCGTCGACCGGAAACGCCTGGATCCTTCCGGCGACGGGCGACGACAACCGACCCTGCATGACGCCGATCCTGTGAAACACGACTCAGCCGCGCTCTTGGACCAACTCGAGGAGGAGCCCTTCGGGCCCCCGGCAGTAGGTGAGCCGAACGTTCCCATCCGGAGACGTCTGCACCGTGCGGACCACTGCCCCGAGACCTTCGATCGCCCGGCAGGTCTCCTCGATGTCGTCCACCGTCAGCGCGATGTGGGTCAGGCCGGTCGTGGTCTCGTCGCCCTCCCAGCACTCGGTCGACCGGTGGGACCGGAAATGGAGGAGCTCGATCCGACCGCCACCCGGCGCGACGAGCTTTACCGTGGTCACGTCAACGGACTCCAGACCGAGTACGGCGTCGATCACCGGACCGACCTCGTCACCACGAACTTCCTCCTGGAAACCGAGGCCTTCGGTCCAAAACCGAACCGCCGCATCGAGGTCCGATACGACAATTCCGGTGTGGCGGACCGAGTTCACGCCTGCTCGACCTCCTCGATCGCCTCGGCGAATACCCCGATCGCCTCGACCAGGGCTTCATCGGCGATGGTCAGCGGAGGACCCAACTTGATCGACTCGCGGCCCGTGTGGACGACGAGGAGGCCCTTCTGCATGCATCGTTCAGCCACCCGACTGGCGAACGAACCGTCCGCCAATCCGGTCGCCGGGTCGGCGAAGAGGACCGCCGCGACGAGTCCCTCGCCGAGGACCCTGGAGATCCGGTCCGACCGTCGCCGGATCTCCTCCAGACCATCGTGCAGGATCCGACCGCGACGAGCTGCTTCGGCCACCAGGTTCCGGTCTGCCAGTTCCTGGAGGACGGCGAGGCCGGCGGCGCAAACGAGCGGGTTCGCCGAATGCGTGCTGCTCATGTTGCCCACCGACGGGAGATCCATGACCTCTGCCCTGCCCAGAACCCCCGAGAGTGGAACGCCGCCCCCCATTCCCTTTCCACAACAGAGCAGGTCGGGAGTCACGCCATAGTGCTCATAGCCAAAGGCCCGCCCGGTCCGACCGAAGCCCGACTGCATCTCGTCGAACGACAGGAGGAGGTCGTTTCGGCGGCAGAAACCCTCGAGTCCTTGAACGAAGTCGGGTGGGTAGAAGACCGCCCCCCAGCCCTGGAAGGTCTCCAACATGACGCCACACAGATCCCGCTCAGGATCGATGCCACCGGCCATGAGGCCAGCGATCGCATCCTCGAGGAACTCCAACCCCGACCGTCCCGCCAGAGCCCACGGATACGGGAAAGGGATGTGGTGGATGTCCTGATCCTGGTAACCGATCCAGGCACGCTGCTCGACGTTGCTGCTCATCATCTGCGCTCCGAGCGTGCGGCCGTGCCAGTTCCCCTCCACACAGAGGATGCCCCTGCGGCTCTTCCCGCTGTTCGCTCCGTGCATTCTCATGAGCTTCAGTGCGGCCTCCGTGGCTTCGGTTCCGGCCGAGAGCAGGAATGCCTTCTCGAAGGGTGAGCCAGCGAACTCGAGGAGGCTCTCGAGGTAACGAGCCCGTAGTTCGTTCCCGTAGGCGTAGCAACTGGCGAGCGGCCGATCGAGGGCATCTCGCATGGCCGCTGTCACGCGTGGGTTGGAGTGCCCGACATTCGCCACGAAGATCGTCGATGTCATGTCGATCCAGCGATTCCCCGCATGGTCGAAGACGCTGAAGTCCTCGGCGCGATCCCAGATCAGCGGCAACTGGCCATGCATCGATCGAGACTCGACGGCTTCCAGTCGTTCGAGGATCTCTCGGGTTCCCGGTGCCGGGATCTCGGTAGCAATCACCCGATGGGGCGTCGTGACCCGCTCGACCGGTCTTGGATCCAGCGAGAAGCCCATTGAGTCCACCTACGCGTTGCGCCGACGGTCGTGGCCGAAGACCATGTCAGCCAGTTCGGATCGGCCAGCCAGTTGTGCCTCGAGGATCTCGAATTCGGCAGGGCTGTCCACCTCGGTGACCGGCGGAGTCTTGAATGGGATGACCCTCGAGCCATGCAGCAGACCGCTCTGACGAATGAATGCCGTCGAGAGCACGTCGACGTATCCGTTGGCGAAGAACGTCGTCGGGAACGATTGTCGAGCCATGTTCGAAGCATCGAGGCTCGAGTCATCCGAACCCATAGGTCGAAGCAGCCCATCATCACCGATCTCCAGGCACTTCCATGCAGATTCCGGAGTCTCGTGAACCGACCTCAGAGCCGTCGCTCCGTCCCGAAGGCCGGCCTCGACGAAGTGTGTGATGGCGCGATCGACCAGATCCGGGGCACGAAATGGGGTCGTCGGCCTCAAATGGACGACGATCTCCGGCTCTTCTCCCGTCGCCCCGAGTTCGTCGAGGGCATGGACGATGAACTCCCGGTCGGTCGACCGGTCCCCAGAGATCTCGGCAGGACGGAGAAAGGGAACCTCGGCCCCATGCGCCTCAGCGATCGCCGCGTAGTCCGCGGAGTCCGTCGACACGATGACCCGGTCGATTCGCTCGACTCGATGGGAGACCGCAATCGTCCAGGCGAGCAGCGGCCAACCACCAAGCGGGCGAATATTCTTATCTGCAAGACCCTTCGACCCTGAGCGGGCGGGAACGAGTGCGACGACCGACGACGGCATCAATCCGAAACGTCAACGCGAAGCTTCTCACGGACCGCCTGTTCAGCCTCCGTGATCACCTTCTCACCTGTTCCGAGCAGCTGCGGGATGGTTCGGACGGATTCGACGAACGACCCCAGACCGGCGGCCTCCAGCGAGGCCGCCTGGTCAGAGCCGTACATGGCCCGGTCCATCGTGATATGTCGCTCCAGAACCGTTGCTCCGAGCGCGACAGCGGTCACGCAGACCTTGATACCCGATGACTCATGCCCCGAGTACCCCACCGAGCATCCGTACCGCTCCCTCAGCATCGGGATGCACCGCAGGTTCGCATCGGTCTCTGCCATGGGGTAAGTGCTGTTGCAGTGCAGGAGCTCAAAGGGGCAGTCGTGTCCTTGGAAGAGTTCCACCACCTCGTCGATCTCCTTCAGCGTCGCCATCCCTGTCGAGATGAAGGTCCGTCGACGCTCGCTCGCGATCTCCTCGAGGAGCGGCCGATGCCCGAGCATCGCCGAGGCGACCTTGTTGAAGGGAAGATCGAACTCCTGGAGGAATCGCTGCGCCTCGACGTCCCACGCCGAGGCTGACCAGTCAAGGCCCCTCTCCGCACAATGAGCGGCGATCTCCTCGTAGTCGGCTCGGCCGAACTCGAGACCCTCCTTCTGGTCACGCTGCGTCGTCCCCCATGGACTCTCCCGTGGCGAGTCCAGGAATTCTTCGGTGTAGACGACGTCGACGGTCCGCTTCTGGAACTTCACGGCGTCGAAGCCGGCATCGGCTGCCACGTCGATCAACTGTCGGGCGATCCCGAGATCCCCGTTGTGGTTGATGCCGATCTCAGCGATCAGATACAAGCTCATCGACCTCTTCCCCGCTCATGCGGCCAACGCCGAGCATACGCTCGACGAATCCACGGACGAATGACTCACCGCCCTGCTCTGCGAGGACCGTGTCCACAGCCTCGAGCACCAACGGATGGGCGTCCGAAGGCGCCACCGACCAGCCGACCCGCCGAAGAACCGGTAGGTCGTTGAGGTCGTTGCCCAGGAAGACCACGCCCTCGAACGGATCGTCCTCGGACGGAAACCGCTCGGAGAGGTGGTGCTCGAGGAAGGCCAGCTTGTCACCCACGGCCTGATGGCAGGCCAACCCGAGCTTGTCTGCTCTGGCCCGGACGACGGGATTCGCCTCGGTCGAGAGGATGAAGATCTCGGCGACCAGCCACCCTCTCCGCCTTGCCACACGGAGCAGATCGATCGCCAGGCCATCGGCCCGGTCGCAGCGAACGAACTCCCGGCCCTCGGCGTCGATCCATACCTTGTTGTCCGTGAATACCCCGTCGAAGTCGAGGACGATGGTGTGAATCTCTTCCGGCGTCAACATCGGTTCAGGCGAGGCCCAACTCGCTCTCGATGATCTCGCAGAACACATGGCCGATCAGGATGTGGGCTTCCTGGATGCGTGCCGTCGAGTCGCTGGGGACCACCAATGCATGGTCGACCAGGTCGAGCGCCTCACCTCCGCCCTTTCCCAATAGGCCGACAGTGGTCAACCCACAAGTCCCCGCTGCCCGATAGGCCGCGTTCACGTTGCGGCTACGACCCGAGGTCGAGATCCCGACCAGGACGTCGCCCGGTCGGCCGACCGCCTCCACCTGGCGGCTGAAGATGTCGTCGTAGCCGAAGTCGTTGGCGATACACGTCAGGACCGAAGTGTCGGTGTTGAGGGCGATCGACCGGAGGGGCCGTCGATTCCCCTTGAATCGACCGACGAGCTCCGCAGCGATGTGCTGGCTGTCCGAGGCACTCCCTCCGTTGCCACACCAGAGGATCCCCCCTCCCCGATCGAGGCACGCAGCCATCAGTCGACCGACTTCGATCACCGATTCCGCCAGCGAATCCATCGTCCGTCCAGCGGTGTCGATGTGTTCGGTGAACGCCGCTGAGACGATCTCCTCAGCGTTCACCGGCAGGAGCACCTTCGACGACTCGGACGACGACCATCAGCATGGACTGTACGAGATCCGCTGGAGGCCGTAGGGAGATCCCCTCCACATTCGTCTTCCATCAGGGATCGAGGTCCGCACGGGCACCGACGAACCCGTCGGGGTGGGCCTCGCACCAGCGCCAGTGGTCCTCGAGCATGGTCCGCAGGTCCCGCTCGGCCGTCCATCCGAGGACCTCGGCGGCCAGCGACGGATCGGCCCAGATCCGCTCGGCGTCACCGGGACGACGACCGACCACCTCGTGGGCGATCGGGTGGCCCACCACCTCGGCGGCCAGCGCCACCACCTCGAGGACCGAGTGGCCGCGGCCCGTGCCGAGGTTCACCGCCGTGGCGCCGGGGTGCGCGGACAGGGCGTCGAGGGCGGCCACGTGGGCCTCGGCCAGGTCGACCACGTGGAGGTAGTCGCGCACGGCGCTGCCGTCCGTGGTGTCGTAGTCGCCGCCGAAGACCTGGAGCCACTCCCGGCGACCCGACGCCACCTGCAGGAGGATCGGCACGAGGTTGGTCGGGATCCCGGTCGGATCCTCGCCGATGGCACCCGACGGGTGGGCCCCGATCGGGTTGAAGTAGCGCAGCAGCATGACGTCGAGGCCGCCGGCGTCGGCCACAGCCCGCAGCAGTTGCTCGCCGTGGAGCTTGGTCCAGCCGTACGGGTTGACGGCCCCCGTCGGCGACGACTCGGTCACCGGGACGTCGTCGGGTTCGCCGTAGACCGTGCAGGACGACGAGAACACGAGACGCCGGACCTCCCGGGCCTCCATGGCGGCCAGCACCCCGAGCACCGAACCGAGGTTGTTGCGGAAGTAGGCCAGCGGCTCCCGGACCGACTCCTCGACGGACTTGGACGCCGCGAAGTGGACGACCTCGTCGACGCCGTGCTCGTCCATGGCCCGGCCGACGAGGTCGATGTCGGCGGCGTCACCCTCGACGAACGCCAGGTCCGGCGTGGTCAACCCCCGGACGGCATCCACCGCAGCGGAGGACGCGTTGGAGAGGTCGTCGAGGAGCACCACCCGGCGTCCCGATTCGTGGAGGGCCACGGCGGTGTGACTCCCGATGTACCCGGCGCCGCCGGTCACCAGGACGGCCATGTCACGCCTCCTCCGGGAAGCGACC
>JAERSW010000027.1 GCA_016845305.1 Acidimicrobiales bacterium
GGCTACGAGCGCCACCTCGTCGACGTCCTGGTCGGCGTGCTCACCGCCCCGGCCACCTGAGGGGCCCGCCGCCTGAGGGATCGGGCCACCTGAGGGCCCCAGCCACCTGAGGGCCCCAGCCACCTGAGGGATCGACCGGCCCGCTACCGTCGCCCGCCGTGCACGTCATCCTCGTCCGGCACGGACGCCCCGAGAGCGTGGTCGATTCGCCGACCGTCGCCGACCCCGGCCTCGACGAGATCGGTCGGTGGCAGGCCGAACGACTCACCGACTGGCTGGCGTGTGAACCCATCGACGCCGTGGTCACCAGCCCCAAGGCCCGGGCCATCCAGACCGCCGCCGGGCTGTGCGCGGCCTCAGGCCTCGAGCCCCGGGTGGTCCCCGGCCTCGACGAGATCGACCGGGGCGCCCGCACCTACCTCCCCACCGAACTGCTCCCCACCGAGGGCGGCGCCTACTGGGAGATGATCTGCGAGAAGCGCTACGACGAGATCGGCTGGGACACCCCCGAGGCGTTCCGCGACCGCGTCGTGGCCGCCTGGGACGACCTGTGCCGCAACCCGCCCGGCGAGCACGTCCTGGTGGCCTGCCACGGTGGCACCATCCGGACGATCCTCGCCGACGTGGTCGGCAACCCCTCGGCCGGCTTCCGCCTCGACTACACCTCGATCAGCCGGGTCGAGGTGACCGTGCCCGGCGGGCCCGACGGCGACGGGCTCGCCGACCCGTACTGCTCGGTGGCGGGCACCAACCAGACCGCCCACTTCGACGCCCGCCGCAGCGAGGTGGTGGGCGCCTTCCGGGGCGGCGAGCGTCCCGGGTCGCCGCCGCCCAACCGTCGACCGATGACCGCGCCAGCCTCCTAGAACGCACCGGCCTCCTAGGCGGAACCGGCCGTCGCCGGCGGATCAGCGACGCTCGAGGAGTTCCGGTCCCAGGTCGGCGACCGAGGCGGCGCCGACGAGGGCCATGGTCCGCTCGGTGCCGGACCGCAGCAGTTCGAGGACGTGGTCCACGCCCCGCTCGCCGGCCGCGGCCAGGGCGTACAGGAACAGCCGTCCCCCCATCGCCGCGTCGGCACCCGCGGCCACCGCCTTGACGACGTCCGATCCCCGCCGCACCCCGCCGTCGCACACCACCTCGATCCGGCCCGCCACGGCCTCGGCGATCTCCGGCACCAGGTCGAACGGGGCCGGCGCCGTGTCGAGCTGCCGACCGCCGTGGTTGGACACGACGATGCCCTCCACGCCGTGCTCGACGGCCAGCACCGCGTCCTCCACGGCCTGGATGCCCTTGACGAGGATCGGGCCGTCCCACACGGTCCGCAGCCACGCCACGTCGTCCCACGACAGGCCGTGGTCGAACTGCTCGTTCATGTAGCCGGCCAGGTCGACCGCGGCGGTGCCGTCCAGGCCGGCCAGCCCCTCGGCGCTCGAGAACCGGATGGGCTCGGACCGCAGGAGCCGCCAGGTCCAGCCCGGGTGGCGCATCCCGTCGAGGAACGTGCCCGGTCCGATCTCGGGCGGCAGCGTGAAGCCCCGCCGGACGTCGCGTTCGCGGCGGCCCAGCTTGGCCGTGTCCACGGTCAGGCAGATGGCCTCGAAGCCGGACGCCGCGGCGCGCTCCACGAGGTCGCGGATGAGGTCGCGGTCGCGCCAGGCGTACACCTGGAACCAGAGGCGGGCATCGGGGCCGGCGACCGCGGCGCACTCCTCGATGGACCGGGTGCCCATGGTGGACAGCGTGAACGGGATGCCGGCCCGCCCCGCGGCCCGGACCACCGCCAGCTCACCGGCCGGATCGGCGATCCGGGTGAAGCCGGTGGGCGCCAGCACCAGCGGGAAGGCCAGGGGCCGTCCCAGCAGGGTGGTGGAGGTGTCCAGGTCACCGAGGCCGCGCAGCACCCGGGGCCGGAACGTCGTCTCCCGGAAGGCCCGGACGTTGCGGTCCAGCGTCAGCTCGTCCTCGGCCCCACCGTCGATGTAGTCGAAGACGCCGCCCGGCAGGCGTCGCTTCGCCATGGCCCGCAGGTCGTCGAGGTCGGCCGCGGCCCGGAGCCGACGGTCGGTGCGGTTGAACGCCGGCCGGCGCAGCCGCACGACGGATCGGAGGGTCCTCAGCATTCCCATGGGCTCTCCCGGACCGGTCAGCCGCCGGACTCGCTGGCCTTCCGCTCCTCGTAGATCTCCCGACAGGTCGGGCAGACCGGATAGCGGTCGGGGTCACGACCCGGCACCCAGACCTTGCCGCAGAGGGCGACGATCGGCTTTCCGGTCACCGCGGACTCCACGATGTCGGACTTGCGGGCGTAGTGCGAGAAGCGGTCGTGGTCGCCGTCGTCGAGCAGCGGGTCGTCCAGCCGCGGCTCGATGGTGGTGAGGCCGTCGCCGGAGAGGGTCGGCACGGGCGCCTCCTCAGGCCCCGGCCGAGCCGTCCAGGTCGGACAGCTTGTCGACCCGTCCCGCATGCCGGCCGCCCTCGAACTCGGCGTCCAGCCAGGCCCGCATGGCCTCGGACGCCACCTCGGGGCCGGTCAGGCGCTCGCCGAGGCAGATCACGTTGGCGTCGTTGTGCTGGCGGGTCAGGCGGGCCGACGTGGCGTCGTGCACGGTGGCCGCCCGCACCCCGGGCACCTTGTTGGCCGCCATGGCGATCCCGATGCCCGAGCCACACACGCAGACGCCCAGGTCCGCGTCGCCACCGGCCACGGCGCGGCCCACCGCGGCGCCGAAGTCGGGGTAGTCGACCCGGTCGGTGGAGTGGGCGCCGAGGTCCAGCACGTCGTGGCCCAGGTTGCGCAGCTCACCGGCCAGCTGCTCCTTGAGCGCGTACCCGGCGTGGTCGGACCCGACGGCGATGGTGGCCATGGGCCGGAGGCTACCGGTCGACCCAGACCCCGGCCGCGGCGAGGTCATCGGGGCCGAGGCTCCCGAGCCGCAGGATCCGGGCCGGATCCACGGTCAGGTCCAGCACGGTGGACGGCACGCCGGTGCACGGACCGCCGTCGACGGCCAGCAGGCCGCCGCCGAGCACCGCGGCAGCGGATGCCGCGTCGGCCGGCGTGGCTTCGCCGGAACGGTTGGCCGAGGTGGTGGCGATGGGCCCCACCGCCGCCGCGATGGCACGCACCAGGTCGTGGTCGGGGCAGCGGATGCCCACCGTGGCCGGCCCGTCGTCGGCGGCCAGGCCCAGGGTCAGGCCGGCGCCCGGTCGGCGGGGCACGACCATGGTGAGCGGGCCGGGCCAGACCGCGGCGGCCAGGCGCTCGAAGCGTTCGTCGACCTCGGCCAGCGAACGGGCCTGGTCCACGTCGGCCACCAGCACGGCCACCAGCCGTTCGGCCGGTCGCCCCTTGCGGACGAAGACCTCCTCGACGGCGTCCGGGTCGGTGGCCACCGCGGCCACCCCGTAGACGGTCTCGGTGGGCAGGACGACCACGCCGCCGGCCCGCAGGCGGTCCACGGCGGCCGCCACCGCGCCCGCCGGATCGGTCGACGCGTCGAGCACCTCCGAGGGCCGTCTCTCCATTGGCAGGCCGTTCATGCCGGCCGGCGGGCCACCAACGCCCGGTCGCGCCCAGCCAGGTCGGGATGGACGGCCACGTCCACGTACCCGGTCGCCTCGGCATGGGTCGCCATGGCCCCCGTCTGGTCGGGAGCCATCTCCAGCACCAGCGCCCCACCGGGGGCCAGCCAACCCGGGGCTCCGTCGACCAGCGTCCGCAGGGCCGACGTCCCCGCACCGAGGGCGTCGTCGTCCGGGGAGAAGAGGGCCATGTCGGGCTCCCAGTCGACGACCTCGACCGGGAGGGGGTCGTCGGGCGCCACGTAGGGCGGGTTGGAGACCACCACGTCGAGCCGGCCGGCCAGCTCCGCGGGCAGGCCGTCGAACCACGATCCCTCGGACACCACCACCCGCTGGGCGGGCCTTCCGAGGCCGACGCAGTTGGCCCGGGCCACGGCCACCGCATCGGCCGAGGCGTCCACGCACCACACCCGGGTCCCCACCCGCTCGGCAGCCACCGACAGGCCGATGGCGCCCGAGCCGGTGCCCAGGTCGGCCACCAGTACCGGATCCCCGCCACCGTCGGGTCGTCCGGCGGCGCGGCGGTCGACCTCGAGGAGGGCCAGACCGGCCACCACCTCGGTCTCCGGTCGGGGGATCAGGACCCGCCGGTCGACCATGAGGTCCAGCGTCCGGAACGCCCACCGGCCCAGCACGTACTGCAGCGGTTCACCGGCCAGGCGACGCTCCACCATGGCATCGTGGCGGGCCATCCCCCGCACGGTGGCCAACCCGTCCAGGTCGGCCGCCGAGGTCGCCCCCGAGGCCTCGTCCACGATCCACCGGGCCTCCCGGGCCGGCAGCCCGGCGGCCGACAGGCGGCCCTCGGTCTCGGCCAGGACCTCCCGCCAGGCGACGGTTCCCTCGAGGTCGGTGTCGCCGCCCTCAGCCATCGGCGCCGTCGAGCCCCTCGGCCAGCTGCCGGGTCCGCTCGTCGGCCAGCAGCCCGTCGGTCACCTCGTCCAGCTCGCCGGCCAGGACCCGGTCCAGCTTGTGCAACGTCAGGCCGATGCGGTGGTCGGTGACCCGGTTCTCCTTGAAGTTGTACGTCCGGATCTTCTCCGACCGGCCTCCGCCGCCGACCTGGCCCCGGCGGGCCTCCGACGCCTCGGACTGCTGCCGCTCCTGCTCGATCTGCAGGAGGCGGGACCGCAGGACCCGCAGGGCCTTCACCTTGTTCTGCAGCTGGCTCTTCTCGTCCTGCATGGACACGACCAGGCCGGTGGGCTTGTGGGTGATGCGGACCGCCGAGTCGGTGGTGTTGACCGACTGACCACCCGGACCGGACGCCCGGTACACGTCGACCTGCAGGTCGTTCTCGTCGACCTCGACCTCGACCTCGTCGGCCTCGGGCAGCACGCTGACCGTGGCCGACGACGTGTGGATCCGGCCCTGCGACTCGGTGACCGGCACCCGCTGCACCCGGTGCACGCCGCCCTCGTACTTCAGCCGGGTCCATGCGTCCTCGCCCTTGACGAGCACCATCACCTCGCTGAACCCGCCCATGTCGGATTCCCGTGCCTCCAGGGGCTCGACCGTCCACCCGTGGGCGGCGGCGAAGGCCAGGTACATCTCATGGAGGTCGCGGGCGAACAGGTTGGCCTCCTCGCCGCCCTCGGCGCCCCGGATCTCCACGATCACCGGACGGCCGTCGTTGGGGTCGCGGGGCAGCAGCAGCGTCCGCAACTCGCCCTCCAGGCGCTCGATCTCGCCCTCCAGCGAACCGATCTCGGACCGGAGCTGGTCCCGCTCCTCGCCCTCGGCCAACTCGGCCAGCTCTCGGGCCGCTTCCAGGTCGTCGTGGGCCGCCCGCAAGGGGCGGCCGACGGCCAGGACCTCCTCCAGTTCCTTGAAGCGTCGGCCGGCGGCCTGCAGGAGCCCGGGGTCGCCGAGCACCGCGGGATCGGCGAGGCGGCCCTCCACCTCCGCGTACTCGGCCTCGAGGGCGTCGACCTGCTCCAGCATCGGGTTCAGGGTACCGACGGGTCCCCCGGCCCCTGCCGGACCTCCGGCTCCCCGAGGATCCGACGACGGCGGAGGGTCAGGCCCGGTCCCAGCCGCAGGGCACGCCGACCACCGAGGTCGGGACCCGCAGCCGGGCCAGGGCACGCTCCACCGGCGGCAGGACGTCACGGGCCGGCAGGGCCACCACCACCCGGTCGGGGCGCTCGCGCAGGACCAGCTCGCAGGCCGCCCCCAGCAGGCGTGGATCAACGCCCACCGAGGACACGACCAACACCCGCTCCCCGTCGGGACCGGCGCCCACGGCGGGGGCCGGCGACGGGTCGCGCAGGTTCGGACGCTCGTCGGCCGGATCCACCGGGGCCAGGTCCGCCAGGCCGACCAGGTCGGGCGAAGCGCACAGGTCGCGGCGCAGCCACCGCTCCCGACACAGGGTGGCCAGGGGATGGGCGCCAGCGCCGGTCCGGCGCTGGGCCCGGACCAGGTCGGCCGCCGCGGCCAGCACCTCCGAATCGGACCGGTCGCCCTGCATGATGGCGCCCGCCTCGCGGTCGAAGCGCCCCACCCCGACCCGGACCACGGGGCCGCCGTCGGGACTGGCCTCGGGGTCGTCGACCACCCGGACCACCTCGAGGCCCAACACCTCGCCGCGCCAGGTGCCGTGCTCCCGCAGCGGCTCCACGCCCACGCCCCGGCACAGGTCGTCGAAGCCGTCGGGTGCCGGCACCTCGACCGGTTCGACCGGATCCCCCGCCGGCTCGACGGGCACCAGGCCCCGGCCGTCGACGAGGAACACCTCGGGCGGGTCGTGGAGGGCAGTGGCCCGGCGGGCCACCACGGCGGCGACCATCGGGTCGTCGACCAGCAGGCGGACGGGGACCGGGGCATCGGGGGTGCCGTGCCGACCGGCCCGCAGCACCGCCGTGCCCAGGACCGTCTCCGGTGCGTCCTCGGACGCCAGGGTCCACAGGCACGTGCCGTCGAAGAGGTGGTCGCCGTCGGGCTCGCCTCCATCGGTGGGCCCACCGGCGGCCCCGACGACCAGGGCGCGCAACTTGGCGCCACGCAGGGCGGATCGGCGCTCGGGATCGAGGGCCATCAGGTGTGATCCGGTCCGACGGGGACCGGGAGGGGGCTCAGCCCTTGCGGCGCTTGCCGTAGCGGCGCTCGAAGCGCTCGACGCGTCCGGCGGTGTCCACGATCTTCATCGTGCCGGTGAAGAACGGGTGGCTGGCCGAGGAGATCTCGACCTTGACCAGCGGGTACTCCACGCCGTCGTCCAGCGTGATGACGTCGTCGGTCTCGACCGTCGAACGGATCACGAAGTTGGTGCCCTCCGAGAGGTCCTGGAAGACCACGGGGCGGTAGTTCGGGTGGGTGTCCTGCTTCATGGTGGGTCCAGTCTGCGGTGCGTTCGGGGCCTCGGCAACCCGCGTGACGGGTGCGACGGGCCGGAGGATCGGGGTCCGGTGGCGGGGGTCGTCGGGGACGGGTGCCGGTCAGGCGCCCATGCTCGGTCCCTTGGCGATCTCCACCAGGAACTCCTCGTTGTCGTTGAAGGTCTTGAGCCGGTCGATCAACAGCTCCAGGCCGGCCGCCGCCCCGGCGTCGCCGTCGTTGGCCAGGCCGTTGAGCACCCGCCGGAGCTTCCACACCTGGTTCAGCTGCTTTCGCTCGAACAGCAGCTCCTCATGCCGGGTCGACGAGCCGTCCACGTCGATGGCCGGGTAGATGCGCCGCTCGGCGATGCGCCGGTCGAGGCGCAGCTCCATGTTGCCGGTGCCCTTGAACTCCTCGAAGATCACCTCGTCCATCTTCGAGCCGGTCTCCACCAGCGCGGTGGCCAGGATGGTCAACGAACCACCCTCCTCCACGTTGCGGGCCGCACCGAAGAACCGCTTCGGCGGGTAGAGGGCGCCGCTGTCCACGCCACCGGACATGATCCGGCCGGTGGCCGGAGCGGCCAGGTTGTACGCCCGGGACAGGCGGGTGATGCCGTCGAGCACGATGACCACGTCCTCGCCGTACTCCACCATCCGCTTGGCCCGCTCGATGGTGACCTCGGCCAGCGCCGTGTGCTCGTCGCTGGGACGGTCGAAGGTGGAGCCCACCACCTCGCCCCGCTGCAGCCAGCGGCGCATGTCGGTGACCTCCTCGGGCCGCTCGTCGACCAGCAGGACGATGAGCTTCACCTCGGGGTGGTTGGTCTCGATGGACCGGACGATCGACTTCATGATCGTCGTCTTGCCCGCCTTCGGGGGAGAGACGATCATGCCGCGCTGGCCCTTGCCGACCGGCGAGAGCAGGTCGATGATCCGGGCCGTCATGTTGGTGGGGTCGCCGTCGACCTCCATCCGGAGCTTCTCGTCGGGGAACAGCGGGGTGAGGTCCTCGAAGCGGGGCCGGTCCTTGGCCTGCTCGGGGTCCCGGCCGTTCACCGTGTCGATGCGGAGCAGGGCGGGGTTCTTCTCGCTGCGGTTGGCCGGCCGCGAGGCGCCCACCAGGTGGTCGCCGCGTCGCAGGCCGTGCTGGCGGACCTGCTTGACCGACACGTAGGCGTCCTTCTTCGACGGCTTGAAGCCGCCGGTACGCAGGAAGCCGTAGCCCTCGTCGCGGAGGTCGAGGTAGCCCTCCACGTCGACCGGCTCGCCGTCCCACGGCTCCTCCGGCCCCTGGTCGCGGTCGCGGCCCCGGCGGCGACGACGACGGTTGCCGGGATCGGCGCCGTCGTTCTGGCCGCCCTGGCCCCGGTCGCCTCGGTTCTGCTGGCTGCGGCCCTGACCCTGACCCTGACCCTGGCGGTTCTGCTGGTTGCGACCCTGTCGGTCGCCCCCGTCACGACCCCCGGCCTGCTCGGACTCCCCGGAGGCCTCGGACCCCTCGGCCTTCCCCGCGTCCCCGTCGTCCTTCTCGGCCTCGGCGGCCTCCTCGGCAGCCGCGGCCACCTCCCATTCGGCCGGCGGCTCCTCGTCGGAGGACGCGTCCTCGGCCGCGTCCTCGACGGTGACCTCGACGGCCGGCTCGTCGGCGGCGGGGGCCGGGGACTGCGCCGCGCCGTTGCCGGCACTCGACCCATTCGAACCCGACGGGTCGGCCAGGTCGAGGATCAGCTCGACGATCTCCGCCTTGCGGGCCCGCGACCCGGGCTTGCCGCCCAGGGCGGTGGCGATCGTGGTCAGCTCGTCGCGGTCCTTGCCCTCGAGGGTTCCGCGGTCCATTGGGGTGGAGGCCATGCTCACAACACCTGTTCTGTCTTCTCTGGCCGGTCCTGTCGGACCGGCTCCGGTGGGCCGAACGGCCCGGATCGGGGATCAACTCCTCCAGTCGGACTTCCGACGGTTCCGACCGACGGGATTCCGAGGTGGAGGACGTGTCGTGGACGACGTCCCGGCCCCCGATTCCTACCGCAGGTCCCGGACCACGTGGTGGATTCCGGAAGGGTGGAGGGAGGTACCTCCGGGATGTCGACGTCCGCCCGACGACCCCCTCACACTACCGACGGCCCCGGAGGACCACAACGCGCCCGCCAGCGGCCCGAGCGGCGGACCGGCGCGACGGGTCCGCGTCTGTGCAGGTCAGGAGGGGTGTCGGCCGGTAGGGGGTCCGCTCACGGAGCGAGCAGGCGACCCATCAGCGAATGGCCCGGGACCGGCTCGCAGTGGGCCACGCCGGGCTCGTCGAACGTCCCCCCGGGACCGTCCACCTCGGAGTCGACCAGCAGGTAGGGCACCGGGTCGGGGGTGTGGGTGCGGGTGGTCAGCGGCGTGGCGTGGTCGGGCAGCATCAGCAGCCGCCACGGGCCCATGGCGTCCAGCGCCGGGACCAGGTCGGCCATGATCCGGCGGTCCCAGTTCTCGAGCGCCTCGACCTTGTCGGCCACGTCGCCGGCGTGCCCGGCCTCGTCGGTGGCCTCCACGTGGATGACGAACAGGTCCAGGCCGCCCGCCAACTCGGCCAGGGCGACGTCCCGCTTGCCCTCGTAGTCGGTGTCGTACCAGCCGGTGGCCCCCGGGATGTCGCAGATCTTCATGCCGGACAGCACCCCGATGCCCCGGACCAGGTCCACCGCGGTGACCAGCCCGGCCTCCACGCCGTGGGTGTCGCGGAACGACGGGACCTGCGGCTGGAAGCCCTGGCCCCACAGCCAGGCCTGGTTGGCCTCCAGGTCGAAGCCGGCCAGCACCTCGGCGCACGCCTCCATCACCTCGACCAGCGGACCGGCCGCCGGACCGGTGGGCAGCACCACGGGGTCCCCCGACAGGTCGTGGGGCGGGGTGCAGTCGGCGTCGATCCAGGCCTTCGGGGCGATCATGGCGTTGCGGAAGCCGACCCCGGCGAGGAACTCGACGCCCTCGAACGACGGTGCCACCCGTTCGTTCAGGGCGGCCATCACGGCGGCACCCTCCTCGTTGCTGGGGTTGGCACCGGCGTAGTCGGCCATCACGCCATCGCGGACGACCACCAGGTTGCAGCGGAAGGCCGTCTGGTCGGGGCGCAGGGTGCGCCCCATGGCCGCCACCTCGATGGGGGCCCGACCCGTGTGGTACTCGGCCGGATCGAAGCCCATGATGGCCATGTTCCCGACGTCGCTGCCCGGTGGCATCCCCTCGGGGATGACCGCGGCCCGTCCCACCTCGCCACGGGCCGCCAGGGCGTCCAGCACCGGGGTGTGGGCCACCTCCATCGGCGTGCGGCCGTCCAGCTCGGGGACCGGCAGGTCGGCGCAGCCGTCGGGGACGCAGATCACGTGCTTGCGGGGGGCGGTCATGGTCGGGGCATCCTCGCAGCAATCAGCCACGCCGACAGGACCGGACGTGGTCCTGCACCGTGGCCAGGTCGTCGGGGAGCGCGACGAGCCGCTCGGGCCGCTCGTGGAGGTCGGCGAGGCGCTCGGGCAGGGCGGGGCGGGCTCCGGTGGCCGCCTCGACGGCGTCGGGGAACTTGGCCGGGTGGGCGGTGGCCAACGCCACCATCGGGATCGACGGGTCGCGCCGGCAGGCCCGGGCGGCCAGCACGCCGACCGCGGTGTGCGGATCCAGCACGATCCCCGACCGGTCGGCCTCGTCGCCGATGCAGGCCCGGACCTCGTCGTCGCCGAAGCGGGCCCCGGCCCACCCGTCGGCCAGGCCGGCGTGCTGGACGGCGTCGAGGCGGAACCGGCCGGTGGCCCGGAAGTCGTCCAGCTGGGCGCCGACGGCCGCGCCGTCCCGTCCGCCCATCTCGAAGAGCAGCCGCTCGAGGTTGGAGGACACCTGGATGTCCATGCTGGGCGAGGTCGTCGGGACCACCTCGGCGATGTCCATGGCCCCCTCGGCGAAGAACCGGGTGAGCACGTCGTTGGTGTTGCTGCCCACCACCAGCTGTGGGACCTCCAGGCCGGACAGGCGGGCCACGTGGCCGGCGAAGACGTTGCCGAAGTTGCCCGTGGGCACCGAGAAGGCCACCGGCGACCGACGTCCACCGAGGCGCTCGGCGGCCACCACGTAGTAGACGACCTGCGCCATGACCCGGGCCCAGTTGATGGAGTTCACGGCCGACAACCGCACCTCGTCGCGGAAGGCCACGTCGGCGAACATGGCCTTCACCAGGTCCTGGCAGTCGTCGAACGTGCCGTCGACGGCCACGTTGTGGACGTTGGCCGACGGCACGGTCGTCATCTGGCGCCGCTGCACGTCCGACACCCGACCGGCCGGGTGGAGGATCACGATGTCGACCGCCTCGCGGTCCCGGCAGGCCTCGATGGCCGCCGAGCCGGTGTCGCCCGAGGTGGCGCCCACGATGGTGACCCGCTCGCCGCGCCGCGACAGCTCGTGGTCGAAGAGCCGGCCCACCAGCTGGAGGGCGACGTCCTTGAAGGCCAGCGTGGGCCCGTGGAACAGCTCGAGGAGGTGGATCCCGTCGGACAACTCGACCAGCGGGGTCACGTCGGGGTGGTCGAAGCCGGCATAGGCGTCGTCGACCATGGCGGCGAAGGCGTCGGCGTCGATGGCGTCGCCCACGAAGGGTGCCATGACCTCGACGGCCGTCTCCACGTAGTCGCCGCGCCCCCCGGAGCCCAGCGTGGGCCACGACTCGGGGACGTAGAGGCCGCCGTCGTCGGCCAGGCCGGCCAGCAGCGTGTCGGCGAAGTCGAGGACGGGGGCGGCCCCCCGGGTGCTCACGTACCGCATGGCGTCGTCGCGTCCGGTTCCCCGAGGGCGGCGGTCAGTCGCCGATGACCCGCAGGACGCTGCCCACGGCCCGCACGGCGTCCAGCGACCGCAGGTCGTGCAGGGTGGCCCGCAGGTCGCGCTCGCGGGCACCGTGGGTGATGAAGACCAGCCGGGCCTCGCTGCCCATGCCCTCCTGCTCCATGGAGCGGATGGACACGCCGTGCTCGCCGAACACGGCGGCCACCGCGGCCAGGACGCCGGGGCGGTCGTCGACCTCGACGTTCAGGTAGTAGGCCGACACCACGTCGTCGATGGGGGCGATGCGGGCCCGCTCGAGCGTGCCGATGGTGGCGCCGTGGCCACGGGCCAGGTTGCCGGCGGCGTCGACCAGGTCGCCGAGGACCGCCGATGCGGTCGGTCGGCCACCGGCACCCCGGCCATACAGCATCAGGTCGCCGGCCGCACCACCCTCGACGAACACGGCGTTGAAGCTGCCGTTCACCGAGGCCAGCGGGTGGTCAAGCGGCACCAGCGTGGGATGCACCCGCACCCCGACCTGTGCCTGGCCATCGTCGGCCACCGTCTGCTCGGCCACGGCCAGCAGCTTGATGCAGTGCTTCAGGTCGGCGGCGAACTCGATGTCGGCCACCGTGATCCCCGAGATGCCCTCGTGGTACACGTCGCCGGCCACCACCCGGGCGCCGAAGGCGACGGTGGCCATGATGGCCGCCTTGGCGCCGGCGTCGTACCCCTCCACGTCGGCCGTGGGGTCGCGCTCGGCGTAGCCGAGGCCCTGCGCCTCGGCCAGGGCGTCGCCGTAGGAGGCGCCGTCGTCGGCCATCCGGGTGAGGATGAAGTTCGTCGTGCCGTTGACGATGCCCATGACCCGGGTGATGGGCTCGGCGGCCAGCGACTCGCGCAGCGGCCGCATGATGGGGATGGCCCCGGCCACCGCGGCCTCGAACAGCAGGTCGACGCCGTTGGCCTCGGCCAGGGCGTACAACTCGGCGCCGTGGTTGGCCAGCAACTCCTTGTTGGCCGTCACCACCGGCTTGCCGGCGGCCAGGGCGGTGGACACCAGCTCGCGGGCCGGCTCGATGCCCCCCATGACCTCGACGACCACGTCCACGTCGGGATCGGACACCACGGCGGCCGCGTCGGTGGTGAAGGCGTCGTCGGCCACCGGCACGTCGCGGTCGATGGCCGTGTTGCGCACGGCGATCCGGGTGACCTCGAGGTCGAGGCCTCGACGGCGGGCCACCTCGGAACGCCGCTCGGCGACCAGGGCGGCCAGGGCCGCGCCCACGTGGCCGCAGCCCAGCAGGCCGACGCGCACGGACACCGGATCGGGGGACGCGTTCATGGCGATGACGGTACCGCCCGGACCCGGCCGGTCAGTCGCCGGATTCGGCGGCCTGGCCCCCGGCGAACAGCTGGCCCCCGGCGAACGGGTCGCGCAGCACCAGGTCGTCGTAGGTCTCTCGGCGGACCACGAGGCGGGCGTCGCCGTCGGCCACGAACACCACGGCGGGGCGCAGGACGTGGTTGTAGTTGGAGCCCATGGAGACCCCGTACGCACCGGTCACCGGGGTGGCCAGTACGTCGCCGACGGCGAGGTCGTCGGGCACCCATCCCTCCCGGACCAGCAGGTCGCCGGACTCGCAGTGCTTGCCCACCACCCGGACGGCCCGGGGCCGCTCGGCGGCCGCGGCACGGGGCAGCAGCGTCTCGTAGCCGGAGCCGTAGAGCACGGGCCGCGGGTTGTCGCTCATGCCGCCGTCGACGGCCACGTAGGTGCGGATGCCGGGGAGGTCCTTGACGGTGCCCACCCGGTAGAGGGTCACCGCGGCGGCGGCCACGATGGACCGGCCGGGCTCGGCCGACACGCGGGCGGTGACCCCGGCGGCGTCGCACACGGCCCGGATCCCGGCCGCCCACTCGGTGAGGGTGGGCGCCGACTCGCCCTCCACGTAGGGCACGCCGAGGCCGCCACCGACCGACAGCTCGGGCAGGTCGAACGGGGCGGCGAAGCCGGCCAGGACCTCGACGGCCCGGGCGAAGGCGCCCACCTCGAACACCTGGCTGCCGATGTGGGCGTGCAGGCCGACCAGCTCGACGGCCGACGACGCCGCCGCCCGCTCCACCGCGGCCGCGGCCAGGCCGGTCGACACGGTGAAGCCGAACTTGGAGTCGTCCTGGCCGGTGGCCACGAACTCGTGGGTGTGCGCCTCGACCCCGGGGGTGATACGCAGCAGGACCCGCGGGCGGGCGCCGGTGGCGGCGGCCAGTGCGTCGAGGCGGTCCAGCTCGTCGAACGAGTCGACGACGATCCGGCCCACGCCCTCCTCGACGGCCATGGCCAGCTCGAGGTCGCTCTTGTTGTTGCCGTGCAGGACGAGGCGGTCGCCGGGCACGCCGGCCCGGCGGGCCACCGACAGCTCGCCGCCGGTGGCCACGTCGAGGTGCATGCCCGCCTCGTGGGCCAGGCGGGCCATGGCGCCGCACAGGAAGGCCTTCGAGGCGTAGGCCACGCCGTCGCCGAAGGCGGCCACCGCCTCGCGGCAGCGGGCCCGCAGGTGGGCCTCGTCGTAGACGAACAGGGGCGTGCCGAACTCGTCGGCCAGGTCGACCAGGTCGCATCCGCCGACCGACAGGCGACCGTCATCGCCGATGGCCGCCGTGTCAGGGAGTAGCCCGATGGGCAGGGGTCCGGCCATGGTCAGGCCCCGTCCCCGTCGTCGTCCCCGCGCCACATCTCGGTGGGGGCGCCCACGCCGAGCAGGTCGAGGGCCACGACCAGGCCGATGCGGGCGCCCTCGGCCAGCCACAGGCGGGCCACCGACAGTGCCGGGTCGACGCCGTCGCCCAGCACCCGACAGTCGTGGTAGAAGCCGTGGAACGACGCGGCGAGGTCCCGCACCCAGGTGGTGACCTGGTGCGGGGCCCGTTCCCGGCAGGCCCGGGCCACGGTGTCGGGCAGCTCGTGCAGCGCCCGCAGCACCTCCAGCTCGCGGGGGTGCGACAGCAACGACAGGTCGGCGTCGGCCAGGTCGCCCCGGTCCACGCCGGCCTCGGCGGCCCGACGGGCGATCTGGTGGATGCGGGCGTGCGCGTACTGCACGTAGAAGACGGGGTTCTCGTTGACCTGGCTGGCCACCAGGTCCAGGTCGAACGTCTGGGGGGAGTCGACCGACAGCAGCAGGTAGGTGAAGCGGGCCGCGTCGGCGCCCACCTCGCCGACCACCTCGGCCAGTTCGACCATCTCGCCGGTGCGCTTGGACAGCCGGACCTCCTTCCCGTCGCGCTGCAGGGCCACCAGCTGGGTGATGGCGATCTGGAGCTCGTCGGGGTCGTGGCCGAGGAGGGCCATGGCGGCGTGCATGCGGGCCACGTAGCCGTGGTGGTCGGCGCCGAACACGTTCACCAGCCGGTCGGCCCGGGCGAACTTGTCGCGGTGGTAGGCCACGTCGGGCATGAGGTAGGTGGGCTCGCCGTCGCCCTTGACCAGCACCCGGTCCTTGTCGTCGCCGTGGTCGGTGCTGCGCAGCCACACCGCACCGTCCTCGTCGTACACCGCACCGGCGGCTCGCAGGTCGGCCAGCGTGGCGTCGATGGCGCCCGTGGCGATCATGGAGCGCTCGCTGAACCACGAGTCGAAGTGGATGGAGAGGTCCTCCAGCACGGCCCGGTGGGCGGCCAGCGCCCGGGCGTAGCCCCACTCCATCGGGTCGGCGTCGACGGGCATCTCCCCGGCCCAGTCCACGATGTACTGGCCGTGGTAGCCGTCCTCGGGCACGTCGTCGCCGACGGCCCGGGCGGCCAGCGAGGCGGCGAAATTCTGCATCTGGAGGCCGCGGTCGTTGATGTAGAACTCCCGGACCACGTCGTGGCCGCACCGCTCGTAGAGGCGGGCCACCGAGTCGCCGTAGCAGGCACCGCGGCCGTGGCCGGCGTGCAGCGGGCCGGTGGGGTTGGCGCTGACGAACTCGACGATGACCGAGGTGCCCTCGCCGGTGGCGTGCCGGGCGTAGCCGTCGTCGCCGCCCGCCACCACCTCGGCCAGGACGTCGTGCAGCCAGGTGTCGGCCAGCCGGAAGTTGACGAAACCGGGGCCGGCCACCTCGACGCCCACCACGTGGGGTGGCGGCGTGGCCGTCAGGTGCTCGGCCAGCTGGGTGCCCAGCTCGCGGGGGTTGCGGCCGGCCGCCTTGGCCGAGGTCAGGGCCACGTTGGTCGACCAGTCGCCGTGCTCCGGGTTGCCGGGCCGTTCCAGTTGGACGACCTCGGGGACGGGGTCCACGCCGAGGGCACCGAGGGCGCCGCGGATGGCGTCGGTGAGGGTGTCGCGCACGTCCATGGCGGGATGCTCCGGTGGGCTGGGCTCGTCGGTCAGGGGCGGGTCCGACCGGCGGAGCCGGGGGATCCCCCGATGCTACCGGCGGCCCCCCTCCCGGCCCGGGTGCGTAATCTGCGCGCCGTGTCGCCCTCGAGTTCGTCCACCGGCTCCCCCATCGACCCGCCCGCCATCGATCGGCCTCCCATCGATCACGACGCGCTGATCCACGATCGACGGGACCGGCTCCGGGCCCGGATGGTCGACCACGGCGTCGACGCCTGCCTGCTGTTCGACCCGGTCAACGTCCGGTACGCCACCGGGGCCCGCAACATGCAGGTCTTCCACCAGCGGAACCCCTCCCGCTACCTGTTCCTGCCCGTCGAGGGGCCGGTGGTGCTGTTCGAGTTCACCGGGGCCCACCACCTGGCCGACGGGCTGTCCACCATCGACGAGGTGCGGCCCGCCACCACGGCCAGCTACGTGGCCGCCGGACCGGCCATCGCCGACGTCGAACGCCGCTGGGCCGCCGAGGCCGCGGAGGTGCTGCGCACCGTGGTGGGCGACGGCGCCACGGTGGGCCTGGAGCGCATCAACCACGGCGCCTCGGCCGCGCTGGCCGACGCCGGCTTCACCATCGTCGACGCCCAGGCTCCGGTCGAGCGGGCCCGGGCCGTCAAGGGACCCCAGGAACTCCTCTGCATCCGGGAGAGCCTGCGGGCCACCGAGCGGGCCGTGCACGCCCTGCGCGACGCCATCCGCCCCGGCCTGACCGAGAACCAGCTGTGGTCCGAGCTGCACCGGGTGGTGGTGGCCGAGGGCGGCGACTACGTCGAGACCCGCCTCATGACGGCCGGCACCAACACGAACCCGTGGTTCCAGGAGACGGGCGACTCGCCCATCGAGCCGAACGCCCTGGTGGCGCTGGACACCGACGTGGTGGGCTGCCACGGCTACTACTCGGACTTCTCCCGCACCTTCCACGCCGGGCCCGACGCCCCCACCGCCGAGCAGCGGCGGCTCTACGGCCTGGCCCACGAGCAGGTCCACCACAACATGGCGGTCATCGGTCCCGGGGTGACGTTCCGGGAGTACGCCGAACGGGCGTGGGACATCCCCGACGAGTTCGCCGCCCACCGCTACTACCTGTCGTCCCACGGCGTGGGCATGACCGGCGAGTACCCCTACCTGTACCACCGCCACGACTTCGCGGCGTCGGGCTACGACGGGGTGATCGAGCCCGGGATGACCCTCTGCGTGGAGTCCTACATCGGGGCCGAGGGCGGCGCCGAGGGCGTGAAGCTCGAGGAACAGGTGCTGGTCACCGAGACCGGCACCGAACTGCTCAGCGACTTCCCGTTCGAGGCGTCGTTGCTGGCCTGACGTTGCTGGCCTGACGGGGGCGTCGGCCCCGATCGACCACCGGGGGCCGGTGCTACGTTCCGGCCCGTGAGCGGCGACGACCTGGTGGTGGGCGTCGACATCGGGGGCACCAACGTCCGGGCGCTCGTCGTGGACCCCGGAGACGGTTCCGTCCACGACCGCGCCCGGGGGTCGAGCGCCGGCGACGGCCCGACGCTGGTGGCCACCATCGCCGGGCTGGTGGCGGACCTCCGGGACCGGGGCCACCGCGTGGCGGCCGTCGGCATCGGGGTGGCCGGCCTCGCCGACCGGTCGGGCACGCTGCGCTACTCCCCCAACCTGCCCGGCGTGGTCGAGTTCCCCCTCGGCCCCGAGGTGGAGCGGGCGGTCGGGGTGCCGGTGGCCATGGGCAACGACGCCACCTGCGCCGCCCTGGCCGAACACCGCCTGGGTGCCGGCCGGGGCGTCGACGACCTCGCCCTGGTCACCCTGGGGACCGGCATCGGGACCGGCTTCGTGGTCGACGGTCGGCTGCTGTGGGGCGCCGCCGGGTTCGCCGGGGAGTCGGGCCACATGGTCGTGGAGCGCTACGGCCCCACCCACCACACCGGCCAACGCGGCCCGTGGGAACACTTCGCCTCGGGCACGGCCCTGGACGGACTGGTCGGGCGACCCGCGCCCGACCGGTCGGTGGGCGACGACGACCTCCCGGCCGACGTGCTCGATGGGTACTGCCGGGAGGTGGCGCTCGGCGTGGCCAACCTGGTGCAGGTCCTGGATCCCGCCCGGGTGCTCCTCGGCGGCGGCGTGTCGGGGATCGGCGAGCCGCTGCGGGCCGGGGTGGACCGCTGGTTGGGCGGTCTGCTGCTGGGGGGCGACCACCGTCCACCGGTCGAGGTCCGGCTCGCCGAACTGGGCGACGACGCCGGCGCGGTCGGCGCCGCGCTGCTGGCCAGAGGCGGAGCCTGACCCGATCGGCTCCTCCGGTCAGTCCGGGGCCGAGGCCTCCAGACGGGCGTCGCGCCGGACCACCAGCACGAGGCTGGCCAGCACCACCACCATCCCCGCGGCCTGCCAGCCGGTCAGCACCTGGTCGAGTACCAGCCACGCCCCGAACGTGGACAGCACCGGGACGGCCAGGGTGAGCATCCCGGTCAGCGAGAGGGTGACGTGCAGGTGGGCCCAGTTCATGAGGAAGTGGCCCGTGCCCGGGATGGCCAGCAGGAGGGCCAGCCAGCCCCACTGCGACCAGGTCGGGAACGTGGGCACGATCCGGCCGGCGTCCACCGCGGCGAAGGGCAGCAACACGAGCGCCCCGATGGCCATGGTGGCGGTCTGCAGGGTGAACGTGTCGATCCGCGCCCGGACCTCCTTGACCAGCACGAAGTAGGCCGAGAAGAAGACCATGGCCGCCACGGCCAGCAGGTCGCCCCGCAGGTGCAGGCCGCCCCCGTCGTCGGAGCGGCCGCCGACGACAACGACCACCACGCCGACCAGGGCGACCGTCCCCACGCCGGCCAGCCACCAGCCGATCGGCTCGCGGTAGCGGCGGGCGGCCACGGCCAGCAGGACGATGGTCTGGAGGCTGCCGATGATGGTGGCGTTGGCCACGCTGGTGTGGTGGAGGGCGGTGAAGAACAGGCCCAGCTCGAGGGCGAACACGACGGCCACCGGCAGGGCCAGGCGCAGGTCGGCCCGGGTGATGCGCCGGCCGCCGGCGTACAGGACCACCCCGTAGACCACCGAGCCGAGCACCAGGCGCCAGAAGGCGATGGCCATGCCCGGCATCTCGAACTGGGCGACGATCACGTTGCCGGTCGACCAGCACAGGATGGCGCCCACCGCCGAGACGCGACCCGGGCCCGACCGGTCCGCCGCACCACCTCCGGAGCGCCCGGCGGCCTGCTGGTCCCGCTGCGATGGGGGGCCCGTCATCGCCGCACCCTAGAGGCCGTCCCGCGGCGCCGAGCGCCTCGGGACGGACCGTCGGCGACGCGTTGACTACGGTCGCGCCACCGACGGGCCGAAGGGTCCGCCGACGACGGGAGGACACGATGAGAATCCGTTCACTACTCGCCACGCTCCTGGCCCTGGTGCTGGTCGCCGCGGCCTGCGGCTCCGACGACGGGGGTTCGGCCGCCGGCGACGGCACCTGGCCCGACAAGATCACCTTCGGCTTCGTGCCGAGCTCCGAGCAGGAGCAGCTCCAGGACGACATCCAGCCCTTCATGGACGTGCTGGCCAACGCGCTGGGCATCGAGGTGGAGGGCGTGGTCACCACCGACTACACCGGCCTGGTGACCGCCATTGGCACCGGCTCGGCCGACCTCGGCGCCTTCGGCCCCTTCGGCTACGTGCTGGCCGACCAGCAGTTCGGGAACATGGAGGTGCTGATCCAGGCCATCCGCTACGGCTCGGCCACCTACCACGGCCAGTGGATGACCAACGACCCGTCAATGTGCGACACCGCCCCGGAGTCGGCCACGGCGCTGGAGAACTCCGACGACGGCGTCGTCCAGGTCGGGGCGCTGGATGCCGTCGCCCTGCAGGTCGGCGTCTACTTCGGCGACTCCGGCAAGGCCCTCGGCGAGTCCGTGGACGCCGGCGACGTCTCGCCGGGCACCTCGTGCATGGCCGACCTGTCGAAGGTGAAGGGCAAGCGGGTGGCGTTCACCTCGGAGTCGTCGACGTCGGGCTACCTGTTCCCGGCGCTGCAGCTCATCGAGGCGGGCATCGACCCGGTGAACGACATCACGCCGATCTTCACCGGTGGCCACGACGCCGCCGTGGTGGCCGTCTACAACGGCGACGCCGACGTCGGTGTGTCCTACGACGACGCCCGTCGCACGCTGCGCAAGGAGAAGGTCGACGTGGGCGACAAGGTGATCGTGTTCAACATCACCTCGGAGGTGCCCAACGACGTGGTGGCCGCCAGTTCGCTGCTGCCCGACACGCTGCAGACGGCCATCTACCAGGCCATCCACGCCTACCTCGAGACCGAGGAGGGCGAGGCGGTGTTCGACGAGATGTACGGCTGGACGTCGATCCGCCGGGCCGTCGACTCCGACTTCGACGTGGTGCGCACGGCCGCCGAGGCCCTCGGCATCACCGAGCCTCCCGGCTGAGCCCCGCACCGGACCCGACGGGCGTGACGACCACGACGGACGCGACGCAGGACCCCACCGGATGATCGAATTCCGGGACGTCTCGGTGACCTACCGGGGCGGGGTCCGAGCGTTGCGCGGCGTCGATCTGACGATCGACGACGGGGAGTTCGTCGTGGTCGTCGGCCTCTCGGGGGCCGGCAAGAGCACGCTGCTGCGGGCCATGAACGGCCTGGTGCCGGCCACCGGCGGGTCGATCACCGTCGACGGCACCGAGGTGGTGGGCGCGTCGCCCGCCGAGCTGCGCGACGTGCGGTCGCGGGTCGGGATGATCTTCCAGACGTTCAACCTGGCCGGCCGCACGTCGGTGGTGAACAACGTGCTCATGGGCCGCCTGTCGAGGGTCCCGGCGTGGCGGTCAACCCTCGGGCTGTGGCCGTCCGACGACCGCGAGGCGGCCATGGTGGCCCTCGAGCGGGTCGGCATCGTCGAGAAGGCGTACGTCCGGGCCGCCAACCTGTCCGGCGGCCAGCAGCAGCGGGTCGGCATCGCCCGGGCCCTGGCCCAGGAGCCGTCGGTGATGCTGGCCGACGAGCCGGTCGCCGCCCTCGACCCGGTGACCAGCCGGCAGGTCATGGGCGACCTGCAGCGCATCAACCGGGAGCTGGGCATCACCACGCTGGTGAACCTCCACTTCCTGGACCTGGCCCGCGAGTACGGGCGGCGCCTGGTGGGCCTGCGGGAGGGCGTGGTGGTGTTCGACGGCGACATCGACGACGTCACCGACGACACGTTCCGGGAGATCTACGGGCGGGCCATCACCGACGACGACCTCCTGGCCACCGACGGATGACCGGACCGGGTCGCCCGGTCCGTCCGCGGGCCCGCCCCCGGACGTGGGCGATCGCCGCGGCGGTGGTCGCCTACACGGTGGTGGCCGGCCGGACGGTCGGCTTCGACCTCTCGACGTTCTGGACCGTCTGGTCGAACCCGCTGTGGGAGAAGTTCTGGCCCATCCCGTGGGACTGGGTGCTGGACCGCCACAACGTGATCGACCCGCTGGTCGAGACCTTCCAGATCGCCATCGTCTCCACCCTGGTGGGTTGCACGGTGGCCCTGCCGGTGGCGTTCGCCATGTCGCCGTTGACGTCGCCCAACCGGGTGGTGCTGGTGGCCAGCCGCTCGGTGATGAACGTGGTCCGGGCCGTGCCCGACCTGTTCTGGGCCAAGCTGCTGGTGACCGCGGTGGGCATCGGGGCATTCGCCGGGTCGTGGGCGCTGTCGGTGTTCTCGCTGGCCGTCATGGTGAAGCTGTTCAGCGAGACGGTGGACGGTGCCGACCCCCGCCCGCTGGAGGCGGCACGGGCCGCCGGGGGGCGCCACGTGCCGGTCGTGCGCACCGGCGTGCTGCCCACCGTGCTCCCCGAGTACGTGGCCTACGGGCTGTACGTGTTCGAGCTGAACATCCGGGCCTCGGTGGTGCTGGGCCTGGTCGGAGCGGGCGGCATCGGCCGGGTGGTGGAGGCCCAGCGCCAGTACTTCCGGTTCGACCGGGTGCTGGGCGTGCTGGTCCTCGTGTTCGTGGTCGTGTTCGTGATCGAACAGGTCAGCGTGGCCATCCGGAAGCGGCTGGTGTGATGGCCACCGGGGCGCCTCCCGCATCGAACCCCCAGTCGGGCCCCGAGTCGGAAGCGCGGCCAGTCCGGCCCCGGCGGACGGGCCGTCGCGTGGCCGTCGTGGTGGTCGCCGTCGTCGCCGTGGCGTGGTCGGCGTCGGGGCTGGGCGTGGGCCTCGACCGGCTGGCGCGGGCACCGGGCGACGCCTGGGCCGTGTTCCGCCAGATGGTCCCGCCGGCGTTCGACGAGGCGATGGACCGGGGCGTGCCGGCCAAGGTGCTCGAGTCGGTCCACATCGCCTGGATCGGCACCCTGATCGGGGCGGTGCTGTCGTTCCCGCTGGCCTTCCTGGCCGCCACCAACGTGGCGCCGCGTGTCGTGCGGGCGCCGGTCCGGCAGCTGTTCAACGTGATCCGGGCCGTGCCCGAGCTGATCCTGGCCGTGATCCTCATCCCGGTGACCGGCCTGGGGCCGTGGGCCGGGGCGCTGGCCATCGGCATCCACTCGGTGGGGACGCTCGGCAAGTGGGCGACCGAGGCCATCGAGGGGGTGGACGGCGGTCCGCTGGAGGCCGTGGCCGCCACCGGGGGTCGGTGGGTGTCGGGCATGCGTTGGGGCGTTCTGCCCCAGGTGCTGCCGGTGGTGACCTCGCACTGGCTGTTCCGCTTCGAGATCAACGTGCGTGCCTCGGCGGTGCTGGGGATGATCGGCGCCGGCGGGGTGGGCGCCGAGCTGGTGTCCCAGCTGGTGTTCCGCAACTTCGCCGCCGCCGGAGCGGTCCTGCTGATGACCATCGTGGTGGTGCTGGCCATCGACACGGCGTCGGCAGCGGTCCGTCGCCGGATCATCCGGGGCGCGGCGGCTCGGGGCGACGACGACCAGGATCGGAACGCGGCGGTGCTCGCCGACCTGACCGGCCTGGGGCGGCCCGGCCCGGCCTGAGCGGGCCCGCCATCACCCATCTGGGCACCCTTCCGGACATGGGGCCGGGCACGGGGCCCGGCACGGGTCAGAGGTGGGCGCGGAAGAGGGCGAGGGTGCGTGACCAGGCGGTGGCCGCCGCGACCTCGTCGTAGGTCCCGAACGGGTCGTCCTCGTTGGCGAAGGGGTGGCCGGTGTCCGGGTACACGTGGAACGTCACGTCCCTGCCGGCGTCGCGCAGCCGCTCGCCGAGGGCGGTCACCGCGTCGGGCGGGAAGAAGCCGTCGTCGGACGCCATGTGGCCCTCGACCACGGCGGTCAGGCCCGACCAGTCGGGCTCGCCGTCACCGAGGGGCGCGCCGTAGAAGGGGGCCGCCGCGGCCACCCGGTCGCCCTCCAGCGCGGCGATGGTCAGGGTGAGCATCCCGCCCATGCAGAAGCCGACCACGCCGACCGCGTCGCCGACGGTGGCCTCGTGGGCCAGCAGGTGGTCGATGGCCCCCGACATGTCCCGGGCGGCCCGGTCGAGCGGCAGCGTGGACATGAGCTCGCCGGCCTTGTCCATCTCGGTGTGGGTGGCCATCTCGCCGTGGTACAGGTCGGGGGCGAGGGCCACGAAGCCCTCGTCGGCCAGCCGGTCGCACACCCGCATGATCTGGGGGACGAGGCCCCACCACTCCTGGACGACCAGGACGCCGGGTCCGCTGCCCGAGTCGGGGACGGCCAGGTGGCCGCCCGCCGTCGTGCCGTTGACCCCGAACTCCACCGTCTCGCCCATCGTGACCTCTCCTCTGGTGCCCTGTTCCTTCAGGGGGTCCCTCCAGGGGGCTGTCCTCTCGGATGCCCGATCGTGTCGCAGACGGTAGGAGGGGACGGAGCGGGGGTCCAGTCCGCCTCTCCGGTCCGGACGGGCGGCCCCGTCAGTCCTCGGCCGGTTCGGCGGCGGCCGGCTCGGCGTCGTCGTCGTGACCGGCCAGCCACGAGGGATAGCCGTCGTCCCCCGAACGGCTCGGCCTCTGGAACGCGGTCCGGCCCGCGGTGAGCGGCTGCTTGAGGAGGCGGCTCTGCGGCGACGAGAACAGGGTGGCCGGGCGGCCCCCGGCCTCCCCCGAGCGGACCCGCCGGTCGAGGTCGACCAGGAAGCCCTCGGAGCGGACCTTGCGCTGGAAGTTGCCGTGGTCGAGCTCGGTCTCCCAGACGGCCTCGTACACCCGCCTCAGCTGGCTGATGGTGAACTCGGACGGGCAGTACCGGGCGGCGTCGGTCGTGTACTCGAGGCGGTCGCTGGCCCGCTGGTGGGCGTCCTCGACGATCGTCCGGTGGTCGAAGGCCAATGGGAGGCCGCCACCGCCGTCGGAGGCACCGAGTATCCGGGACACCGGCACGAACCGGGCATCGGCCGCGTCCCCTCCGCCCACGATCTCGACGGGTTCGGCCATGACCGCCCAGAAGGCGACGGTCACGATCCGGCCCGGGTCGTCGGGGCTGCCCTTCCGGGGATCCCGGTCCGGATGCCCGTAGGCGCGGAGTTGCTCCAGGTGATCGGGGACCAGGTCGATCCTGGTCTCCTCGGCGAGCTCGCGCCTGGCCGCCTCGGCCAGGTCCTCGTCGGGCCGGACGAAGCCGCCGGGGAGCGCCCACCGGCCGCGGAACGGCGGCTCGCCCCGCTCGACGAGGGCCACGTGGAGGGCCTCGTCACGGACGGTGAAGACCACCACGTCGACGGTGACCGCGACCGGCGGGTAGTCCCGGAAGTCGTACCCGTCGAGGAAGGCCCGTCCATCGGTGTCCTCTTCGGGTCTTCCGGTGTTCTGGTCAGGGATCTGGTCCATGGAACGAAGCCTATCCGCTGTTCGTGTTGCAATGGCAAGTTTCGTCGGATAGAGTTCTTGTCAGATTGGTACGAGAAAGAACCGGGCTCGTCCGGAGCCCATCTGTCACGACCGGTCCTTACAGAGGAAGCACGACCACCGAAGGACACACATCACCGATGGACACCTCCACCTACCTCGAACAGCTCCGCCGACTCATCGCCGAGGCCCCCGAGGGCGTCGACCTCGCCGCCCTCCGGTTCGCCCTCGCCGCCGCCGAGGCGGACGCCGCGTCGGCCGCCGCGGAGGGCGACGACGACCGGACCAAGGTCTGGTTCCTGCTCGACCGCTCCGGCTCGATGCAGCACCTGACCCGGGACCTCATCGGCGGCTTCAACCAGTTCCTGGCCGAGCAGAAGGCCAAGCCCGGGAAGGCCCGGATGACCGTCGTCCTGTTCGACGGCCAGGACCCGTTCGAGGTCGTCGTCGACGCCACCCGCATCGGCGACGTCCCCGAGCTGACCACCACCACCTACGGGGCACGCGGCGTGACGCCCCTGTACGACTCCCTCGGCACCCTCATCGAGACGGCCGACCGGCGGATCGCCCGGCGGGCCGAGGCCGGCCGACCGGCCGAGGACCAGCTGGTGCTGGTGTTCACCGACGGCCTCGAGAACGCCTCGTCCCGCTTCGACCGGGCCCGGGTGTTCGAGATGGTCAAGGAGCGTCAGGACGACCAGGGCTGGACCTTCGTGTTCATGGGTGCCAACCAGGACTCCTACGGGACCGGCGCCGGGCTCGGCTTCGCCGACGGCAGCGTCCAGGACTTCGCCGCCACCCCGGCCAGCGTGCGCAGCTCGTTCGCCGAGTTCTCCCGGGGCACGTCCAGCTACCGGGCCAAGCCCCGCATGCAGCGCCACCGGGAGAACCTGGCCTTCTTCGAGGGTCGCAAGCTCGCCGAGGAGGCCCTGCGCGACCAGGAGGCCCGCGGCACCGGGGAGTCGGGCACGGACTGACCGGAGCGACCCGAACCGGGTGACCTGACCAGATCGGGCTTCCCCGAGGGGTGGGCCGGCCGGGCCGACGGGTCCGGCCGGCCGCCTTCCCCCTCTTCACCCTTCCCCCTCTTCACCCTGCCCGCCACGACCCACCCGCCACGAGAGGAACCACCCATGACGACCACCACCGTCCTCGACCGGGCCGCCATCGGCCCGCCCATCACCCGCCGGGGCATCTCCCTGTACCCCGTGTACCTGCCAGGCCACGCCCTGCCCCCGATCGCCACCGGACGCCAGGCCGGCCTGGTCGTCGACGAGCTGCCGGACGCCGAGGTCCCCCACCTGGTCGTCACCAACCCCACCGACCGACCGATCCTCGTCGTCGAGGGCGAGCAGTTCGTGGGCGGTCGCCAGAACCGCACGGCCAACACCAGCGTGCTGGTGCCGGCGGGCGCCAGGCTCGAGATCCCCGTGTCCTGCCTCGAGGTGGGCCGTTGGGGCGACGAGCGGGCCTTCGACCGGTCCCCCACCTTCACCCCCCGGCGGGTGCGGCGCACCAAGCAGCGCAGCGTCAACCGGTCGCTCCAGCTGACCGGCGCCCGCAGCGGCGACCAGGGAGCGGTCTGGTCGAGCATCGAGCAGGAGATGAACCACCTCCACGCCATGTCGCCGACGGGCGCGGTGGCCGACGCCGACCAGGTCTTCCAGCGCGACGACGCCCTGGCCGCCGCCGTCGACGAGTTGGTGGCCCGCGGGCCGCTGGTCGGCCAGTGCGGCGTGGTCGTGGCCCACGGCTGGCGCGCCGTGGCCGCCGAGGTGTTCGGCACCCCCGACCTCCTCGCCGCCCACTGGGGGCCGCTGGTCCGCTCGCACCTGCTCGAGAACCCGACGGCCGCCGGCGACCGGTCGGCCACCGGCGCCATGAAGCTGCTCCGTCGCTTCGCCAACGCGCCGTCGTCCCAGGCCGACGGCCTGGGCCTGGGCACCGAGCACCACGTCGACGCCGAGCGGGTGGCCGGCCACGCCCTGGCGCTGGACGACCACCTCGTCCACGCGGCCATCTTCCGCCGCGGCTGAGACCCGGCCCCGGGGCTGGTCGAGGGGCCCCGCCCCCCGACCGGCGACGGGTCGCCCCCGGTAGCCTGACCCGTCCCAGCCCCCGTAGCTCAGCGGATAGAGCATCGGCCTCCGGAGCCGTGTGCGCAGGTTCGAGTCCTGCCGGGGGCGCCACATGGCCGGTCCCTCCACGCCTTCCGCCGACACGCCGCCGGCCAGCCGGGGTGAACTGGAGGCGACCTTCGCCGAGTTCGTGCGCCGGGCCGACGAGGCCGCCACGACCGGCGACTGGACCTCCTGGTCGGAGATGTTCACCGACGACGCCCACTACGTGGAGCCCACCTACGGCGAGTTCCACGGTCGGGCGGCCATCCTCGACTGGATGTCGGCCACCATGGCCACCTCCCCGGGTGCCGACATGGTGTCGTTCCCCGTCCACTGGCACGTGGTCGACGAGCAGCGGGGGGTCGTGGTGGTCCGCTTCGGGAACCGACTCCGGGATCCCGGCGACGGCAGCGTCCACGAACCGTGGAACCTGGCCGTCCTCACCTGGGGCGGCGACGGTCGGTGGGCCGGCGAGGAGGACGTCTACGACGTGGGACGCTTCGCCGCCGAGGCCACGGCCTGGATGGCCGCCCGCGACGCCCACGCCTGAACCAGACCGGCCGGTGTCCGGCAGGCCCATCCGAGGGCCGCGGCCGGACCGCCCACCGGCGTTGGACCGAGGGGCCTGGGCTAGGGTCGACGGGGATGGCCGAGCCCCGCAAGAAGTGGTCCTTCCAGTGGAAGGAGCTCTACGACGAGGTCATCACCTCGGGCCTCTGCACCGGTTGCGCCGGCTGCGTGATCGCCTGCCCGCACGACGTCATCGGCTACGAGCACGAGCCCGGGAAGTACCGCCCCTTCCACCTCGAGGAGGAGGCCGGCACCGACGACTGCGTCCACGGCCAGAAGGGTTGCTCGTCGTGCACCCGGGCCTGCCCCCGCTTCCGGGACTGGGAGACCGAGGCCGACCAGCACCTCTTCGCCCGGGCCCGACGCCCCGACGAGATGTCCGGGATCTACAAGGACGTCCTGCTCACCCGGGCCAGCGACGCCACCGTCCACGCCCAGGGCCAGGACGGCGGCCTGGTGTCGGCCATCCTCATCTGGTGCCTCGAGAACGGGGTCATCGACGGCGCCCTGACCAGCCACCTCGAACCCGAGGGTCCCGACGGCTCCAGCAGCTGGAAGGCCATCCCCGCGGTGGCCACCGACCGGGCCTCGGTGCTGGCCGGTGCCGGCAGCCGCTACACCTACTCGGCCAACACGCTGGCCATGCCCGAAGCCCTCGACCGGGGCCTCTCGTCGCTGGCGCTGGTGGGGATGAGCTGCCAGACGTCCATCGGCCCGGTCATGTGGCATCGCAAGGTGGGCAAGGCCGGCAAGCCGATCAAGCTCAACATCGGCCTGCTGTGCTCCAAGTCGTTCGACGACAGCATCTTCGAGGAACTCTTCTGGGCCAAGTACCGCCTCCGCAGGGAGGACATGGTCAAGATGAACATCAAGGGCGTGTTCCAGATCTGGATGCGCGACGGCGACTACCACGAGGTCAACCTCAAGGAGTGCCACGCCTGGACCCGGGAGGGCTGCAACCACTGCCCGGACTTCGCCGCCGAGCACGCCGACATCTCCACCGGCGGCATCGGCGAGAACAACGACTGGACGTTGACCATCGTCCGGACCGAGCTGGGCCGCCAGGTGATCATGCAGATGCTGGCCGAGGGCGTGATCGAGGGTCGACCGGGCGACAGCGACCCCGGCGCCATCGCGTTGATGCACAAGCTGGCGGCCAAGAGCCGGGACCGGTGGCCCGAGTGGGCCAACCCCACGGCACGCGTCGGGCTACCCGTGAAGGCGGGATGAGCGGCCGGAGAGCCTGAGAAAAGAGCGGGAGAGAAGAGCCGGAGAAGAGAGCCGGAGAGACGGGTCGGGCCGTCAGCCCGAGCAGGACTCGGTGGCCTCGACGAACCAGCCGAAATGCTCGGTCAGCATCCCCGAGGTGACCTCGTCGCGGTGCTTGTCGATGAAGTCGTCGAGCTCCTTGAACTCCTCGAAGGTCACCGCGTCCTGCACGCCGTCCAGCACGCAGCCGCAGAAGGCCTTCGCCTTCACCGCACCGAGGTCCTCGTTGGCCTCCACGCAGGCCGCCACGAACTCGCGCTCCACGAGGCCCCGGCCGCTGTCGTCGGCCTGGTCCTCCCACGACACCGGTTCGCCGGAAGCCACACAGGCGGTGGCCACGAGCGCCAGCAGCAGGATGGGCAGCAGGGATCGGGAGGAGCGTCGTATCACGGGCACGAGGCTACCGGCGGACCCGCCGGTCAGGCCCCGGCCGCCAGTTCCCGGGCCCGCAGCAGGACGGCGTCGAACATGGGCTCGGTGAGGCGACCGGTGAAGGTGTTCTGCTGGCTCACGTGGTACGAGCAGAGCATCGTGCGTCCCCCCTCCATGGGAGCCTCCACCCCGTGGCCGAAGGCCGGCCGGGGTGACAGGCCGAACTCGGCCGCCGCGGCCACGTACCCGATCTGGCCGAGCACGACCACCACGCGGACCCGGTCCAGGGCGGTCACCTCCCGGGTGAAGAAGGGCCGGCAGGCCACCCGTTCGTCCGGAGTGGGCTTGTTGGCCGGCGGGGCGCACTTGACCGGAGCGGTGATGAACACGTCGGTCAACGCCAGGCCGTCGTCGCGCCCCGTCGCCTCGGGCTGGTTGGCGAGGCCGACGCGGTGGAGGGCGGCGAACAGGAAGTCGCCCGACCGGTCCCCGGTGAACACCCGTCCGGTCCGGTTGGCGCCGTGGGCGGCAGGAGCCAGGCCGACCACCAGGATGCGGGCCGCCGGGTCGCCGAAGCCGGGCACGCCCCGGCCCCAGTACTCGTCGTCGCGGTAGGCGGCGCGCTTCTCAGCCGCCACCTGCTCCCGCCACGCCACCAGCCGCGGGCAGGCCCGGCAGGCGACCACCTCGTCGTGCACGTCGGCCAGCAGGCGGGCGGCGGCCGGACGTCGGGGCATGCCGGCAGGGTAGGTTCGGCGCCCCATGGCCCCCACGTCGGCTCGTCCCACCCTCGTGCTCTACGTCCGCCACGGACGCACCCCCACCACCGGCGCCCGCCTCCCCGGTCGGGCCCCCGGCCTCCACCTCTCCGACGAGGGCCGCGCCCAGGCCGAGGCGGTGGCCCGCTGGATGGCCGGCCCCGACGGACCGGGACCGGTGGCCGCCGTCTACGCCTCGCCCATGGAACGGACCCGGGAGACCGCCGCGCCGACGGCGAAGGCCCTCGGCCTGCGGGTCCGCACCGCAACCGGCCTGAACGAATGCGACTTCGGCGCCTGGACGGGACGACGCCTCCGGGACCTCATGCGCCTCAAGGCCTGGGCCACGGTCCAGCGCCAGCCATCGGCCTTCCGGTTCCCCGGTGGCGAGTCGTTCGCCGAGATGCAGGCCCGGATCACCGGACAAGTGGCCGACCTGGTGGCCCGCCACCCCGGCGAGACGATCGTCTGCGTGTCGCACGCCGACACCATCAAGGCGGCCCTGGCCCAGGCCCTCGGCACCCCGCTCGACCTGTTCCAGCGCATCGTGGTCGGACCGTGTTCGGTCAGCGCCGTGCAGTACGCCACCGAGCGCCCCACCGTGCTGGCCGTCAACTCCACCGGCCACCTGGCGCGCTCGCCGTCGGCCCGGGACTCCTGAATGCGTGCCGGCCCGCGGGGCGGGACCCCGACTTCCTAGGATCCGGGGCGATGGCTCGACCGGAGATCGACTGGGACGACACCGACGGCTTCACCACCGGCACGATCGGCGACCCCGGACGGCGGGTGTTCTTCCTGCAGGCCCGTCGGGCCGAGCAGGTCGTGTCGCTGAAGGTCGAGAAGCAGCAGGTGGCCGGCCTGGCCGAGTTCCTGGACGGCCTCATGGCCGACCTGCCGCCGCTGGACGAGGACGCCGTGGCCGACGCGGCCACCGAGGCCCAGTTCGACGACCCGGTGGAGGCCGACTGGGTGGTCGGCAGCCTCGGCGTGACCTACCAGCAGACCACCGACCGCCTGGTGCTCATCGTCGAGGAACTGCTCCGCGACGAGGACGAGCAGCCCGCCCAGGCACGGTTCCCGATGCGCCGCGAGCTGGTGGCCGCCTTCATCCACCGGGCACGCGACCTGGTGGCCGCCGGACGGCCACCGTGCCCGTGGTGCGCCGCCCCGCTGGAACCCACCAACGGCGACTGGTGCCCCTGTGCCAACTGACGCCGCGCCAACTGACGCCGCGCCCACTGACGCCGCGCCCACTGACGCGGCGCCCACTGACGCCGCCGAGGCTCCGTCCGACCCGTTCCGGCGTCGGGACCGGGTCGACGACGACCTGGCGCTCCGGGTCCTGGCCGACGCCGAGGTGGAGCTCCTGGGTCGGATGCCGTGGACGTCCAACGCCACGTTCCTCGTCGACCTCACCCATCCCGACACCGGTGACGGACCATTGCTGCAGGGCGTCTACAAGCCGCTGCGGGGCGAACGGCCGCTGCACGACTTCCCGCCCGGCCTCCACCGTCGGGAGGCCGCGGCCTGGGAGTTGACGGCGCAGTTGGGTTGGGGGCTGGTCCCGCCGACGGTGGTCCGCGATGGCCCGTTCGGCGAGGGGTCCGTCCAGCTGTACGTACCGTGCGACTACGAGCAGCACTACTTCACGCTGCGCGACGACCCGGCCCGGGCCGACGACCTGCGGCGGCTCGCCGCCCTCGACCTGGTGGCCAACAACACCGACCGCAAGGGCGGCCACGTGCTGGCCGGCGACGACGGCGACCTGTGGGCCATCGACAACGCCCTGTGCTTCCACCACCAGTTCAAGGTCCGCACGGTGGTCTGGGACTTCGCCGGCGACCCGTTGGACGACGCCCTGGTGGCCGACCTGCGTCGCCTGGTCGACGACGGCCCGTCGGACGCCCTGGCCGGGCTGCTGGACGCCTTCGAGCGCGACGCCCTGGTGGCCCGGGCCCGTGCCCTGGCCGAGGCCGGGGAGCTGCCCGGCGACCCCAGCGGACGCCGCATCCCCTGGCCGCTGGTCTGAGCGGACGGCACGCCGTGGCCGACCTGGATCGCCTGCTGGCCGACGGCGACCTGGACGGCCTGCTGCGCCTCGTCGACGACGCCTGCGACGGCGGCGACTGGTCGACACTGGAAGGCATCGCCACCCGGTCGCGGGCTGCGGTCGAGCGCGGCCACCAACTGTGGCCGGCCGCCGACCACGCCGAGCATCGCCTCGCCCTGCAGGCCCCGGCAGAACTGGCCGCCGCAGCCGTCCTCCGCGACGCCACCACGTTTGGCGTCGCCCCGCTGGCCGAGGTGGCCGCCTCCCGCCTGGCCTGGTCCGACCTCGAGCCGCACCTCCCGGTCGATTCCGGCGCCCTGCGGGCCGTGGTGGCCCACGAGCGGGTGGCCCGCGGCGAGGACCTGACCGGCGTCGACCTCGGCGGCGACATCGACGACGACCCGCTCGGGCTGCCGTTGCGCCTGACGGCGTGGGAGCCCACGGCCATGACGCCCACCATCGGCCCCTACGGCGTGGACGACCCCGTCCCGCCCGCCGGAATCCTCGAGCCATCACCGGCCACGGCCGCCGGGCCGCCCGCCGGTCCCGAGGCCGAGCAGGCCCGTCGTGCCCTCCGCGACCTGGCGTCGGCGTGGACCGACCACTCCGACGGATCGGCCACCACGGTCGCGGTGGCCGGCGGCGGGCCCGCGGCGGTGGCCGCCGTGGCCGACGGCGACATGCGGCTCAGAGAGCTGGCTCCCGACGAAGGGTTCGGCCTGATGGCCTGGCTGGGCGCGTCGGCCGGTGCCCACGGCCGCCGACGGGGCGCGGCCCGCGGCCGGTTCGAGGCCTGGTGGTGCGCCGCCGCACTCACCGGCCTCGACGATGCGGACGGCTGGCCGCCCGACGCCGACGAGCTGGGCGAGGCCGTGGCCGAGCTGCGGTGGTGGCGGTGGGACGACCGGGCACGCCCGGCCGGCTGGTTCCTGGGCCTGGCCGTCGAGGATCCCCTCGACGGCATCGCCTGGGCGCTCGCGGCGAACGACCGGGCGGTCTGACGGCACCACCGGCCCGGAACGGCCCCGATGTCGGTGTGGAAGGATGCCGTGATGGCGTGGCGGGCGGCGGTCCTGGGTCTCCTGGTGGTGACCGCGGCCTGCGGCGGCGACACCGACACCACGTCTCCGGCGAACGCCCCGGCACCCACCACCGCAGCCCCGGCGCAGACCACCGCCCCGTCATCCACCGCCGTCCCGGCCACCACGACCACCCCGGCATCCGCCACCACCGCAGCCCAGACCACCACAGCCTCCGAACCCACCAGCACCACCGCAGCCCCAACCACGACGGCACCAACCACCACCGCATCCCCGACCACGACCGCGGCCCCAACCACGACGGCACCCACCACGACGGCACCCACCACGACAGGGCCACCCGGGCCGGTGGTCGTGTCCGGCCAGAAGCTGGCGTGGACCGGCCCGTGCGCCGACGCCGGCCTCGACGGCACCTACGGCCGGACGGACACCACCCTCACCTGGACCTTCGCCACCCAGCCGACCCTGGGCTCGATGGAAGTGCGGACCCGACCGGCAGAGTCCTCCACCGGCGACCTCGGAAGCGCGCTGACCGGTGGCTTCGGCCTGGTGAACTGGCGACGCCACGCCATCCCCGTCCACGAAGCACGGAGCTACGAGGTCGTCCTCCCCCGACCCATCGGCAACCGGATCGCCCTCGACGTGGACCTGGTCGTCGACCAGCCCGATGGCCCGACATGCGTCATGCCCCTGTTCACCAAACTCGTCCACGCGGAGGCCGACGAGGACGAGCGGCGCCTGAGCGTGCCCGCGGGGATCGTCCTCGACCGGTCCCGCTATGCCGACCTGACCCTGCCGGAACCGACCGTGGAGGCCCTCGTCCACGCCTTCGCCGAGTACCGCGGCCCGAACGGCATGGGCGACGACGAACCCGACTACGAGGCCTGGCGGGTCTGGGACGGCAAGGTGATCCGGGACTACGACGCGGAACTCCGCCACTTCCTGTTCGGCGACGCCCTGGACCTCGGCGACTGGGAGGCCGCAGCCCTGATGCTGGAGGTGCTCGCCGCGCTCCACCCAGACCTCGACCCGCGCTTCGCCACCACCATCGACGAGGTCAACCTCCCCCAGTTCCACCCACTCTGCGAACGCTGGATCCTGGACGGAGACTGGATGGGCGATGCCGACCCGAGGTCCGACCAGCAACCCTGCCAGCGGTCCCGCAACGGCGCGTACTTCAGCGAGGCCAGCACGCAGGAGTGGTACGGCTACCCCGACTGGCGCCGGTCACGCGGCTTCCTCTACCACAACTCCTGGGTGGTCGACGCCGACGACCTCACGCGGGAGGACGCATGGCCGGACTGGCCATTGGGCGGCACGGTCAACAACCCGTGCTGCAGCATCAACTTCCACGAGGCCAGCCACGCCATGGGCCTCGAGCACAACTACTGCGCCTACAGCGCCGTCTCGCGCTGGGACGGCCTGCCCTACATGACGGCACCCTGGTCGGCCGACGACCTGGCCGGCATGGCCATCCACCTCGACCCGCGCACCACCCATGGCATGGACATCCGCCAGGCCGCCGATGCGCTCGGCATCCCCCGGGACGCCCGCTTCGACGAGTTGGTCGCCAACCCGTGGCGGGCCTGCGGACGTCAGGACCCGGCGTGGACGGCCTTCGCCGACCTCATCTTCGCCCGCCACGTCTCGTCGGCGAACCTGGGCACCAACCACCCCGACGACCGCACCCCGATCCTCTACGACCGGTAGGCCGTGAAGAGGTAGGACCTCGGCGAAGGTCGGCGATTCCCCGGACCGCGGCCCCAGAGGCCGGCGGTCCCCCTGCTGGAGAGGCTCAGCCTCGGGCCTGGAGGGCCTCGATCAGCTTGGGCAGCACCTTGTGCACGTCGCCCACGATGCCGAGGTCGGCCACGCCGAAGATGGGGGCCTCCTCGTCCTTGTTGATGGCGACGATGTTGGCCGAGCCCTTCATGCCCACCAGGTGCTGCGTGGCACCGGAGATGCCGCAGGCCAGGTAGACGGTGGGCTTCACGACCTTGCCGGTCTGGCCGACCTGGTACGAGTACGGGACCCACCCGGCGTCGACCACGGCACGCGAGGCGCCCGGCGCGCCCTTGACCAGCTTGGCCAGGGTCTCGATCATCTCGTACTTGTCGGCCTCGCCCAGGCCACGGCCACCGGAGACGACCACGGCCGCCTCGTCCAGTTTCGGGCCGGTGCTCTCCTCGACGAAGCGGTCCTTGACCACCGCGGTGCCGGTGTTGCCCAGGTCGCCGGCGGCCAGCTCGGCCACGGCCGCGGGGCCGCCACCGGACTCCTCGGCGGCGAACGACTTCGGGCGGACCAGGAAGATGGCCAGGCCACCGTCCGTAAAGCCGGTCAGGACGTCGGTGGTCCCGCCGAACACGGGCTCGCTGCCCAGCAGGCGATCACCGTCGGCGACGAGGTCGACCACGTTGGTGAGCACCGGACGGTCGACCTTGGCCGACAGGCGGCCGGCCACGTCGCGGCCGTCATAGGAGGTGGTGGCCAGCAGCACGTCGGGGCCGGTCCCGGCGGCCACCGCGGCGGCGATGGCCGAGGCCACCCTGGTACCGGGCAGCGAACCGGCCAGGTCGCCGACGGTGTGGACGGTGGTGGCGCCGTGGGCGCCCAGCTCGGCGGCCACCGCGGCGGCGTCGCCGGCCATGACCACCTCGACGGTGTCGGCCAGCGAACGGGCCTTGGTCAGCAGTTCGAGCGTCCCGGCGGTCGCACCGGCCTCGGTGGCCTCGCCGTACACCCAGATCTTCGAGATTCCCATGACGGCCTCCTACAGGACCTTGAGGTCGTCCAGGAACGCCAGGATGCGCTCGTGGGCGTCGCCCTCGTCGACGATGACCTCGCCGGCCTCCCGGGCGGGAGCCTCGGCGATCTCGGTGATCTCCTGGCGGGCACCGGCCCACCCCACCGTGGTCGGGTCGATCCCCAGCCCGGCCAGATCGAGCTCCTCGACCGGCTTGTTCTTGGCGGCCATGATCCCCTTGAACGAGGGGTAGCGGGGCTCGACCACGCCGGCGGTCACCGAGACCACGCACGGCAGCGGGCACTCGACCTCGTCGTAGCCGGCCTCGGTCTGGCGCTTCACGGTGGCCGTGCCGCCCTCGACGGTGATCTCCTTGCCGAAGGTGACCGACGGGAGGTCCATCAGTTCGGCGACCTGCACCGGGACGGTGCCGGTGTAGCCGTCGCTGGACTCCGTGGCGGCCAGCACCAGGTCGGGCTCGCAGCGGGCGATCGCCGCGGCGAGCACCTTGGCCGTCGACAGGGCGTCCGAGCCGGCCAGGGCCTCGTCGCTGACCAGCACGGCGCTCTCGGCACCCATGGCCAGGGCGGTCCGCAGGCCGCTCACCTCGTTGTTGGGGGCCATGGAGACGAGGCGGACCTCGCCCTCGCCGGCGGCGTCCACCAACTGCAGGCCCATCTCGACCCCGTACGAGTCCGACTCATCCAGGATGAGCTTGACGTCCCGCTTGAGGGTCCTGGTCTCCGGATCCAGCGCACCCGGGTCAGCCGGGTCGGGGATCTGCTTCACACACACGACGACGTTCATGGACCGAAGTCTGCCCGACCACGGCCGAAACCGGACGAGCCGGACCGGGCGATTTCGGCCCGGTCGTCCGTCACGCGCCGGGGCCACGAACCCGCCGGTCCGAGGTCGGATCCGCGCCCTAGGGTCGAGGCCCATGAGGTTGCTGCTGGTGGTGAACCCGTCGGCCTCGTCGGTGACGGCCCGGACCCGCATCGTGATCCAGAAGGCGTTGTCGGCCGACCACCGCCTCGAGGTGGCGGCCACCACCCGTCGGGGACACGCCACCCGCCTCGCCCAGGGCGCGGCCAACGACGGCATCGACGTGGTCGTGGTCCTCGGCGGCGATGGCACCCTCAACGAGGCCGCCAACGGCCTCGTCGGCACCGACACGGCACTGGCGGCGCTCCCCGGCGGCTCCACCAACGTCTTCGCCCGCACCCTCGGCCTGCCCGACGACCCCGTGGAGGCCACCGGCGCGCTCCTCGACGCCGTCGAGGCCGCCTCCATTCACCGCGTCGGCCTCGGCTCGGTGAACGGCCGCCACTTCCTGTTCCACGCCGGCATCGGCTTCGACGCCGCGGTGGTCGAACAGGTCGAGCGACGGGGCGGCCTGCTGAAGCGCTTCGCCGGCCACCCCCTCTTCGTGGCCGCCTCCGTCGACACCTGGGTCCGCCACTACGACCACCGCCGCCCCACCTTCCGGGTGGCCATCGGCGACGATGGGGAGCGGGCCGAAGCGCCCGGCCTCCCGTCGGTGTTCGCCGTGTGCCTGAACACCGACCCCTACACCTACCTGGGCACCCGGGGCCTGTCGCTGGCCCCGGCGGCCGCCCTCGACCGTCCGCTGTCCGTGGTCTCGTTCCGCGACCTGCGGCTGGGGACGGTGGCCACCACCATGGCCGCGGCCGCCGGCCTCCGGGCCGCCGCCGGCCGGTCCCCGTCGGTGACCACGGTCGACGACGTGGAGGCCGCCACCGTCACCGCCGAGCGACCGGTGCCGCTGCAGGTCGACGGCGACCACGTGGGCGAGGCGACCACCGTGGAGGTCCGGCACCATCCGTCGGCCCTGGACCTCGTGGTGCCGCTGGGCTCGCCGGCCCTCGCCTGACCGACCCCGCGGGGCGGCTCAGCCGTCGACGACCGACCGGGCCAGGCCCGGCCGGTTGGTGATGATCCCGTCCACGCCCCAGCGGGCCAGGCGGTCCATCCGCTCGGCCTCGTCCACCGTCCAGACGAGGACGGACAGGCCACGGGCGTGGGAGGCCTCCACCAGGTGCTCGTCGACCAGCTCGTCCCACGGGTTCACCGAGCCGTGCCCGTGGGCCACCGTGCGGTCCAGCACCAGGTCGGTGCCGTGCCGCTCGGCCACCACCCAGGCGGTGGGCACCGTCGGGTCGGCGGCCCGGATGCGGTCCACGGCCGCGATGTCGAACGACGACACCAGCAGCAGGTCGGGCGTTCGGTAGGCCGACGCCAGGCCGGCCACCGCCTCGCAGGCCACCACCGAGGCCTCGTGGTCGGGGTCGCCGGGCAGGTTCTTCACCTCGACGTTGACGCCCATGCCGTCGCACGCCTCGAACGCCTCGGCCAGGGACGGGACGTGGTCGGGCACCTCGTCCATGGGCACGTCCCGGACCAGGCGCCCGTCCGGATAGTGGGCGTCGTGGTGGACGACGAGCACGTCGTCGGCCGAGACCCGCACGTCCAGCTCCACCCAGTCGGCACCCTGGTCGCGAGCCTCCACGAAGGCCTCGACGGTGTTCTCGAGGCGATCGGCCGAGGCGCCCCGGTGGGCCACCACCAGCGGGCGTCGGGAGGAGGAGCCGTCGGACACGCCCCGACCCTAGGCCCCGGTGGTGGGCGCTCGGCACGCCCCGGGTGGCGTCCGGGTGTGGGCTCAGCCGGTCGGATCGCGGGAGTCGCCCCACGGACCGACGAGGCGGCTGGCCGGCACCCGCACCTCGGCCACCGTGCCCCGACCCCGCTCCACGGGGCGCAGGCTGATCCGACCACCCAGCTCGCCCTCCACGAAGGTCCGGACGATGGTCAGGCCCAGGCCGGTGGCCTCGGCCACGTCGAAGCCGTCGGGCAGGCCCACCCCGTCGTCGACCACCCGGACCGAGAGCCCGTCGCTTCGACGCTCCAGCTCGATGCGCACCGACCCGGGCTCGGGATCGCCGACGTCGGGGGCCGTCGACGACGCTGGGAAGGCGTGGTCGACGGCGTTCTGCAGCAACTCGGTCAGCACCACGGCCAGAGTGGTCGTGACCTGGCCGGGCACCGTCCCGGCGTCGCCGTCGACGGTGAACGCCAGGGGTCGCAACGGCGACGACACGCTCTCCTCCACCACCCGGACCAGCGGACGGACGATCTCGCTGAACGCCACGTCGTCGTCGGCGCTCTGGGCCAGCGTCTCGTGCACCACCGAGATGGCCCCGATGCGGCGCACCGACTCGCCGAGGGCCGAGCGGGCCTCCTCGCCCTGCAGGCGGCGGGCCTGGAGGCGGAGCAGCGACGAGATGGTCTGCAGGTTGTTCTTCACCCGGTGGTGGATCTCCCGGATGGTGGTGTCCTTGGAGACCAGCTGGCGGTCCCGGCGGCGCAACTCGGTGACGTCACGGACCAGCACGATGGCCCCCGTGGCCACCCCCTGGGCCAGCAGCGGGAAGCAGTGGCTGACCACCGACAGGCTGACCTCGGACCGGTCGTCGGTCCGCTCCAGCTCGTCGATCACCGCGGTGCGACGGGCGAACGCCGAGCGCAGCATGGCCGAACCCAGCCCCGTGTCGTCGAAGCGCGCCCCGGTCACCCCCCGGGTCATCCCGAGGCGGTGGAGCGACGACACGGCGTTGGGCGAGGCGAACTCGATGCGCCCGTCGGCGTCGACCAGCAGCAGGCCGTCGCCCACCCGGGGGGTGCGGTGGCGGAGGCGCTCCTCGTCGCGGTACGGGAACTCGCCGCCCTCGATCATCGCCGCGAAGCGGTCGAAGACCCCCACGTAGGTGCGTTCCTGCTCGCTGGTCGACCGGTCGACCGGCCGGATGCGCTCCCGGGCCAGCACGGCCACCGTCTGGCCGTCCCGCACCACGGGGACCGCCGTGACCCGCACGTCGCGATCGGCGCCCACGTTGACGGTGCCCCGCACCGTCGTCCCCGTCTCGAAGGCCTCGCTGACCAGCGGACGTCGACGCGCCTCGAAGACCTGCCCCATGAGGTCGGCCCGGTACAGCGTGGTCCCGGTGGTGGGTCGGACGTGGCCCAGCAGGACCAGCCGATCGGCCGCCGGTCCACCACCCCGACCGAACAGCAGCAGGTCGGCGAAGGAGAGGTCGGCCAGCAGGCCCCACGAGCTGACCAGGTCCTGGAGGTGGGCGAGGCGCGGCTCGTCGAGGTCGGTGTGGGAGCGGGCCAGCTCGGCGAGGGTCGCCATGGTGGGTCGGTCCGGTCGTCCGCCGACGCGGTGACCCGGACGTCCGATCAGCCGAAGCCGACCGGGCGGGCACCTCCGGCGGCACCCAGGTCGACGTAGGCGATGCGCTCGGCCGGCACGCCGACCCGTCGCCCGCGCACGTCGGTCAGCCACAGCACGGCTGCGTCGCCGGCCACCGCCTGCTCCACCTCGGCCACCAGGCCGTCGACGTCCACGTCGTCGGCCAGCTCCACGGTGATCTCCTTGGGGGTGTTGGTGACCCCGATGCGTACGTCCACGTGTCGCTTCCCCTGTCCTCGTCCCGTGACTCGTCCTCGTCCGGTGGTCAGACGATCTTCAGTTCCCGGTGCCGACGCTTCGTCGGCTTCATGTCCTCGTCCAGCACCCGGGCCATCTCGGCGAACACGGCCCCGACCTCCGTCGTCGGGTCCGTCGCCACCGGACGACCGGTGTCGGCACCGTCGCGCAGGGCGGGCACGAGGGGCACCTGGCCGAGGAGGGGAACCTCCAGGCGTTCGGCCAGCGCCGTGCCCCCACCGGCGCCGAACAGCTCGTAGCGCGTCCCGTCGTCGCCGGTGAACCACGACATGTTCTCGATCACGCCGTGGACCTTCAGGTTCACCTTGTCGGCCATGAACGCCGCCCGCTGGGCCACCGTCTGGGCGGCCGGCTGCGGGGTGGTCACCACGTACATCTCGGCGGTGGGCAGGAACCCGGCCAGCGAGATGGAGATGTCGCCGGTGCCCGGGGGCAGGTCGACCAGCAGGTAGTCGGGCTCGTCCCAGTAGACGTCGGTCAGGAACTGCTCGAGGGCCTTGTGCAGCATGGGGCCCCGCCAGATGACCGGCTGGTCCTCCTCGGCGAAGAAGCCCATCGAGATGCACCGCACGCCGTGGGCCTCCGGCGGGATCAGCATCTCGTCGATGACCGTCGGAGCGTGGGACACGCCCAGCATCCGGGGGATGGAGAAGCCCCACACGTCGGCGTCGACGACGGCAACGTCCTTCCCCCGACCGGCCAGGGCCACGGCCAGGTTGGTGGTGACCGACGACTTGCCCACGCCGCCCTTGCCCGAGGCCACCAGCAGGACCCGGGTCGACGAGTTGGCCTCGGCGAACGGCACGGCCCGCCCCTCGGAGTGGCCGTAGGTGGAGTTGGTGCCCGCGGTGGCCGCCGGGTCGCCGTGGAGGCGCTCGCGCAGCTCGGCCAGCTCGGACTCGGTCATGGTGGTGAACGACACGCCGACGACGTCGACGCCGTCCAGGGCGGCCACGGCGCCGTCCACGGCGGCCTGGATCTCGGCCTTCATGGGGCAGCCGGGCACCGTCAGGGCGACCTCGACGTCGACCCGGCCACCGTCGATGCCGACGGTCCGGACCATGCCGAGGTCGACGATGCTTCGTCGCAGTTCGGGGTCCTGGACGGGGCGCAGGGCATCGACGACCTGGGATTCGGTGACCGGCACGGGGGCTCCTGTGGGTGCTGGCTGGGCTGCGATCGGGGCCGCCGGAGAGGGGCTCCGGACGTCCACCCGAGCGGGATCGGTAGGCTAACCGGGTGGACGGGGCCCCCCTCACGGCCACCGAGTTCGCCTCGGCGGTCACTGCCATCACCGGAGCCTTCGGCGACCCCACCCGGCGGGACATCTACCTCCACGTCCGGGAACGGGCCGACGGCACCGGGGTGACCGCCGCCGAGGCCGCCGGGGCCTTCGACCTCCACCCCAACGTGGCCCGCCACCACCTCGACAAGCTGGCCGCCGGCGGCTACCTGGAGATCGCCGTCGAACGACCCGAGGGCGCCTCGGCGGGCCGCCCGTCGAAGCACTACCGGGTGGCCGACCCCGGCACGCCGCTGGAGCTGCCGGTCCGCCAGGACGCGGTGCTGGTCAGCCTGCTGGGACGGGCCCTGGCCCTGCTGCCACCCGACCAGGCCGAGGCCATGGCCGAGGAGGTGGGCGCCGAGGTGGGCCGGAGCATGGCCGACGCCCTGGGCGAGGACGAGGCCCACCGGTCGCTGCGGTCGGCCATGCAGGTGGTGGCCGAGGCCCTCACCGCCCACGGGTTCGCCGCCCGGGCCGAGCGGTCCGGCGACGACCGGCTGCGGATCGTGTCCGAGCACTGCCCGTTCGGCGGCGCCCCCATCGAGCACCCGGTGATCTGCGCCGTCGACCGCGGCCTGGTCCGCGGCATGCTCGGCACCCTGTACGGCGAGGCCACCGCCGAGGTGCGATCGTCGCTGCCCATGGGCGACGCCGTCTGCATCACCGACGTGACGGCCTGAGCCGGACCCACCTCCGACCGCGTCGCCCGTGAGCATCCTCCTGGTCCGGCACGGATCGGCCGGCGACCCCTACCGCTGGTCGGGCGACGACGCCGACCGGCCGCTGGACGCCGGCGGACGCGACCAGGCCGACCGCCTCCCTGACGCCGTGGGACCGGTGCTGTCCGGTCGGACGCTGGCCGCCATCCACAGCAGCCGGGCCGTCCGGTGCCTCCAGACCGTCGGCCCCCTGGCCGCCCGCCACGATCTGGCCGTCGACGACGACCCGGCCCTCTTCGAGGGCGGCTCATCGACCACCACCGAACTGGTCCGTCGCCTGGCCGCCGACCCGTCGGTCGACGGGCGGGTGGTGGTGCTGTGCAGCCACTCCGACGTGATCCCCGACGTGGTCCGCGACGTGGTGGCCGACGGCGCCGGGCTCAGCGGCGGACGGGGCTGCGCCTACGCCTCGGTGTGGGAGCTGACCGTCGCCGACGGCGCCGTCACCCACGCCCACTATCACCAGTAGTCAGGCACCAGTAGTCAGGCACCAGTAGCCCGGCGGCGGGCCGGTCAGTCGGCCAGCAGCCCGGCGGTGCGGAGCAGCTCGACCAGGTCGGCTGGCGGCCCATCCAGGGCGGCGAAGGCCGCCACGTCGTCGACGGCGTCGCCCGGCCGGGCGGCCACCACGGCCACCACCACCGCCCGGTAGGCCCGGGCGTACGGGTCGGTCGGGTCGGCCGCCACCGCCCCGTCCAGGGCGGCGAGGCCCCGCTCCACCAGCTCGGGCACCCGGGTGGCGGCCAGCAGCCAGCCCCGTTCGGCCAACAGGGCGGCATCGGCCGGCGAGCCGCCGTCGCCGTCGCCGTCAGGGTCGAGCCCCGAGTCGAGCAGCTCGAGGGCGGCCAGCAGCTCGCCGGCGTCGGCCAGGCCCCCGGCGATGCGCTGGCGCAGGCGGCTGGCGGCCAGCAGGTCGTCGACGATGGGCGGCGCGTCCAGGCCGTCGAGGACCACCAGGTCGGCGGCCGCTCCGGCATGGTCGCCGTCGGCGTGGCGGGCCGATGCCCGGAACACCCGGACGTCGGCATATCCCGCGTCGACGGCCACCGCGTCGTCCAGGTCGTCCCGGGCCGCCTCCCGGTCGCCGGTGCGCCAGCGCGACCAGCCCCGGTAGGCCAGCGCCTCCACGTTCGATGGCTGGAGTTCGAGCACCCGGCCGTACAACGCCTCGGCCTCGTGGGGTGCGGCCACGGCCGCCTCGGCCAGCATCGTCCGCGTCGACGATCGGATGTCGCCGGTCAGGGTGTCCGACGCCCCCCGGTCACCGGCCGTGCGGGCCACCAGCACGCCGGCCAGCACGCCGACCACCACCACCCCCGCCACCGTGGCGGCACCCACCGACGGTCGACGACCCCGGTCCTCGGCGGTGGCGCCGGTCGCCCCCCCGACGCTCCACCGGCGGACCGCGGTCCCCACCGCGACCACGGCCACCGCGCCGGCCACCACCGGGAGGATCCACACCAGCCCGGTCAGGCCGCGCCCGGTCGGGGTGTAGTCGACCTGCTCGCCGAAGCGCTCCACCAGCATGAGCCGGACCTGGTCGTCGGTCCGGCCCTCGTCGACCATGGTCCGCATGGCGGCCCGGATGGTGCGGGCCACCGGCACGTCCGACTCGCCCAGGGACTGGCCCTGGCAGACCGGACAGGCGAAGTCGTCGGCCAGGGCGTGGACCCGCTCGGCGTTGGTGCGCGGAGCCCGCTCGACGGCCTCGGACGCCACCAGGCTGCCCACGGCCACCGCCAGGACCACCAGCCACAGGACCCGGGAGCGGGTCACGCCCCGCCTCCCGCCCCGTCACCCCGCACCGCCGACGCGCCCATCGCCCCGGCCAGCAGGTCCTCGAGGTCCTCGCGCACCACCCCGCCCACCACCTTGGCCGCCACGTACCCCGACGGGGTGACCAGGTACGACTCGGGCACGGCCACCACGCCCCAGTCCACGGCGATCCGCCCCGTGTCGGCGGCCAGCACCGCCCAGCCGCCGCCGTTGGCGGCGAAGAAGTCGGCCACCGCCGATGCCCGGTCGTCGAAGGCCACGCTGACCACCCGCACCTCCGGCCGGTCCGGGTCGCCGGAGGCCCGCGCCCCGACGGGACCGTGGGCGGCTGCGAAGGCCACCAGCTCCGGGTGCTCCTCGACGCACGGCACGCAGGTGGTGGAGAAGAAGTTGACCAGCACCCAGCGACCCCGCTGGTCGTCGAGGTCCCAGGCGTCGCCGTCCACGGTGGTGCCGACCACCGGGGGGGCCACGGCCCCCACCAGGTGGGTGGTCAGGCGGTCCCGGCCGGCGTCCCGGGTGGCGAACACCACCACCAGCAGGGCCAGCACCAGGCCGATGACCGCCGCCGCGGTCCGGACCGGGTTCACGTGGTGGCCCCGTCGCCGACCGCGGGCTCAGGATCACCGGGAGAGTCGGCCCGGCGGGTCCGACCGGTCGGGCTGCCGGCGCCGGGCAGGGCGGCCAGCAGCGTCCCGAGGGCCGTCACCGCGCCACCGATCCACAGCCACGACACCAGCGGCTGCACCGTCACCCGCACCACCGTGGCATCGCCGCCGGCGTCGTCCCCGGAGCCGTCGGGGACGGCCAGCACGGCCAGCTGCAGGTCGTCGCGCCACGTCGACCGGGTGGAGGGCGTGCCGATGGTCTGGCCGCCGAACGGGAACACGCTGATGGCCGGCTCGTGGCGCCCGCCGTCGACCAGCACGGCCACCCGCGTCTCGGACTTCTCCGGGAGGTCGACCACCGACAGCCCGTCGAAGACCAGTTGGTGGCCGGCGAAGGCGGCCCGGTCGCCCACCTCGTCGAAGCGGAACTCGGCCTGGCGGACGTAGGCCGACGAGCAGGCCATGGCCACGGCGACCACGGCCACGCCCACGTGGACCACCATCCCGCCGCTGGACCGGCCGGCCAGGCCCCGCAGGCCCCGGGCCCGCACGGCCAGGAACAGGTGGCGGACCGCCCCACCGGCGGCGAAGCCCCCGAGGCCCACGGCCAGCGTCGGCGCCCAGCCCCGACCGCCGAGGACCACCGAGCCGGCCATGGCCACCGCCCCGGCCAGCGCCGGGACACGCAGGCGGACCGACAGCACCTCGGTGGTGGCCCGCCCCCACGGCAGGGCCGGAGCGACGGCCATGAGGAACAGCAGGGCGAACCCGATGGGCATGGTCATCCGCTCGAAGTACGGGTTGCCCACCGCGATGCGGTCGCCGCGGGCCGCCTCGACGAGGAGCGGGAACACCGTGCCGAGCAGCACCACGAAGGCGAAGGCCCCGAACAGCAGGTTGTTGCCGAGGAACGCCCCGGTGCGCGACACCGGCGACTCGATGGATCCCGGCGACCGCAGGGCGTCGCCCCGCCAGCCGATCAGGCCCACGGTGACCGCCACCACCAGGGCGAAGAAGCCCAGTAGCAGCGGCCCGACCCCCGACTCGGTGAAGGCGTGCACCGACTCCAGCACGCCCGACCGGGTGATGAACGTGCCCAGGATGGTCAGGGCGAAGGTGGCGCACAGGAGCGACAGGTTCCAGACCCGCAGCATCCCCTGGCGTTCCTGGACCATGACCGAGTGCAGGTAGGCGGTGCCGGTCAGCCACGGCAGGAACGAGGCGTTCTCGACCGGGTCCCACGCCCAGTAGCCACCCCACCCGAGCACGTCGTAGGACCACCACGCCCCGAGCAGGATCCCGACGGTCAGGCAACCCCAGGCCACCAGCGTCCACCGACGGGCCTCCAGCAGCCACCCCTCGCCGAGACGGCCGGTGGCCAGGGCGGCCACGGCCAGGGCGAACGGCACGGTGAACCCGACGTAGCCCAGGTACAGCACCGGTGGGTGGAAGGCCATGAGCACGTGGTTCTGGAGCAGCGGGTTGGGGCCCGGCCCGTCGTAGCCGGCCCACGGCTCGAACCGCCCGAACGGCTGGGCCGGGCCAGCCAGCAGCAGGAAGAAGAACGTGCAGACGGCGAACATGACCAGCAGGGTCCAGCCGACCATCGGGTCCTCGAGGCGGTCCCGGAAGCGGCGGGCCACCAGCACCAGGTAGCCGACCAGCACGAGGACCCACAGCAGGATCGACCCCTCCAGCGCCGACCACAGGGTGGCCACGTTGAACAGCGCCGGGGTGCGGTGGCTGCCGTGCTCGGCCACGAAGGCCACGGTGAAGTCGCGGGTGATGAGCGCCCGCTCCATGACCACCACCTGGCCGACGGCGGCCACGGCCAGCAGCCACACCCAGGTGGTCGAGCGGGCGATCAGGCGAAGGTGCCCGCTGGCCAGCGCCCGGCCGGTGGTGGCCACCCCGGCCACCGCGGCGACCAGGCCGAGGGCGACGAACCCCGTCCCGAGGGTGGCGTTCACTCCCCGGCGACCCCGGTGCCGCAGGGCTCCAGCTCGGCGCCCTCGCCCCGGTAGTCGTTGTCGTGCTTGACCACCATGTGGTCGGTGCGCAGGTGCCAGCCGTCGTCGGACGACCCGTCGAGGTCGGCGAGGCCGGGGACCGGCCCGGCCACCCAGACGCCCTGGAGGACCACCGGCACCCCGGGCTGGAAGAGCTCGGCCGGGTCACCGACGTGGGCCACGTCGGCCAGCACGTGGCCGGCGCACAGGGTGAAGACCACCGCCGGCTCGCCGTCCACGTCGAGCTCCACGAGGCCGGGCTGCGGGGTGCCGACGACCCGGAACCGGGCGTCGGCCAGCTCGGTCCGGCGCTCCACGGCCTCGGAGACCTCGTAGAAGAACAGGGACGCGTCGCCCAGGGTGCGCAGGAGCACGGCGACCACGGCCACCAGCACGGCCACGACGGCCACGACGGCCACCGGGCGACGTCGGGCCCGTTCGGGGCGCGACGGCGACGGCGTCAGGTCGAGCGACGGCCCGGTGGGCGACCCCCCGGGAACCTCCTCCGGCCCGTCGCCGGGATCAGGCACCGGAGGCCCTCCCGTCCTCGGACCCCGCGGGGCCCGGGGCCTCGAGCCAACGGCGGTGGACCTCGGGCACCCGGCCGCTCAGCGCCCGCCCACGACGGACGAGGCGCACCGCGTAGGTGCCGAGCACGCCGACCACGATCCCCCACCCGGCCACCAGGTAGCCCACGTGCGTCACGAGCCCGGCTCCCCGTCTCCGCTGGTGCCCTCGCCCGCGGCGCGCTCACCCACAGATCGGAGCACCTCGGCGTCGTCGGTCTCGGCGTGGCGTTCGGCGATGGCCGCCGCCACGCCGTGGTCGAGCGCCGCCTGCTCCAGCCAGCCGACCCGGAACCGGTGCAGCAGCAGCCAGGCCAGGACCAGGCCGGCGGTCACGAAGCCGAAGAAGAGGGTGAACAGGGTGAGGTCCTCGATCTTGAGCTCCCCGATGGTGGAGCGCTGGTGCAGCGTCCGGTTCTCCCACCACTCCACCGACCGGTTGACGAGCGGGATGTCCAGCACGGCCACCAGCGCCACCACGGCCGCCCGGCGGGCCTGGCGTCGCGGATCGTCGGTGGTGCGTCGCAGGGCCAGGTAGCCGGTGAACATCAGGAACAGGACCAGGGTGGTCATCAGGCGCACGTCGCCCCACTCCCACCAGGTGTTCCACACCGGACGGCCCCAGATGGAGCCGGTGACCAGCACCAGCCCGCAGAACACGGTGCCCACCTCGGCCGCCGCGTGGGCGGTGACGTCCCACCACGGGGTCCTCTTCACCAGCACCCCGACGCTGGCCACGGCGCAGATCCCGTAGGCCAGGTAGGTCATGACGGCCAGCGGCACGTGCACGTAGAGCATCCGCACGGCGTCGAACTGGCCGAACTCCTCGCCGGTGGTGGGATGGATCCGCACGTCGGGGTCGGTCAGGACGAAGGCCAGCACCCCGAGCACGGCCACGGCCAGCAGCGTGACGACGCCCAGCAGGCGCGACCGCGGCGAACCGGTGGTGTCGCGGGTCCCCGCGGCGGTGCCTGTCGTCGTGCCCATCGTCGCTCCCGATCAGTCCTCGACCAGCGCGCCGTGGGCCGACGCGCCGACCACGGTGAGGACCAGGGCGGCCACCGCGAGCAGGCCGGTCCACGACCAGCCGTCCACGGCCGCGGCCCCGAGGGCGTCGTCGAACGCCCGGGTGGCCCCGATCAGCACCGGCGCCAGCACCGGGAGCAGGAGGATGGGGAGGAGCGTCTCCCGCACCCCGAGACCCGAGGCCAGCGCGCCGTAGAGGGTACCGGCGGCCGCCACGGCGACCCCGGCGACGAGGCCGGCCACGACCAGCAGCAGGGGGTCCTCCACCGCGACGTCGTAGAGGACCAGCAGTCCGCCGACCAGCACCACCTGGAGGGCCACCACCTGTACGAAGACGGCCGTCGCCCGACCCAGGAACAGTGCGACGGGCGACAGGCCGGACATGCGCAGCGCGGTGTCGGTCCCGTCGGCCCGGTCGAGGGCCGCCGATCGCTGGACGGCCAGCAGTGCGCTCAGCAGGACGGCCACCCAGAACAGGCCCGGGGCGAAGGTCCGCAGGGTGCGGTGGTCGGCGTCCAGGGCGAACCCGAACAGGACCAGCACCAGGACCGAGAAGGGCACCACCTGGTGGAGGACGACCCGGGACCGGGCCTCGATGCGCAGGTCGCGTTCGGCGACCAGCCACGCGTCGCGCAGGAACGGACCCATCAGGTGGCCCCTCCCCCGGCGCGTCCGTCGACCACCCGTCCACCGGCCAGGGTCACCACCCGGGGCGACAGGGCGGCGACCCGCTCCAGCTCGTGCGACGACACGACCACGGTTCCGCCGGCGGCCACCGCCTCGGCCACCAGCCCGTCCACCACGTCGCGCCCCGCCTGGTCGAGGCCGGCGTGCGGCTCGTCCATCAGCCACAGGTCGGGGCGCCGCACCACCAGCGCGGCCAGGGCCACCCGGCGACGCTGCCCCTGGGAGAGGACGGCCGCCCGCTGGTCGACCAGGCGTTCGGGGACGGCGAGTCGGTCCAGCGCCCCGGCCACCCGCTGGTCGACGCCGTCGGGACCGGAGCCTGACGACAGGCCGGCCGCCCGGGCCCAGAAGCGGAGGTTCTCCCCCACCGTCAGGTCGTCGTAGAGCGCCGCGCCGTGTCCCAGCAGGGCCACCCGGCGCCGGACCGCCCGACGGTCCGCTCCGTCGCCCAGGTCGTGGCCGAGCACGGTGGCCGAACCGGACTCGGGTCGGACCAGGCCGGCGCACAGGCGCAGCAGCGTCGTCTTGCCGGCCCCGTTCGGACCGCGCACCAGCACGGTCTCGCCGGCGTCGACGGACAGGTCGACCCCCGACAGGGCGGGAAAGCGCCCCAGCAGCGCGACCGCGGCGCGCAACTCGACCACCGGCACCCCGTCACGGTACCGGTCGGTCGTACCCTGACCCCATGACGACGCCCCGCCTCGGCACTGGCCTCCGGGGCCGGACGGCGCTGGTGGCCGCTGTGGCGACCGTCCTGGTGGTCGGAGCGGCCTGCGGGTCGACCGGTGATCCGGGTCCCGACGGTGGATCGGGATCGGGCGACGACGGCGAGGCCGCCGCCCCGACCACCTCGATGGTGGAGGTCCGACCCACCCTGGCCGAGGACGGGATCCCCGACTGGGTGGGCGAGGTGGTCAACCTCCACGACCTGGGCGCCGGCACCTGCTTCAACAGCTACTCGTGGGTCCGCGACGACCGCCTGGTGGAGATCGACACCCGGGTGCCGTGCGAGGGCCCCCACCAGCACGAGGTCTACCTGCGGACCGAACACCCGGCCCGGCCCGGTGCACCGTGGCCCGGCGACCGGGAGATGGAGGCCTACGCCCGGGCCGAGTGCTACGCCGCCTTCGCCGGGTTCGTGGGGTTGATCTACGAGCTCTCGGAACTGGACCTGGGCTACCTCACGCCGAACCGGACCGACTTCGAGCACGAGCGGGCCGTGTTCCGTGGCATCCACTGCTACGTGTTCCGAGACGACGGCGCCGAGCTGGTCGGCACCGCCCGGGACTCCCGGCGCTAGCCCCGCTCCTCCGGGGGGCGGGTCCCCGCCCACCGACGGGACAGCACCAGGGCCAGCCCCGTCCACGACTGGGGGATCGCCCCGAGCCCCGCGCCGGTGTCGGGGTCCCAGTACTCGGCCAGGCCCGAGGCCCACGCCCCGGCCACCGTGGACCGGGCCAGGGTGGCCGCCGCGGTCGGCGAGTGCCCGGCCACGGCCCGCACCAGCAGGTAGGCCAGCTGGGGCCACACCGGACCCCGCCAGTACGCGCCGGGGTCGAACGACGGCTCGGCCCGGTGCACGCCGGTCGGCCCGACCGGCCCGCCGTGGGCGGACGGATCCAGCAGCTGGTCGACCACCCGGGCCGCCCGGCCCGGCCCGTCGTCGACCAGCAGCCCCAGCAGGGCGTCGGCCGTGCGGACCCGACCCGACCCGTCGGCCGTCGGGCCGACGTCCGTCCAGGTCCCGAGCGCCGGATCCCACCGGTCCGCCAGGTGGCCGGCCAGCACGTCGGCGTCCACGGCCAGGCGGTCGTCGCCGGTGACGCCGGCCAGCTCCCGGGCATTGAAGGCCACCAGGGCGTTGAAGCCCGCCGGAGCCACGTCGAACCCGGGGTTGGCCAGCGCGTCGGCGTCGGGTCCGGTCTCCACCATGGACGCCAGCCGGTCCTTGGTGGCCCGCCACCGGTCCCGGTCGAAGCCGCCGGGGCAGTGGTCGTCCCAGCGGGGCGAGTCGTCGGCCCCGGTCTCCCACGGATGGCAGACCCGGACCAGGCCCGACGGGTGGCGACGCCGGTCGAGCAGGAACCGCAGGCCGGCCGTCGCCGCGGCCAGCACCTCGTCGGCCGGCCGGTGCCCGGCCCGGACCAGCTCGGCCACGGCATGGCCGTACATCGGCGGCTGGGTGATCGACGAGCCGTCGCGCCGCCCCCACAGGTCCTCGTGGAAGCCGGGGTCGCGGACGTAGTTCATGTGGGGCACGAACCCCGACGCCGCCTGCGGACCGAAGGCCACCGACAGCTCCCGCTGCGCCCGCTCCACCTCGCCCAGCTCCAGCCACACCAGCACGTGGAAGCACGAGTCCCACAGCCACTGCCACGGGTAGACCGTCTGATGGGGGGCTGCGTACCCTTCGGCGACCCAGTGGGCGTCCAGCATCCGGCGGACCGCCGCCTCCAGCTCGGCGTCCGACGGGAGCCCGCCGAGACCCCCACCACCCTTCCCGAAGACGTCCACGCCCCGATCATGCCCCGCTGCACCATCGCCTCCTTCCGCTTCGGGCCCACCGACGGCGTCTCGGTGGTGGCCCGGATGTGGGCCGACGCCCTCGCCGGGCTGGGCTTCGACGTCGACTGGGTGGCCGGTGGGGTCGAACCCGGGTGGGACGATCCCCGCCCGGTGCGGCTCGTCCCCGGGCTGGGCCTCGACGTCGGAACCGACGACGACCCGGAACCCGGCCCCGACCCCGATCAGGTGGTCGACGCCCTGGCCGGGTCGGACCTGGTGGTGGTCGAGAACCTGTGCACCATCCCGCTGAACCTGCCCGCCGCCCGGGTGGTCGCCGACGCCCTGCGGGGCCGGCCGGCGATCCTCCACCACCACGACCCGCCATGGCAGCGGGAGCGGTTCGCCCACGTGGCCGAGCTGCCGCCCGACGACCCGGCGTGGCGCCACGTGACCATCAACGACCTGACCCGCCGCCAGATGGCCGACCGGGGCATCGTGGCCACCACCATCCACAACGGCTTCCGGACCGAGGTCGCCCCCGGCGACCGGAGGCGGACCCGGGCCGCGCTCGGGCTGGACGACGACGAGCTCCTGGTGGTCCACCCCGTCCGGGCCATCCCCCGCAAGGCCGTCGACCGGGCCATCGCCCTCGCCGAGGCGCTGGGCGCCACCTACTGGCTGCCCGGCCCCGCCGAGGACGGCTACGGACCCGAGCTGGCCCGCCTGCTGGCCGGCGCCCGGTGCCCCGTCGTCCGCCACCGGGCCCCGTCGCGGGCCGACCTCTACGCGGCGGCCGACCTGGTGGCCTTCCCGTCCACCTGGGAGGGCTTCGGCAACCCCCCGATCGAAGCGGCCCTCGCGCTGCGTCCGGTGGCCGTCGGCCCCTACCCGGTGGCCGACGAGCTCCGGGCGCTGGGCTTCCGATGGTTCGACGCCGACGACGTGGACGCCATCGCCGCCTGGCTGGACGGCGCCGCCGACGACCGGGAACGGTGGCTGGCCGAGGAGCGACGGGTGGCCGTCGAGCACCTGTCGTTCGAGCGCATGGCGGCCCGTCTGGAATCGCTGCTCGCCGAGGCAGGCTGGCTGCCGTGAACGACCGGCCCGACGACGCGACCTTCTCCCGGGGCGACCCCGGCGACGACCCGGTCCTGGCGACGCGCCGCCGCATGGCCCGCCTGGCCTCGCTCGGCCAACGGCTCGGCTACCTGGCCTTCCTCGTCTCCATCGTGGTGTTCGCCGTGGGCCTGGCCACCGGGTTCACCGACGCCGTGGCCACCACGCTGGTCGTCCTGCTGGTCGCCGGGTCGGCCGTGCTGGCCCCGGCCATCGTCCTGCACTACGCGGTGCGGGCCGCCGCCGACGAAGACCGGGCCACCGGGAGCGGGACCGCCGGACACTGACCCGGTTCCGTCCGGCTGGTCACCCGGGCGGCAGGTGTGCCTACGGTCACACCATGACGAGCACGCCGGGCACCGCCCTGGACGAAGCGGCCCCCGGGGACGCGACCCGCGGGGACGGACCGTCCAACGGCTCCACCCGGATGCCGGCCGCCGAGCGTCGACGCCAGATCCTCGACGTGGCGCTGGAGGCCTTCGGCCGCTCCGGCTACCACGACACCTCCATGAACGCGGTGGCCGCCGAGGCCGGGGTCACCAAGCCGGTGCTGTACCAGCACTTCGCCTCCAAGCACGAGCTGTTCGAGGTCCTGCTGGCGGAGACCGGCGACGCCCTGCTCCGGGCCATCGAGTCCTCCGAGGTCGAGGACACGCCCCGGCGACGGGTGGAGGCCGGCTTCCGGGCCTTCTTCCGCTTCTTCGAGGAGCGGCCGGCCGCCTTCGCCGTGCTCTACGGCTCCAGCGTGGCCACCGATCCCGAGTTCCGTCGCGACGCCCGCCAGGTCCGGGACTCGTTCAGCGAGTACCTGACCCGGATCATGGGCGACATGGGGCACGACGACGCCCTGGCCATGGCGGCCGGCATCAACGGACTGTCCGAGGGGATGATCCGCCACTGGATGCACCTCGGTCGGGTCCGCTCCGCCGACGAGATGGCGGCCCTGGCCGCCCGCCTCGCCTGGGGCGGCCTCGACGGGCTCACCGGCTGACCCGACCCTGCCGCCTGTCAGTTCCGGTGGCCGGTCAGTTCCGGTCGCCGATCAGTCCAGGGGCACCGGCGAGATGTCGATCGGCTCGGCGGGCAGGTCGCCGGCCACGATGGGAGCCAGGTGCGTCCGCAGCAACGCCGGCAGCACCGGTTCGTCGGAGGCCAGCAGGTCGTCCAACGTCCACCACCGGGCCCCCATGAACGCCGCGGCCTCCAGGGCCTCGAGGTGCCGGGGCCGGTACTCGCCACCGTCGCACCACGCCACGTGGATCTTCTCGTGGCTGTCGAAGAAATAGCCGCCGAACGTGAACTGGACGTGTTGCGTCCAGATCACCGGCCCCATCTCGAAGTCGTCGATGCCGGTCTCCTCGACCAGCTCCCGGCCGGCGGCCGCCGCGCTGTCCTCGCCCCAGTCGATGCCGCCACCCGGGATCTCCCACCACGCCGGCTTGAACGGGTCCAGGGGATCCTCGGCGTTGACCATGAAGATCCGACCGTCCCGGTCCAGCAGGACGACCCGGGCCGCCGGTCGACGCAGGAGCACGGTCAGGCGCAGTCGGCGCAGCGGCCGACCATGTCGAAGCGGTGGGCGTCCACCCGGAAGCCCCGGTCGGCGACCGCGGCCACCAGGTCGGCCACCCGGGCCTCGAACTCGTCGGGCACCTCGAAGTCCTCGATCCGGCCACAGCCGTCGCACACCAGGTGGTGATGATGCCCGGTGAGCGATTCGTGCAACTCGAAGCGGGCGTGGTCGTCGCCCGAGTCGACCCGACGGACCACCGCGGCGTCGACCAGCTCCCCGACGTTGCGGTAGGCGGAGCTCTGGGCGAGGGGCCGGTCGTCGGCGGGACGGCCGGCCTCGAGGATCTCGGGCAGGGTCAGCGGACGTCCGGCCGTGGCCAGCACGTCGACCACCACGCGACGGGACCGGCTGTAGCGCATGCCCACCACGCGGAGACGGCGACCCACCGTGACGTGGAGGTCCTCGCCGGCAAGCCCGTGGTCGTGGGTGGGTTCCTGCGGCGGCACGGGCCGGAGCCTAGGCGCGTCCGCTCCCGGGAATCCCTGGGAAGCCGGACGGCGGGAGTCAGGCCGGTCGCCGCCGCATGAGGGCGTTGCGGCGGGCCCGGCACACCAGCTCATCGCGCTGGTTGGTGGCCCGGTGCTCGAAGGTCACGATCCCGGCGTCGGGCCGCGACCCCGACGCCCGGGCGGCCACCACCTCGGTCTCGAAGCGCAGCGTGTCGCCGATGAACACCGGCGCCGGGAACGTCGTCTCGTCGAAGCCCAGGTTGGCCACCGTGGTGCCCAGCGTCGTGTCGCCCACGCTCGCGCCGACCACCAGGCCCAGGGTGAACAGGCTGTTGACCAGCCGTTCGCCGAACTCGGTGCCCGCGGCGAACTCGGCGTCGAGGTGCAGCGGCTGCGGGTTGTGCGTCATGAGGCAGAACTGCAGGTTGTCGGCCTCGGTGACCGTGCGGGTCAGGGCGTGGCGCACCACCAGGCCCACCGGCAGATCCTCGAACCAGCGGCCCGATCGGGCATCCTCGACCTCCACGACGTCCCTCCGTCCCCGGCCCGGGCCGGCTCCCCGCGGCATGGCCCGCGATCCGATCCCCAGTCTGGTGGAAGCGCCCGTCGGTAGTCTCGGCGGACATGGCCACCCCCCTGTGGACCCCCGACGCGGAACGGGCGGCGGGCACCAACCTGCGGGCCTTCGCCGACGCGGTCGGCGTGGCGCCCGGCGACCTCCACCGGTGGTCCATCGACCGGCCGGAGGCCTTCTGGCGGGCCGTCTGGGACCACCTCGGCGTGGTCGGCGACCCCGGGCCCACCACGGCCACCGGCCTCGACACCGGCGACCTGCTGGACGTCCGGTTCTTCCCCGAGGCACGCCTCAACGTGGCCGAGACCCTGCTGGGTTCCGCCGACGACCGGCCGGCCCTGGCCTTCGAGGGCGAGGATCCGACGGCCCCCGGTGGGCAGCGCGACCTGACCCGGGCCGACCTCCACGCCCTGGTGTCGAGGCTCCAGCAGGCGCTGCTCGACGCCGGCGTGGAACCCGGCGACCGGGTGGCCGCCTGGCTGCCCAATGTGCCCGAGACCTATGCGGTGATGCTGGCCGCGGCGTCGGTCGGCGCCGTCTTCTCGTCGACGTCGCCCGACTTCGGCACCGACGGCGTCCTGGACCGGTTCGGGCAGATCCAGCCGGTCGTCCTGTTCGCGACCGACGGCTACCGCTACGCCGGCCGCCGACACGACGTCACCGGACGCCTGGCCGAGGTGGTGGCCGGGCTGCCCTCGCTGCGCCGGGTGGTCGTCGTGCCCGAGGACCCGACCGGTGGACCCGTCGGCGACCTGCCGGCCGACGCCGTCGACCTGGCGACGTTCCTCGGGCCACACGAGGCCGGCCCCGTCCGGTTCACCCCCCGACCCTTCGACCACCCGCTGTACGTCCTGTACTCGTCGGGCACGACGGGGAAGCCCAAGTGCATCGTCCACCGGGCCGGCGGGATCCTCCTCAAGCACCTCGTCGAGCACCGCCTCCACTGCGACGTCCGCGACGGCGACCGGGTCTTCTACTTCACGACGGCCGGCTGGATGATGTGGAACTGGCTGGCCTCCGGCCTGGCCGCCGGCGCCTCCCTCGTGCTCTACGACGGCTCGCCGTTCCACCCCGGCCCGTCCCGCCTGTTCGACCTGGCCGACGAGCACGCCATCACCCTGTTCGGCGTGTCGGCCAAGTTCGTCGACTCGGTGGCCACCGCCGGCCTCCGCCCGGCCGACACCCACGACCTCTCGTCGGTCCGCACCATCTGCGCCACGGGCAGCCCGCTCAGCCCGGAGGGGTTCGCCCACGTCCAGGCCGACTGGGCCACCGACGTCCACCTCGCCTCCATCTCGGGCGGCACCGACCTGTGCGGCTGCCTGGTGGCCGGGGACCCGACCCGACCGGTCCACGCCGGGCAGATCCAGGGACCGGTGCTGGGCATGGACATGGATGTCGTGGACGACGCCGGCGACCCGGTCGGGACCGGCGTGCGCGGCGAGCTGGTGTGCCGGTCGCCGTTCCCGTCGATGCCGCTGGGCTTCTGGGACGACGCGGGCGACGTCCGCTACCGGGCCGCCTACTTCGACCGGTTCGACGGCCTGTGGCACCAGGGCGACTTCGCCGAACGCACCGACGAGGGCGGCTACGTCATCCACGGCCGCTCCGACGCCACGCTGAACCCGGGCGGGGTGCGCATCGGCACCGCCGAGATCTACCGCCGGGTCGAGGCCCTCGACGAGGTGGTGGAGGGACTGGTCATCGGCCAGGCGCACGCCGGCGACGTCCGCGTCGTCCTGTTCGTGGTCCTGGCCGACGGCGCCACCCTCGACGACGACCTCCGCGACCGGATCCGTACGACGGTTCGCACCGGCGCCTCGCCGCGCCACGTCCCGGCCGTGATCCTCGAGGTGCCGGAGCTGCCCCGGACTCGGTCGGGAAAGCTGGTCGAGCTGGCCGTCCGCAACGTGGTCGAAGGCCGCCCGGTCACCAACGTGGAGGCCCTGGCCAACCCCGACGCGCTCGAGCATTTCCGGGACCGGCCCGAGCTGGCGGACGCCCCCTCCTGACCGACGCGACCGGCCGGCCCGTTGGTGGACCCGCCTAGAACTCGGCGAGGGGCACGCCGGCCACCTGGAGGTGGCCCAGCTCGTTCATTGACCGCACCGACCGCTGCCCGGTCGACGACGCGGCCACCCGGCACACCGACGTGTAGTGGGCCTCGTAGAACAGGACCCGCTCGATGCCCAGCACGTGGGACAGGTAGGCCGAGACCACGCCGCCGTGGCAACCGACGGCCACCGTGCGACCCGGGTTGGCGGCGATGATCCGGTCCATCCCGGCCACCACCTGGTCTCGGAAGGCCTCCGGGTCGGCGATGTCGTCGCCGGCCATGATGGCGTCCCACCGCGGGTCGCCGTCGGCCTTCAGCTTCTCGATGGGCACGTACTCCACCTCGCCGGCGTCGTACTCGTTGACCAGCGGCTCGATGGCCATCTCGAGGCCCAGGCGGGCGGCCAGCGGGGCCACGGTCTGGCGGGCCCGGGACTTCGGGCTGGCGTAGACGGCGTCGATCGGCTCGGCGGTCGGTCCCGACGTCAGCCAGTCGGCCAGCGCCTCGGCCTGGCGCAGGCCCAGCTCCGACAGCTCCGGATCGGCCTCGATGCCCGACTCGCGGTTGTCGACGGTGACGGGCAGGGCGTGGCGGATGAGCAGCAGTTCCATGGCGGGCCGGACCGTACCGGGGGCGACGACCACCACTACCGTCGGCGCCATGAAGATCGACGGAGGACTCACCGGACTGACCAGCCCTGCCGACGACGGCGGCCTGGGCGCCATCGCCGCGTCGGCGCGACGCCTCGAGGAGGCCGGATACGCCGGCGCCTGGACGGCCGAGACCAGCCACGACCCGTTCCTCCCCCACGTGGTGGCCGCCGAGCACACGTCGAGCATCGAGCTGGGCACCTCGATCGCCGTGGCGTTCGCCCGCAACCCGATGGTGCTGGCCAACCTCGGCCACGACCTGCAGCGCTACAGCGACGGCCGGTTCGTACTCGGCCTCGGCACCCAGATCAAGCCGCACATCACCAAGCGGTTCTCGATGGAGTGGTCGAAGCCGGCGGCCCGCATGCGGGAGATGATCAGCGCCATGCGGGCCATCTGGGCCGCCTGGAACGACGGCGAGAAGCTGGCCTTCCGGGGCGACTTCTACACCCACACCCTGATGACCCCGTTCTTCGACCCGGGGCCCAACGCCTGCGGTCCGCCCAAGGTCTTCGTCGCCGCCGTCGGCCCGCTGATGTCGGAGGTGGCCGGCGAGGTGTGCGACGGCCTCATCTGCCACGCCTTCAGCACCGAGCGCTACCTGCGCGAGGTGACCATCCCCGCCGTGGAACGGGGCCTCGAGAAATCGGGCCGGACCATGGACGACTTCGAGATCGTCGGCCCCGGCTTCGTGGTCACCGGCGCCACCGAGGAGGGCATGGCCCGCACGGCCACCGGCATCCGCCAGCAGATCGCCTTCTACGGCTCCACGCCCGCCTACCGGCCGGTGCTGGACATCCACGGCTGGGGCCACCTCCAGGACGACCTGAACCGCATGTCCAAGCGGGGCGAGTGGCAGGCCATGGGCGAGCTGATCGACGACGAGGTGCTGTCCACCTTCGCCGTGGTCGGTGAACCCGACCGGATCGCCCCCGGCTTCCTCGACCGGTACGGCGACTGCGTCGACCGCCTCAGCTTCTACGGCACCGCCGGTGAGGGCGTCGACTTCTGGGAGCCGATCATCGCCGAGCTGGCCGCCGCCTGATCCGCCGCCTGGCCTCGCCGGGCGGGCCGCAACCCCCACGACCCCGGTCCGGGACGACCGGTAGGTTGGAGCCATGACGCAGGACTTCGCCGCCGACCTGCTGCCGCTGACCGCCGATCCGTACGCCACCACGGAGTTCCGGCACCTCGGCTCCGACGGCGTCTCCACCGTAGAGGGGCCCGACGGGCGCACCTTCCTGCAGGTCGAGCCCGAGGCGCTGCGCCTGCTCACCGCGACCGCCATGCGCGACATCGCCCACCTGCTGCGACCCGGCCACCTGGCCCAGGTGGCGGCCATCCTCGACGACCCCGAGGCCTCGGCCAACGACCGCTTCGTCGCCACCGAGCTGCTCCAGAACGCCTGCATCGCCGCGGGCGGCGTCCTGCCGTCGTGCCAGGACACCGGCACGGCGATCGTCTCGGCCAAGAAGGGCGAGCTGGTCCTGACCGGCGCGGATGACCGCGTCGCCATCTCACAGGGCGTGCAGGACACCTACCTAACGTCCAACCTGCGCTACTCGCAGCTGGCCCCACTGGACATGTTCACCGAACGCAACACCGGCACGAACCTGCCCGCCCAGATCGAGATCGAGGCCGTGCCCGGCAGCGCCTACAAGTTCCTGTTCATGGCCAAGGGCGGCGGCTCGGCCAACAAGAGCTTCCTGTTCCAGGAGACCAAGGCACTGCTCAACCCCGAGGGCCTGGCCCGCTTCCTGGACGAGAAGCTGCGGTCGCTGGGCACCGCGGCGTGCCCGCCGTACCACCTGGCCGTGGTCATCGGCGGCACGTCGGCCGAGCACACCCTGCGCACCGCCAAGTACGCCTCGGCCCGCTACCTCGACCACCTGCCGACCTCGGGCGACGAGACCGGCCACGGCTTCCGCGACCTCGAGTGGGAGCAGCGGATCCTGGAGATGACCCGGGCGTTCGGCATCGGCGCCCAGTTCGGCGGGAAGTACTTCTGCCACGACGTCCGCGTCGTGCGCCTGCCCCGGCACGGCGCGTCGTGCCCGGTGGGCATCGCCGTGTCGTGCTCGGCCGACCGCCAGGCCCTCGGCAAGGTCACCGCCGAGGGGATCTTCCTCGAGCAGCTCGAGGAGGACCCGGCCCGGTACCTGCCCGAGGTGGTCGCCGACGACCTGTCCGACGACGTGGTCCCCATCGACCTCGACCAGCCCATGGACGCCATCCGGGCCGAGCTGTCGAAGCACCCCGTCAAGACCCGCCTGTCGCTCACCGGCACCCTCGTGGTGGCCCGCGACATCGCCCACGCCAGGATCGCCGAGCTGCTCGACGCCGGCGGGGAGATGCCCGCCTACCTGCGGGACCATCCCGTCTACTACGCCGGGCCGGCCAAGACCCCGGAGGGCTACGCCTCGGGCTCGTTCGGTCCGACCACGGCGGGGCGCATGGACGCCTACGTGGAGCGCTTCCAGGCCGCCGGCGGCAGCCTCGTCATGCTGGCCAAGGGCAACCGGTCCCGGCAGGTCACCGAGGCGTGCGCCCGCCACGGCGGCTTCTACCTCGGTTCGATCGGCGGCCCCGCGGCCCGCCTGGCGCTGGACTCCATCCGGAAGGTCGAGGTGCTCGAGTACCCCGAGCTGGGCATGGAGGCCGTCTGGCGCATCGAGGTCGAGGACTTCCCGGCCTTCGTGGTGGTCGACGACAAGGGCGGCGACTTCTTCGACCAGGTGTCGACGCCCGTCGCCCTGACCTGACGACCTGACCTGAGCCGACCTGACCTGACCGCCGGCCGGTCGCCCGACCACCGGCCCGCCGACCCGCCGGAGGGAACGCTCCCGGTCAGACGCAGTGGTTGACCATGTGGCCGACGCCCTCGATGTGGGAGTCGATCCGCTGGCCGACCACCAGGCACCGGTCCTGGGCCAGGCCCACGCCGGACGGCGTCCCCGTGAACACCAGGTCGCCCGGCTCCAGGGTGCAGACCGCGGAGAGGTAGGCCACCTGCTGGGACACCGACCGGATCATGAGGCCGGTGCGGCCGTCCTGGCGGACCTCGCCGTCGACGGCGCACGTCAGGGCCAGGTCGTCGGGATCGCCCAGGAGGTCGGCCGAGACCACCGCGGGGCCGATCGGCCCGAAGGTGTCGTGGCTCTTGCCGAGGCTGAACTGGGGCGGCCTCGACGCCATCTGGAGGTCGCGCTCGGAGACATCCTGGCCCACGGTCACGCCGGCCAGCACGCTCCAGGCCTCGGACTCGGCCACGTTCCGGCACCGTCGGCCGACCACGGCCACCAACTCCACCTCGTAGTCGGTGTGGTCGCCGACCAGCACCACGTCGTCGGCCGGACCGACGAGGCACGACGAGAACTTGGTGAAGATCACCGGCGCGTCGTCCGACGGCTTCCGGTCCATCTCGGCCACGTGGTCGCGGTAGTTCAGGCCGAGCCCGAACACCTTCTGGGGACGGGGGACGGCGGGTCCGAGCCCGTCGAGGCCGACCTCGCCGTCGGGATCGCCGTCCGGCGTGCCGGCGGCATCGGTCAGGGCGTGCAGCGCATCGGCGTCGGCGACGGCGGCCATCGGGTCGGCCAGACGACCGTCGGTGAGCCGGCCGAGGTCCCACCAGCGGGCGGTCGCCCCGGCGGTGGAAGCGGGGGCGACGAGGCCGTCGTCGAGGAGGACGGCGCGGCCGTCGCGGAGGGTCGCGAGTCGAAAAGCCATGACGGCCAGTCTCGCCGTGGCACCCGCCGATCCCTCCCCGACGGCCACGTTTCCCGGGCCAACCGGCCACCTACTCGGCCCCCCACCAGGGGGCCCGACGGGCGGGGCTGACAAGCGTCGCCCGACGCGCCATGATGGTCGGACACGCACAGAGCCGGACCCCGGTCCCCGCTCCGGCGGGACGGGGCCGACGCCGACGATGGGAGGTCCGGGCTTGTCCAAGCCACATGCCGTCTGCGAGGTGGAGCTGCTCACGAGGGGTCCGGTGCGACCAGCGGATCGGACCCTGGCCACCACGAAGGTCCGGGCACTGTGCGAGTTGGGCCACGAACCGGTGCTCTCGGCAGTGGTCAAGCTGCGGATCCGACCCGTGTCCAACGACACCCTGGACGCCATCGCCGAGGCCAGCCTGGACCTGAACGGCGTGCCCATCCGGGCCCACGCGGCGGCGAGGACGCTGGCCGAGGCCATCGACGAGATGGACGAGCGCCTCACTCGGCGGTTGCGCCGCCACCGCAAGCGCCTCGAGGACCGACACCACGACCGGGATCCCGAGCCGGTCCGCACCCATCCCGGCTACGCCCGGCTCGACCCCGACGAACGCGAGGTGGTCCGGCACAAGACGCTGGCCATGGTCCCCATGTCGGCCGAGGAGGCCGCCGACGAGATGGACCTCCTGGACCACGGCTTCTACCTGTACCTGGACGCCGACCACGGCCTCGACCGGGTCGTGTACCGCAACGGCGACGGCGGCCTGCACGTGGCGCCGGCCGTCGACGGCGAGGACCTGAGCGACGCCCGCCCGCCGATCAGCGCGGCCGCGCTGGTGCTCAACCACCTGCCGCTGGAGGAGGCCGAGGTCCTGCTCGACGAGGGCGACGAGGCCTTCGTCTTCTTCGCCGAACCGGGGACCGACCGCGGCCAGGTCCTGTACCGACGCTTCGACGGGCACTACGGCCTCGTGACCCCCGCCGTCTGAGCGGGCGGGCACGGGCGGACGCGGGCGAACCCGTCGGGCATGGGGCGTCGGTGACATGAGGGTCGTGGGCCTCTGTGGGGGCATCGGCGCCGGCAAGTCCACGGTGGCCGCCCTGCTGGCCGACCACGGTGCCGTGGTGGTCGACGTGGACGCCCTGGGCCGTGGGGTCCTGACCGAGCCCGACGTGCTGGCCGCCGTCGTCGAAGAGTTCGGGCCCGGGGTGGTGGACCACGACGGGGCGATCGACCGGGCCGCGCTGGCCGCCGAGGTGTTCGCCTGCGAGGGGCGCCTGGCGGACCTGGAGGCCATCAGCCACCCGGCCATCAACCGGGCCCTCGGCCGACGCCTCGACGAGTTGGCGGCGGCCGACCGACCCACCGACCTGGTCGTCCTCGACATGGCGGTCCTGGTGGAGAGCGACCTGGGCCGCCTCGACGACGGACGCGGCTACGGCGAGGTGGTGGTCGTGGAGGCGGACCGTGACGTGCGCCTCCGTCGCCTGGCCGGGCGGGGCATGGACCGCGCCGACGCCGAGGCCCGGATGGCGTCGCAGGCCACCGACGCCGAACGCCGGGCCGTGGCCGACCACGTGCTGGTCAACGACGGCGACGAGCGGGACCTGGCCAGAGCGGTGGCCGACCTGTTCCCACGGCTCCTGGGGTCCGACGCCGGCTCGCCCGCCGCCTGAGATTCCAGAGGTCCGGGCTACCAGCGGAGGGCGCCGAGGACCCGTTCGGTGTACTCGGGGCGGCTGACCACCAGGCCCGGCACCACGGGCCGGGGCTTGTTGAACTCCAGACGGGAGCCGTCGATGCCGGCCACGTCGAAGCCGGCCGCGGCGGCCACCCCGGCCGGAGCACAGGCGTCCCACTCGTAGAGGCCCGACGGGTGCACGTAGACGTCGGCCCGCCCCGACACCACGGCCATGGCCTTGACCCCCGCCGAGCCGAACGACCGCACCACCCCGCCGATGGCCGACGCCACCTGCTCGGCCTCCCCCCACTGCGACCGGCTGGTCACCACCACCGGCCGGTCCCGCTCGGAAGGTCGGCCCACCGGCGAGGTCCCCGTCCCGAACAGCGCGCCGCTGGCCGGAAGGGCCACCGCGGCGGCCACCGGCCACCCGCCGACCACCAGGGCCACGTGGACGGCCCACTCGACGCTGCCCGGGCGACCGAAGTCGCGGGTGCCGTCCAACGGGTCCACGATCCAGGTCCTTTCGGCGCCGAGGCGGGCGCCGTCGTCCCCGCCCTCCTCGGAGAGCACGGCGTCGTCCGGACGTAGCTCGGCGAGGCGCGCCACGAGGTGGTCGTGGGCCCGGCGGTCGCCCTCGTCCTGGAGGCGCCACTGGTCCCACCCGGCGGCCAGGCCGTCGTCGCGGACGGCCAGCAGCAGGTCGCCGGCCTCCTGGGCCAGCAGGCCGGCCACCGCGTGGTCGCCCGTGCCGGTCCTGTCGTCGGCTCGCTCCATGGTCGGGCGACCCTACCGGTGGGTGCTGGCTACCCTTGGGCCGGTCGACCGGTCGGTCGGCGACCGACGACGGGAATCGGAGCACTCCATGGCCCACGGCCGCATCACCGGTTGGGCGACCCACCTCCCCGAACGCCGGCTCACCAACCACGACCTGGCCGAGATGGTCGACACCTCCGACGAGTGGATCCGGGAGCGCAGCGGCATCGGTGCCCGCCACGTGGACGGGAAGGTGACCGAGATGTCGGCCATCGCCGCGGGCGACGCCCTGGCCATGGCCGGCGTGGACCCGTCCGACGTCGACCTCCTCCTGCTGGCCACCTGCAGCGCCGACCAGCAGTTCCCCGCCTCGGCCTCGGTCGTCCAGCACGCCCTGGGCATGTCGTGCGGGGCCATCGACCTCAACGCCGCCTGCTCCGGGTTCGTCTACGGCCTGGTGACGGCCATGCAGTTCTCCGAGGGCGGCGTGGACACCATCCTCCTGGTCGGCAGCGACGCCCTCAGCGGCATCACCGACTGGACCGACCGCGGCACCTGCGTGCTGTTCGGCGACGGCGCCGGCGCGGTCGTCATCCAGCGGTCGGCCGACGCCCCCACCCTGCTGGGCTGGGACCTCATGTCGGACGGCTCGGCGGCCTCGATCCTGTCGTGCGAGCACGGCGGGAAGATCTACATGAACGGCAAGGAGGTCTTCCGCCGGGCCGTGCTGGCCCTGGAGGCCGCTGCCACCAACGCGCTGGAGCGGGCCGGGGTGACCATGGACGACGTGGCCCTCGTCGTCCCCCACCAGGCCAACATCCGGATCATCGACGCCGCGCTGAAGCGCATGGGCGTCCCCATGGAGAAGGCGGCCATGGTCCTGGAACGCACCGGCAACACGTCGGCCGCGTCGATCCCCCTGGCCCTGGTCGACGCCCTCGACAACGGTCGCGTGGACCCCGGCGACCTGGTGCTCATGGTCGGGTTCGGTGCCGGCATGTCGTCGGCCGCCGCCGTGGTCCGCTGGGACCCGCCGGCCTCCTGACCGCACCCCACCCGGCTCCGTGACGCGAACGGCCACCCCGTGCTGACCGCGTCCGGGCTGACGAAGGCCTTCGGGCCGCGCACGCTGTTCACCGACGTCGCCCTGCAGCTGGGCGCCGGGCGGCGGGTGGCGCTCGTCGGCGGCAACGGCACCGGCAAGACCACCCTGATCGAGACCATCGTCGGCCTCCAGGACGCCGACGCCGGCGAGGTCCACCGGCCGAAGGACCTGCGCATCGGCTACCTGCCCCAGGAGCTGCCCGTCGAGACGGGACGCTCGGTGTTCGAGCAGGTCATGCTCGGCGCCGGTCCGGTCACCGAGCTGGCCGCCCGCATCGAGGCGCTCGGGACCCGCATCGGCGAGACCGACGGGGCCGAGCGGGACCGCGTGCTGGCCGAGTACGGCGAGGCCCAGGCCCGCTTCGAGCAGATCGGCGGCTACGCGGTGGAGGCCGACGCCCACCGGATCCTGTCGGGCCTCGGCTTCGACCCCGCCGACCACGACCGCCCCATGGACGAGATGTCGGGTGGCTGGCGGATGCGGGTGGCCCTGGCCCGCTTGCTGCTGTCGGCCCCCGACCTGCTGGTCATGGACGAGCCCACCAACCACCTCGACGTGGACAGCGTGGCGTGGCTGGAGCAGCACCTGGCCGGCTGGACCGGTGGCCTGCTGTTCGTCAGCCACGACCGGGACTTCATCGACGCCGTGGCCAACCGGATCCTGGAGCTGGCCGGGAACCGGATCACCGAGTACGTGGGCGGCTTCGCCGACTTCGTGGTGGCCCGCGAGGAACACCTCGCCGCCCAGCGGGCCGCGGCGGCCCAGCAGGCCCGCCAGGTCGCCCACACCGAGCGCTTCATCGAGCGGTTCCGCTACAAGGCCACCAAGGCCCGCCAGGTCCAGAGCCGCGTCAAGGCCCTGGAGAAGCTGGACCGCATCGAGGTCGACGAGGTCGACGACCCGGCGGCCCGGTTCGGCTTCCCGAAGCCCCGCCGGTCGTCGCGTCTGGTGGCCGAGCTCCACGACGTGACCGCCGGCTATCCGGCGGACGACGGCGGCGAGCCCGAGGTGGTGCTCCGCGACGTCTCGTTCGGCGTCGAGCGGGGCCGCACCGTGACCCTGGTCGGCCCCAACGGCGCCGGCAAGACCACGCTGGTGCGCCTGCTGACCGGCGAGATGCCGCCCCTGGACGGCCGGGTGACCCGGGGGACGAACGTCGACCTCTCGCACTTCGACCAGTTGCAGGCCGAGGTGCTGGACGGCCGCCGCACCGTGCTCGAGGAGTTCAAGACGGTGCCCGGCGTGGGCACCGACGGCCGCAACCCCCGGACCTACCTGGCCTCGTTCGGCTTCCGGGGCGACGCCGTGGACCGGCGCGTCGACGACCTCTCGGGCGGCGAGCAGACCCGCCTCGCCCTGGCCAAGACGCTGGCCGTGCCGGTCAACCTGCTGGTCCTCGACGAGCCGACCAACCACCTGGACCTGCCCAGCTGCGACGTGCTCGAGGACGCCCTGACCGCGTACCCGGGCACGGTCGTGCTCATCACGCACGACCGGCACCTGATCCGCTCGGTGGCCGACTGCCTGGTCGAGGTCCGCGACGGGCGGGCCACGTGGCACGAGGGCGTCCCCGACCGGGTGCTGTACCCGAAGCGGCCCGAGGCCGAGACCGGACCGTCGTCCCACGGCGCCCAGGCCCGACGCGCCACCGACGAGCAGCCCGCCGGCGGCGGATCGAAGGGGGCCCGTGCCGGGGCCTCCGGGCCGGCCAATGGGAAGGCCGGCGGGAAGCCGTCGGGGAAGGGTGCCCGCGACCCGAAGCTGGCCCGACGCCGGCAGCTGGAACGGGCCGAGAAGGCGTGGGAGGCCGCCGAGACCGAGGTGGTGGCCATCCAGGAACGCCTGGCCGACCCCGACCTCTACCAGGACCCCGACCGGGCCGCCGAGGTGGTGGCCGAGCACGAGTCGGCCAAGGACCGGGCCGCCGAGGCCATGGCCACCTGGGAGCGGCTCAGCATCGAGCTCGACCGCTGACCAGCCCCCCCGGCCGGGGAGACGAGTCCCCCGGACGGGGATGCGCGCCCGCCGGTCGGAAGGACGCGCCGGCCGGTCGCTACGGTCGGCGACGTGCGGATCCTGGTCACCAACGACGACGGCATCGACTCGGTCGGCCTCCACGAGCTGGCCCGGGCCCTCGTCGACCTGGGCGACGTCACCGTCGTCGCCCCCGACACCGAGTACTCGGGAGCCGGCGCCTCGCTCGGCCCCATGCACCTGCGGCGGGCCGAGGTCCACGACGCCCACGTCGACGGCGTCGAGCGGGCGTGGTCGGTCAGCGGACCACCCGGACTGTGCGTGATCTACGGCCGCCTCGGGCTGTTCGGCGACCCGTTCGACCTGGTGGTGGCCGGCATCAACCCGGGCATGAACGTCGGCCGGTCCGTCTACCACTCGGGCACCGTGGGTGCCGCCCTGACGGCCCGCAACGGCGGCATCACCGGCATCGCCGTCAGCCAGGCCGTGACCGGCTGGGGCGTCGAGGGCCAGGGCGCCGACGAGGTCCTCATCGACCAGCGCTGGTCGACGGCGGCCACCGTGGGCCGGGCCGTCACCGCGGCGGTCGTCGCCGACATGCCGGAGACGGCGTCGGTGGTCAACGTGAACGTCCCCAACGTGCCCCTCGACGAGGTGGCGGGCTGGCGGCACACGGTCACCGGATCGGCGCCGCCGAGGAGCCTCACCACCGCCGACCTGGTCCCCAAGGAGGGGCACGTCGGGAGCTACGAGGTGCAGGTGCACTGGGGCGAGCCCGGCGACCTGCCCGGGGACTCGGACGGCGGAGCGGTCATGGCCGGCCACGTCAGCCTCACGTGGCTGAACCGCCTCCACGACGAAGACGCTCCCGGCGACGACCCGGCGGCCCGCGGCCTCACGGAACTCCTCGGGTGACGGCGACCTCCGAACCGGTCTGGTACGTGGCCTACGGGTCGAACCTGCTCGAGTCGAGGTTCCTCGCCTACCTCGAGGGCTGCCCCGCCGACGGCCGCTGGGGCCACCACCCCGGGGCCGCCGATCCGAGCCGCCCCACCGGCGACCGCCGCGTCGTGGTCCCCCACCCGGTCGTCTTCGGTGGCCACTCGGTCCGCTGGGGCGGCGGCTGCTGCTTCTGCCCGGGCGGGGAACCACCGGCCGACCGCCTCCCGGTGGTGGGTCGGGCGTGGCGGATCACGTGGGACCAGATGGCCGACGTGGTCGCCCAGGAGAACGGCCGCGCGCGGCCCGACGCCCACCTCCCGGCCCGCCCACCGGCCGACGGCGAGGTCGTCCGGGTGGTCGACGGGGTCATCGACCTGCTGATCGGCATGCCCCCGATCGACGGCGAGCCGGCCTGCACGCTCGCATCGACGTCGCCGCCACCCGTCGGCCCGCCGGCACCCCGGTACCGGGAGACGCTGGCGGCGGGCATGGCCGAGATGGGGCTGTCGGCCGACGAGGCCGAGCGACACCTCCTCGACCTGGACCACAGCCGCTGAGGGCCCGGCCCAACACGGGCCGACGCCTCAGATGGCCAGGCCGACGCCTCAGATGGTGATGAGGCCCCCGTTGGGCGAGATCCACTGGCCGGTGGTGAACGAGCTCTCGTCCGAGGCCAGGTGGAGCGCCGTGTCCGCGATCTCCTCGGCGGTGCCCTTCCGCTTCAGCGGCGTCATCATGACCATCGGGGCCAGCAGGGCCTCGTCGACGCCGGCGGTCATGGGCGTCTCGATGACCCCCGGAGCGATGGCGTTGATGCGGATGCCCATGGCGCCGAGCTCGCGGGCCGCCGAGCGGGTGAAGCCGAGGATGGCGCCCTTGGCCGAGGCGTAGTGGACCGGCCCCCAGCCGGCCAGCCCGGCGATGCTGGCCAGCGTGATGACCGACCCGCCCTCGCCCATCAGCTTCACCGCCTCGCGGGTACAGGTGAAGGTGCCGCCGACGTGGATGGCCAGCATCTTCGTGAACGCCTCATGGCCCATCAGCGAGATCTGCGAGCCCTGGCCGGCCATCATCTCGTCCCAGCCGTCGCCGGGGAGGCGGTCCACCCCGGCGTTGTTGACCTGGACGTCGAGCCGGCCGTAGGCGCCGTACAGCTGGGCGAACAGCGAGACCATGTCGCCCTCGTCGGACACGTCGCCGCCGTAGGCCCGGTGGCCGTCGCCATCGCACAGCCTGGCCGTCTCATCGGCGGCCTCCCAGCGCAGGTCCTGACAGGCGATCGTGGCGCCCTCCTCGGCGAAGCGCAGGGCCATGGCCCGCCCCAGACCGGAGCCGGCCCCGGTGATGCAGGCCACCTTCCCGGCCAGCCGGCCCTCGTCACGTCGGCCCATGTCGTCGTCCCTCCTGGAAGATCGGCGGCGTCTCAGCCCGGGTGGCAGGCGCAGGCGCCGCCGCATCCCATGGGCGGGCCGGCGGGCATCGGCGCAGGGTCCGAGCCTCCCGAGGCGCCCACGGCGGCGAACACCGACAGCACCCGCCGGGCCCCGTCGTGACCCGCCGGACACGTGGCCGGATCCGACGACTCGGCCATCGGCCGGCGAAGCTCGAACACCTCGTCGCAGGTCGCGCAGCGGTAGTCGTAGGTCGGCACGCCGCGGAGTGTAGGACGGCCCCTGTCGGTGGGGCACACTGTGGCCATGAAGGTCGTCGTCATCCACCAGAGCCGGACCGGCAACACCCGTCGGGCCGCCGAGCTGATCGGCGGGGCCGCCGAGGCGGCCGGCGCCACGGTCGCCGTGCGGCCCACCACCAACCTCGACTACAAGGAACTGGCCGAGGCCGACGTGGTCTTCGTCGGCACCTGGGTCGACGGCCTGATCCTGTTCGGACACCGTCCCGGTGACCTCGGCAGGGTCAAGCAGGTTCCGAAGCTGTGGAACAAGCGGGTGGCGGCGTTCATGACGCACGCCGTGAACCCGGGCAACGCCGCCGACAAGCTGGCCGCCGTGCTCGAGGCCGACGGCGCCGACGTGGTCGCCGCCCGGTCGCTGAACCGGCGCCGCCTCGACGCCGACGCCCCTGCGTTCGCCGCCGAGGTGCTGGCCTCGGTGAGCGCAGCCGCCTAGCCGACCTGGCCGCGCTGGCCCAACGACCGCCAACGTGACGGTCGGGTCGATCGCAACCCGTCGGCGGTGAACACCGCCAGGGCCAGCCACACCAGCAGGAAGCCCACGAGGCGACCCCCACCGAACGGCTCGTCGTAGGCCACCACGCCGAGCAGGAAGTTCAGCGACGGCGCCAGGTACTGGACCACGCCGACCACCGACAGCGGGACCCGCTGCACCGCGGCACCGAAGCACAGCAGCGGCACGGCGGTGAACAGGCCGCTGCACACCAGGACGATCGCCTCGCTCCCGGACGCCGAGGCGAGGGCGTCGTCGCCGCTGACGAGGCGGAGCCCGAGGAAGACGACGACCACGGGCAGCATCACCGTCAACTCGATGGCCAGCATGTCCAGCGGCGGACGGTCGACCTTCTTCTTGATGAGCCCGTACACGCCGAAGGTGGCGGCCAGGAACAGCGACACCCACGGCAGCCGGCCCATGTCGACGGTCAGCCACACGACGCTGGCCGCGCCGAGGCCCACGGCAGCCCACTGGGCGGCCCGCAGGCGCTCGCCGATCACGACCACGCCGAGCACCACGCTGACCAGCGGCGTGATGAAGTAGCCGAGGCTGCCCTCGACCACCCGGTCGTTGGTGACCGCCCACACCCAGACCAGCCAGTTGGAGCCGATGAGGACGCCTGCCAGCGCCTCGAGGGCGAGGATGCGGGGCTGGCGGGCCGCGGTGCGCACGTCGCGCCACGAACGGCGCACCACGTGGATGGCGAACACGGTCACGAACGTCCAGAAGGCCCGGTGGCCCAGCATGTCCAGCGCCGGGACATCGGCACCGAGGCGCCAGAAGGCCGGCGACAGGCCCCACATGACCTGGGCACACACGATGAACGCCAGGCCACGCCTCATGTCGACCCCACTCCCACGGGGTCAGTCTCGCCCGGTACGGTCCCGTCGATGCGGATCGGCCTGCTGCGCTGCGACGAGATCTTCGTCGACCTCCGGCCCCGCTACGAGGGCTACCGCCGCCTCTTCACCGACCTGTTCGCGGCCGCCGGCAGCGACGACGTGGACCTCGTCGACGTCCCGGTGTTCGAGGGGGCATTCCCCGACGGGCCCGACGACCACGACGCCTGGCTGATCACCGGCTCGGTCCGGGGCGTCTACGAGGACGAGCCGTGGATCCACCGTCTCCTCGACCTGGTCCGGGACCTGGACGCCGCCCGGGCCCCCACCGTCGGGGTGTGCTTCGGCCACCAGGCCATCGCCCACGCCCTCGGAGGCCGGGTGGAGCACGTGGCGGCATTCGGCCTCGGCAACCACCCGGTCCGCGTGGCCGCCCACGAAGCCTGGATGGACCCGGCCCACGACGAGGTCGGGGTGTTCTACAGCCACCACGACCAGGTGGTGGCCATGCCGCCCGGCGGTCGGGTGCTCGGGTCGTCGGACCACTGCCCGGTCGCGATGCTGGCCGTGGGCGACCACATGCTCGGCATCCAGGCCCACCCCGAGTTCGACGCCGCCTACGCCGAGGGCCTCTACCGGGGTCGCCTCACGTCACCGGCCGTGTCCGGGGTGCTCGGCGACGCCCTGGCCACGCTCGACGCCCCCCTGCACCGGGTGGACGTGGCGAGGTGGATGCTGCGGTTCCTCCGGAACCGGGCCTGACCGCGGCCGGTCAGCCTCCGACCGGCTCGGCCGGCCTGGTCACGACGAACCCGAGCGCCACCATCACCACCGCCATCCCGACCGCCTGCACGCCGCCGACGGCCTCGCCGACCAGCCACCACGCGTACAACGGGGCGAAGGAGATGAAGCCGAGGTTGACCACGCTGACCGTGGCCAGCGAGGCGTACCCGTGGGCCACGTTGGCCAGCAGGTGGCCCGTCCCCGGCACGACGGCCATCGCCGCGGCCAGCCACCAGTCGCGGGCATCGGGCAGTGCCACGCCCCCGTCGGCCACCAGGGCGAACGGCAGCACCGTGGCCGTCGCCACGAGCGTCAGGGCCACCTGGTAGGTCGACGAGTCCATCCCCGCCCGCACCCGCCGGCTGACCACGTAGTACCCGGCGAACAGCAACATCGTGGCCAGCGCCAGCAGGTCGCCCCACCGGGTGGCCACCCCGCTGGCGTCCGAGGCGACCATGGCCACCACCACCCCGGCGAAGGCCAGCACCGACCAGCCATACACCGACCGGTGCGGCCGCTCGCCGAACAGGCGGGCCCCGGCGGCCAGGAGCACCACCGGCTGCAACGACAGGATGACTGCGGCGTTCACGGCGCTGGTGCGCCGCATCGCCACCAGGAAGGCGACCAGGTAGAGGCCGAACACGACGCCGCCGACGGCCGAGCGACGCACGTCGGCCACGGTCACCCGCTGGCCGACGGCCAGCAGCACCACCACGAAGAAGCCGGTGGCCAGCACCAGGCGCCAGAACACGAACGACATCTCGGCCATGTCCACGGCCTTGGCGATGCTGGGGCCCAGCGCCATGAGGGCGACCGCCGCCACGGCCGTCCCCCGCCCGAACCAGCCCTCCACCGGCCCATCTCCGGGCCGGCCGCCGGACCGCCCCGGAGTCGTCAACGGACGACCTCGACCGGTCGGGTCACCACGAAGCCCAGGGCGACCACGACCAGGGCCATCCCCAGGGCCTGCACCCCGCCGATCTCCTCGCCGACCAGCCACCAGGCGTACAGCGGCGCGACGGCCGTGAAGGAGAGGTTGACGAGGCTCACCATGGTCAGGGTGGTGTACCCGTGGGCCACGTTGACGAGCAGGTGCCCGGTGCCCGGAAGGGCGGCCATGGCCACCAGCAGCCACCAGTCGTCGGCCCGGGGCATCGCCACGCCTCCCTCGACCACCAGGGCGACGGGCAGGACGGTGGCCAGGGCCACCACCGTCAGGGCCAACTGGTAGGTCGAGGAATCCATCCCGGTCCGGGCCCGCTTGCTGACCACCATGTAGGCCGCGTAGGTCAGCATCATGACGACGGCCAGCACGTCACCCTCAGGGGTGGCCACCCCGCCGGCGTCGGAGGCGACCACCGCCACCACCACGCCGCAGAAGGCCAACACCCCCCAGCCGTACACCGAACGGTGGGGACGCTCGCCGAAGAGACGGGCACCGGCAGCCATCAGGACGATCGGCTGCAACGAGGAGATGACCACGGCGTTCACGGCGCTGGTCCGCCGCATGGTCACGATGAACAGGACCATGTTGACGCCGAAGACGATGCCGCCGAGGGCCGATCGCCTCAGGTCGTCCCACGTGACCCGGCTCCCGGAGGCCACCAGGATCACCGCGTAGAGGGCGGCGGCCATGGCCAGGCGCCAGAACATGAACGACATCTCGGCCATGTCCACGAGCTTGACGATGCTCGGACCGAAGGACATCAGGGCCACCGAGAGGACCACCGCCCCGTTTCCCAGGGAACCCCGCCCCATCGACCCGCCGCGCACCGGCGTCAACGACCAGCTGGTTCCCGGCCCGGTTCGACGGGCACCACGTCGACCGGGCGGGTGACCACGATGCCGAGGGCCGCGAGCACCACGGCGATCCCGACGGCCTGCACCCCACCGATGGCCTCGCCGACCAGCCACCAGGCGTACAGCGGGGCGACGACCGAAAACCCGAGGCTGATCAGGCTGACCATGGTCAACGAGGTGAAGCCATGGGCCACCGTGATCAGCAGGTACCCGGACCCACCGAGGGTGGCCATGGCCGCCACCAGCCACCAGTCGGTCCCGGACGGCAGGTCCACCCCGCCCTCGAACGCCACGACCACGGGCAGGACCATCGCCGCCGCCACGATGGTCACGGCCAGCTGGTAGGTGGACGGGCCGATCTCGGCCTGGACCCGCTTGCTGACCACCATGAAGGCGGCGTAGCTGAGCATCAGGAGGACGGCCAGGAGGTCGCCCTGGAGGGTCGCCACCCCGCTGGCGTCCGACGTCGTCACGGTCACCACCACGCCGGCGAAGGCGACCGCCCCCCAGCCGTACACCGAGCGGTGGGGACGCTCGCGGAACAGGCGGGCCCCGGCGACCAGGAGCACCACCGGCTGCAGGGCGAAGACGATCGCGGCGTTGGCGGCACTGGTCCGCCGGAAGGTCACGATGAGCAGGACGATGTGCGCGCCGAAGGCCAGGCCGCCGCGTACCGACCGTCGCAGGTCGGCCCAGCCCGGCAGCCGCGTGCCGGTGGCCCGGATGATCAGCACGTACAGCGGGATGGCGAGGAGCAGGCGCCAGAACATGAAGGCCAGCTCGGCCACGTCGGTTGACTTGAGGATGCTCGGCCCGAAGGACATGAGGCCGATCGACAGGACGACCGCCCCGTTGCCCACGACACGCCGCCCGAACCTCGTCCCGCCGACCACGGGCGACACCCTTCCACCCGCCGATTCCCGACCCTGTGTCGGGTGTCGGGTGTCGGGTGTCGGGGCGTCGGGGCGTCGGGTGTCCGGGCGGCCCGGTCAGCGGCGGGCCCGCGCCACCGCCTCGTCCTGGGCGGCCTGGAGGGCGGTCGCCAGCCCGGCCGTCCAGTCCCGCAGGGCGCTGCGAGCGCCCTTCACCGGCGGCGGGTCGACGGGCGGGCCGACCACGATCCGCACCCGGGTGGGCCTCGGGAACCGGGCCCCGGTGGGCATGGCCTCCCCGGTGCCGGCGATGCCCACCGGCACGACACGGGCCTGCGACTTGGCGGCCAGCCACGCGGTGCCGTCGAACAGCTCGGCCACCTCGTCGCCCTCGTGACGGGTTCCCTCGGGGAACACCAGCAGCAGGTTCCCGTCGGCCAGCAGCTCGCGGGCGACGCGCATCGACTCGCGGTCGGCGCTGTCGCGCTGCACCGGGAAGGCGCCGAGGCTGGCGATCACCCAGCCCAACGGCGGGACCTTGAACAGGCTCTCCTTGGCCAGGGCCCGCAGCCGTCGCCGGGTGAGCGGCGACAGCATCAGCGAGTCCAGGTTGGAGCGGTGGACCGGGGCCAGGAGCACCGACCCGTCGGTGGGGATGTTCTCCCGCCCGGTCGTCCGGGTCCGGAAGTAGGGCCACAGCACGAACCGGACCAGGGAGCGCACCGTCCCGTAGACCAGTGGGGCCGTCCACGCCGCGTTGGTACGCCGGGCCCGCTCCTGGCGCTCGGCGGAAGCGGACCGCTGGTCGTCGTCGGCCACCGGCCCCTCGGACCTCGGGCTCAGCGGCGGGCGATGCGTGCGCTGAGCACGTCGCGGAGGCTGACCATCCCCTTCAGGTCGCCGTCCTCGACCACCGGAAGGTGGCGGAAGCCGCGGCTCAGCATGATGGCCGCCGCCTGCTCGGTGTCGAGGTCCGCAGGTGCCGTGTCGGGATCGGGGGTCATCCACCGGTCCACGGTCGCGGCCCGCAGGTCCTCCTCGGTGGCGGCGGCACGGAGCACGTCGCGTTCGGTGAGGATGCCCATCAGCATCCGTCCCTGCTGGACGATCACCGAACCGAAGCCGCCGCCGACCATGACCCGGGCGGCGTCGCTGACCGTGGCGTCCGGCGGCAGGGTCACCACGTCGGCGGTCATGACCTCGGAGACGGCGACCATCAGCCGCTCCCCCCGACCTCGTCGACCTCCCGGTCGAGGCGGGCCTCCGACGGGGCCTCCAGGTCGCGGTTCAACTCGCGCCACAGGTTCCCGGCCCACACGCTGACGTGCGGCCACTCGCGCCAGAAGGCCTGCAGGACCGCCGGATCCATGTCGGCGGCCGCCTCGGCGGGCGTGCCCTCCCGGGCGAGGGCGTCGAGGGCGTCGACCACCCCCAGCAGGCGGACGGATGGTGTGTCAGCCATGTTCTCCCTCTCTCCCGTTCCCGTCTCCCGACGACCGGGGTCGCCCTTCGTCGCCCCGATCATCCCCCGAATCCGGGCCGTCGGCAAACGGTCCCCCACCGGCGCCGTCCGCTCCGGACTCATCCCCATCGGTCGGCGCCTCCCGGTCGAGCATGGCCAGGACGCCCCGCCGGCGGAGCGAGATGCCGTCGACCAGGAGGACGAGCCCCGCGGCGAGCGCCACCCAGCGGAGGCCCACCAGGTCGGCCAGCACCCCGAAGGCCAGGCCACCGAACGGGATCCCGCTGAGCACGGCGACCAGGAACACCGACATGACCCGTCCCCGGTAGCGCTCGTCGACCCGCATCTGCAGCGCCGTGCTGAGCGTGGTGCCGTGGAGCATGTGGGCCATGCCCATGAGCAGGTAGCCGGCCATGCCGACCCCCATCCACGGGGTGGCGGCGACCAGCACCAGTCCCGCGCCGTACAGCAGGATGCTGCGGCGCTCCATCACCGACCGGGACACCCGGCTCCCGGCTCCGCTGATGTAGGCGCTGGCCACCAACGACCCCACCCCGAGGGTGGTGGACAGCACCCCGAGGCCACCGCCGCCGAGGCCGAACAGGTCGTCGGCCACGCCGGCGGCCAGTGAGAAGGCGAACACGGCGCCGAAGGCGGCGACGGTGAACGCCAGCCGGAAGGCCAGGCGCATCTCCGGGCGCTCCCGCACATACGCGATGCCGTCGACGAACTGCTGCCGGAACGAGCCGGCCCCGGCCGTGGGCGCCCACCCGGGTCGCACGGTGGTCAGCACCAGGAAGCCCGCGAGGTACAGCCCCAGGCAGACGGCGAACGCCCACCCCGGGCCGCCGAAGGCCAGGGTGAGCGCGGCGACCACCGGTCCGATGGACCGCCCGATGGTGAAGGTGATGGACACCATGCGGACCGCGGCGGCCAGCGACTCCCGGGGGACGAGGATGGCGGCCAGGGACTGGATGGGCGCCCACTGGAACGAGGCGGCCGAACCGCCGACGAAGTTCAGGGCGAGGATCAGCCACGGGGTGAGGCGGTCGGCGGCGTAGAGGAACAGGACGGCGGCCATGACCAGCGTCTGGAGGCCCATGCCGATCACGAGCAGGAGGCGGCGGTCCATCCGGTCGGCGAGCGTTCCCGACAACGGGGTGCCCACGACCGCCGGGATCAACGCGGCGAACGAGGCGGCACCCACCCACGAGTTGGAGTCGGTCAGCTGGTTGATGAGGAACGGCGTGGCCAGGCCGCCGAGGAACTGCGCCACCCCGCACAACGTCGTGCCGAGGGCGAACCGGGCGAAGGCCGGATGACGGAGGGCGTGGAAGGGATTGGGGCCGCCCACCCCCTCGGCGCTCACCCCGTGTCGGCGGGCCGTCGGGTGAGGAACAGCTGGAACTCGACCAGGCCGTGGTCCTCGACGGAGACCACGATCGGGGCGCTGGGGGCGTCGACGCCGTGATCGGCCAGCACCACGGGGATGGAGCCGACGACGGTGAGGACGCCGTCCACCAGCGTGGCCTCGAGGTCGACGTCGACGGTGGCGGCGACGCCGTTCACGGTGAGCGTGCCCGTCACCGACGTCGACGCCTCGGTCGCCCCGTCGACGAGCGGCACCGGACCGGCGAGCACGAACGTGGCCTCGGGGTGGACGTCGACGCCGAGGGCCTCGAACACCTTGCCGTCCCGGTAGACGCGGTCGGACTTCAGGCCCCGGAGATCGGCGGTGACCTCGGCGGAGCGCACGGCTCCGTCGGCGATCTCGACCGTGCCGACCACCAGTGGGGTCCGCCCCACGGCCGTCGTCGAACCGATGCCGCGGCCCAGCACCTCGTCGATCCGGTAGCCGACCCACGTCGACGTGTGGTCGCGGAACGTGCCGATGGTGTCGTCGACCATCCAGGCGCCGTCGGGGCCCACCTCTGGGCTGGCCTCGGAGCCGGCGTCGGCGTCGGCAGGCTCCGCCGGTGCCGCGGCGGCCGCCGTCGCCGCCGCGACCGACAACTCGGGCGCGGGCGGGGCGTCGGACCGCACCAGGAACCACCAGGCGGCGAACGCCACGACGAGGATCCCGCCCAGCACCAGGACCGCCGTCCGGCCCGGTCGCCCGACCGCCGCTGTCCCGTCCGTGGGGGTCTCCACCGCCATGGGCCGACCCTAGGGGCCGCCCTCCGACCCGGCCCGGTCGGAACCCCCGCCGTAGGGTCGCCGCGGTGAAGTTCGGACTCTTCTACGAGCACCAGATCGCCCGCCCGTGGGGCGAGGGCGCCGAGCACCGCCTCTTCAAGGACGCCCTCGACCAGGTGGAGCTGGCCGACCGTCTCGGCTACGACCACGTGTGGGAGGTCGAGCACCACTTCCTCGAGGAGTACAGCCACAGCTCGGCCCCCGAGGTGTTCCTGGCCGCCGCCAGCCAGCGCACGTCGCGGATCCGCCTCGGCCACGGGATCGTGCTGCTGCCGAGCGCCTACAACCACACGGCCCGGGTCGTCGAGCGGATCAACACCCTCGACCTGCTGTCCGACGGCCGGGTCGACTTCGGGACCGGCGAGTCGTCGTCCAACGCCGAGCTGGACGGCTTCGGGATCGACCGGGCGTCGAAGCGCGACCAGTGGCTGGACCACGTCGAGGCGGCCAGCCGGATGATGGTCGAGGAGCCGTTCGCCGGCTGGGACGGCCCGTGGCTGTCGATGCCGCCCCGCAACGTGGTCCCCAAGCCGTACCAGAAGCCCCACCCGCCGATGTGGGTGGCGTGCACCCAGCGCGACACCATCCGCCTGGCGGCCCGCAAGGGCATCGGGGCCCTGTCGTTCGGCTTCGTCGAGCCCGGCGAGGCCGAGGAGTGGGTGGGCGAGTACTACGACATCATCCGGTCCGAGGACTGCGTGCCGGCCGGCTTCGCCGTGAACGCCAACGTGGCCTGCGTCCTGCCGTTCCTGTGCCACGAGGACGAGCAGGAGGCCATCGACCGGGGCCTCGACGGCGCCCACTTCTTCGGCTACTCGCTCGGCCACTTCTACGGCTTCGGCGACCACCAGCCGGGGGTGACCGACATCCACGAGCAGTTCCTGGCCAACCGCAGCGCCTTCGGGTTCGACCGCGAGACCGCCGCCCAGGTCGGCGTCGGCCTGCGGGCCCGGATGACGAGGGAGGTCGACGGGGTGGACGAGGGGTTCGCCTCGCTGCGTGGGGCCATCGGCACCCCCGACCAGATCCGCGACCTGCTGCTCGACTACGAGGCGGCCGGGGTGGACCAGGTGATCTTCATCAGCCAGGCCGGCCACAACCGCCACGAGCACATCTGCGAGTCGATGGAGCTGTTCGCCCGCGAGGTCATGCCCGAGTTCGCCGAGCGCGACCCGGCCCACGTGGCGGCCAAGGAGGAGCGCCTGGCCGAGGCGACGGCCGCCGCGCTGGCCCGCCGCGAGCCACCCCGGGTCGCCGACCCCGCCTACCGACTGCCGCCACCGGTCGGTGCCGCCTGATCCAGAGGCCGATCAGGTCGGAAGGCGGCCGACCAGCCAGTGGGCCGAACGGCCTCCCAG
>JAERSW010000028.1 GCA_016845305.1 Acidimicrobiales bacterium
ACAACGTGGTCAGCCTGGCCGGGGTGGTCGACACCACCGGAGGACGACGCCTCTCCTTCGCCCTGGTCACCAACGGCGAGGTGTCGGTCGAGACCCGTGACCGCCACGAGGAGGTGGTCCTCTCCCTGCTGGCCCACCCCGCCGGCCCGCCCACCGAGGTCCTCGGACCACGCCCGGCCGTGGATCCGCTGGGCGCCACCACTTCGGGCGGATGACCCCGACGGGGAGCGACGCTCCGGGGGCGGTCCGGCGCCTGCCCATGTTCCCGCTGGGCACCGTCCTTCTGCCCGGTTCGCTGCTCCCACTCCGGCTCTTCGAGGAGCGCTACCTCCGGATGGTCGAGGACCTCCTGGCCGGTGACCGGGAGTTCGGGGTGGTCCTGATCCGACGCGGCCACGAGGTGGGCGGTGGCGAGGAGCGCCACGACGTGGGGACCCGTGCCCGCATCCTGGAGGCCAGCCGGGCCCCCGACGGCCGGTGGTCGGTGGTGGCGGTGGGGCTCCAGCGCCTCCGGGTCGAGGCGTGGCAGCCCGACGACCCCTACCCGGTGGCCGACGTGCGGGCCTGGCCGGACGAACGTCACGGTGGACCTCCGGCCGGGGCGGTCGACGACCTCCGGGACCGGGTGTCCCACCTGCTGGACGGACACCGACGGCTGGGGGACCCGGTCCCCTCGGAGGAGACGGTCGACGGATGGGACCTGGCCGACGACCCCGCGCTGGCCACCTTCCAACTGGCCGACCGGGTGCCGATCGGCACCTTCGACCGGCAGCGACTCCTGGAGGTCCGGGACGCGGCCGGCCGCGTCGCCGAACTGGGCCGCCTGGTCGACGAGGCCCGGGAGGTGGTGGAGCTCCGCCTGGCCGAAGGCGGGACCGCCGGGCGAGGGCACGACGACCGCCGGTAGCGTGGGCCGTCGATGGCCCCCGACCGTCCCACCGGCGACCTGCCGGAGATGCTCAAGCGGTACGTCCGCCAGGAGACCCTCGATCCGCTCCGGACACTCGGGCGCTTCGTGGGCTTCGGCCTGGCCGGCGCCGTCCTACTCGCCGCAGGCTGCCTGCTCCTGGCCGTGGGCGGCCTGCGCCTCCTCCAGGAATGGGACGGCCTGGACGGGAACTGGTCGTGGGTCCCGTACCTGGCCGCCGCGGCGCTCCTCGCCGTCGTCGCCGCCCTCGCCGCCACGCGGATCGGCCGGGAGTCCGGCTCTTCGGTGGAGAGCGGCCCTCGGGACGGGGCGGGGCCCGCATGAGCGGGGACTGGATCACCAGGGAGGACCTGGAGGCGGAACTGCGGGCCACGGTCGGCGACCCGGACGGCGCGGTGGCCGCCGCCCGACCACGGCTCGCCGCGGTGGGGATCGCCGTCGGCGTGGTGGTGGTGGCCGCCGTGTACCTCGCCGGGCGACGGGCCGGCCGTCGTCGCTCCACGGTCGTCGAGGTCCGACGGATCTGATGGCCGGCCTGACCAGTGGCCTGACCCGTGGACTGGCCGGCACCCTGACCGGGCGTGCCCTCCGCCGCGGCCTCGTCGGGGGACATCCGGCCTGGCGGCTGGTGCTGGTGGGGGTCGGCGTCGCCCGCCTGCTGCGCGTCCTGGGGGCGGGACGTCCGGCGGTCCTGCGCGAGGAGCTGCGTCCCGGGGAGTCGCTGGTCGTCCGCCACCTGGCCCGGCCGAACGGGTCGGACCGGGGGGACGGCTCCACGGGCGAGGCGTCCTGATGCGGGTGGAGTTGCGGAACCCGACGCGGATCCTGGAGTTCGACGGCCCGCTGTCGGTGGCCGCCCTGCTGAACCGTCTGGAGGTCAACCGGGAGTCCGTGCTGGTCATCAGCGACGGCACCCTGGTCCCCGGCGACGCCACCCTGCCCGACGACGCCCACGTGGAGGTGCGCTCGGTCATCTCGGGGGGCGCCCGATGAGGAGCACCCCGTGAAGTGCCGGGTCTGCCGCGGGCCGGCGGTCATCGACGTCCGGCGCCACAACGCCAACTTCTGTCCGGAGCACTTCCTGAAGCTGTGCCGCGACCAGGTCGCCAAGGCCATCGAGAAGCACTCGATGCTGGAGCCCGGCGACCGGGTGCTGGTGGCGGTCTCGGGCGGCAAGGACTCCCTCGCCGTCTGGGACATCCTGCTCGAGTTGGGCTACGAGGCCGACGGGCTCTACCTGGGCCTCGGCATCGACGGCTACAGCGACCGGTCGGGCGAGGTGGCCCGCCGGTTCGCCGACGAGCGCGGCCTGTCGCTCGAGGCGGTCGACCTGCCCGGCGAGTACGGCTTCGACGTGCCCGACGGGGCCCGGGCCGCCCGTCGGGTGCCGTGCAGCGCCTGCGGCCTGTCCAAGCGGCACCTGTTCGACGAGGCGGCCCGCCGGGGCGGCTACGACGCGGTGGCCACCGGGCACAACCTGGACGACGAGGCGGCCGTGCTGTTCGGCAACGTGCTGCGGTGGCAGGGGGAGTACCTCGGCCGGCAGCGCCCGGTCCTCCACGAGGGAGACGGCTTCCCCCGGAAGGTGAAGCCCCTGGTCCGGCTGGGCGAACGCGAGACGGCGGCGTGGTGCGTGCTGCGGGGGATCGACTACGTGGTGGAGGAGTGCCCCATGGCGGCCGGCAACCGGCACCTGGGCTACAAGGAGGCCCTGAACGCCATCGAGGAGCGGTCACCGGGGACCAAGCACGACTTCTACTTCGGGTTCCTGGCCCGGGCCGCCGACCGGTTCGCCGAGGACGTCGAGGCCGAGAGGGGACCGCTGGGCACCTGCACGCGGTGCGGGTCCCCGACGGGTGCCGAGGTGTGTGCCTTCTGCCGCCTGTTGGAACGGGCCGGCGGCCACCTTCCGGACGGCCGGACTCCGGGGTCGGAGCCGACCCCCGACGGGCCCGTACCGGTCGCGCTGGGACCGACCCGCCAGGGGCGACCGTGACGGCCCGTCCCTTCGCCGACGGCGACCAGGTCCTGCTGGTCGACCGCAAGCAGCGTCGCTACCTGGTGCCCCTGCAGGCGGGCAGCGAGTTCCACTCCCACACGGGGGTGATCGCCCACGACGACATCCTCGGGGCGACGGAGGGCGTGGTGCTGCGGTCCAGCCGGGGCAGCCTCTTCACCGCCTTCCGGCCGACGCTGGCCGAGTACGTCCTCAAGATGCCCCGGGGCGCGCAGGTGATCTACCCCAAGGACCTGGGGCCCCTGCTGATGCTGGCCGACGTGTTCCCGGGCGCCCGGGTCCTCGAGTCGGGGGTCGGGTCCGGGGCCCTGTCGATGACCCTGCTGCGGGCCGGAGCCGAGGTGGTCGGCCACGAGATCCGCGACGACTTCGCCGCCCGGGCGGTGGCCAACGTCGAGACGATGCTGGGCGCCGAGGCGCTGGGTCGCTACGACGTGCAGATGCGGAACGCCTACGAGGGGATCCACGGCGACGACTACGACCGGGTGGTCCTCGACCTGCCCGAGCCATGGCAGGTGGTGCCCCACGCCGCCACGTCGCTCCGGGCCGGAGGGATCATCGTGGCCTACACGCCGAGCATCGTGCAGGCCACCCGCTTCCGCTCGGCGCTCGACGACCACGGCTTCCGTTTCGCCGAGACCGTGGAGGTCCTGAACCGGTCCTGGCACGTGGACGGCGACGCGGTACGGCCCGACCACCGGATGGTGGCCCACACCGCCTTCCTCACCCACGCCCGCCTGCTCGAGCCGTGAGCCCGGCCGCCCGACCGCGGGCGCGCCGGGACTCCCCGGTGGGCGGCGTGCGGGCGGCCATCCCGGGCACCGCCCGCTTCTTCTGCTGGTGCTTCCTCCTCCTTCTGGTTCTCCCGGTCGGATGCGGGGGAGGCGCCGACCCCGTCGTGGACGCGGGTCCCGCCACCACCACGGTCGCCGATCCGACCGTCGTCGGACCGCCCCCGGAGGACCACGGCCTCGCCCCAGAGTTGGTGGCCCGCCTGCTGGAGGCGACGGTGCACGTGCGGGGCCTGGACTGCCGGACCGCCCAGGAGGGATCCGGCTTCGTGGTCGCCGGAGGCCTGGTGGCCACCGGCGCCCACGTGGTCTCGGGGATCGAGGTGCCGACCATCGTCCACGGCGGAACAGACCGGCGACGGGAGGTGCCCAGCCGGGTGGTGGCCTTCGACCCGGTGGCCGACCTCGCCCTGCTCCGGCCCGTCGGCGACCCCGACCTGCCACCGCCGCTGGACCTCGGCGAGGTGGAGGAGGGAACCGTGGGAGCCCTGCTGGTCCACGACGGGGAGGCACCCCGCGCTGTGCCGGCGGGAATCGCCCGGCGGATCCGCGCCACCGGAGCCGACATCTACGGCGAGCCCGCCGACGGTCGCGACGCCGTGGTCCTCGCCGCGTCGGTCCTGGTGGGGTACTCCGGGGGGGCGGTGGTGGACGGCGA
>JAERSW010000029.1 GCA_016845305.1 Acidimicrobiales bacterium
CAGCGACTCGTGGTCCTCGACGTCGACTCCACCCTCATCCAGGACGAGGTGGTGGACCTGGTGGCCGAGGAGGCCGGGGTGGGCGCCGAGGTGGCCGCCATCACCGAGGCCGCCATGCGCGGCGAGCTCGACTACGAGGACTCCCTGCGCCGACGCGTCGCCCTCCTGGCCGGAACCGAGGCCTCGGTGCTGGACGGCGTCGCGGAGCGGGTGCGGCTCACCCCCGGCGCCCGCACGTTCTGCCGGACCCTGCACCGCCTCGGCTACACCATCGCCGTGGTCAGCGGCGGCTTCCTCGAGGTCGTCGGCGTGCTGGCCGACCGCCTGGGGATCGACCACGCCCACGCCAACCGGCTCGCGGTGGTCGACGGGCGGCTCACCGGCGAACTGGACGGACCCGTCGTCGACCGCGCCGGCAAGGCCCGGCTGCTGGAGGAGATCGCGGCCGCCGAGGGCGTGCCGCTGGAGCAGGTGGTGGCCGTGGGCGATGGTGCCAACGACCTGGACATGCTGGCCGTCGCCGGCCTCGGCATCGCCTTCAACGCCAAGCCGGCGGTGCGCGCCGCGGCCGACGCCACGCTCAGCGTCCCCTACCTCGACGCGGTGCTGTTCCTCCTCGGCCTGAGCCGCGAGGAGATCGAGGAGGCCGACCGCCTGGCCGACTGAGCCGACCCGACCCGACGGTCGGAGGGTCAGGCGCCGGTCCGGATCACGTCGGCGAGCAGCGCCCGGGTGGCGGCGAACTCGTCGCGGTTGGTGCCGAACTCCACCGCCGAGAAGTCGGTCACCCCGGCCTCGGCCAGCGACGCCAGTTGGGCGGCCACCTCCTCCTCGGTGCCGACGAGGGCCACATCGCCCGGCCCGGCCGCCCCCTCGCGGTCGAGCATGGCCCGGTACGAGGGGAGCTGCCCGTAGATGGCGAACGCCTGGTCGGCGGCGGCCCGGACCGCGTCGGGGTCACCGGTCACGCAGATCGGCAGGCTACAGAAGATGCGGGGAGCCGGGCGTCCGGCGGCGGCCGCGGCCTCGGCCAACCGGGGGGCGATGTGGTCGGCCACGGTGTTGCGCCCGACCATCCAGAGGATGGTGCCGTCGGTGCGGCGGCCGGCCACCCGGAGCACCTGCTCGCCGAGGGCGGCCACCATCACCGACGGCGCCCGGTCGGTGGGTCGGCTGCCGTCGTAGTGGGTGGTGTAGGACTCGCCGGCGTACGACACGCTCCCGGTGTCGAGCAGCGGCTGGAGCACCTCCAGGTAGTCGATGAGGTCCCGGACGGGCCGGTCGAACGAGAGGCCGAGCATCCCCTCGATGACGGGTCGATGCGAGAGGCCGATGCCCAGCACCAGCGGACGGTCGCCGAGGGCGGCGGCCGTGGTCAGCGCCTGAGCGGCCAGGGCGGTGGGATGGCGCTGGTAGATGGGGATGACGCCCGTGCCGAACCCCATGGGCGGACCGTCGACGGACCGCCCCACGTCAGCCAGCGCCGTGAAGGTGGTCAGGGCGTCGACGAGGCCGACCTGGGGGATCCACCAGTTGGCGAACCCGTCGGCGGCGGCCTGCTCCGCGTGGTCCCGGAGTGGGCCGAGGACGTCGGGCCCCGTGCCGGGGAAGGTGGTGATGCCGATCTTCATGGGTCCTGCTCTCGTGGTTGCTCGGGGGTTGCTCGGGGGTTGCTCGGGGGTCGCCCGAGGGTCGGATGGGTCAGGCGTCGGCCGACGCCACCTCGGCGCGGGCCTGCACCCGGTCGGCGAAGTCGTCCAGGAAGGGCTGGACGAGGGCGAGGAAGCCCTCTGAGGCGCCGTCGGGGAGCGGGTCCACGACCACCGACCACGCCATGAGGCAGGCGTCGCCCCGGTCGGTGAAGGCCGTGGTGCCCTGGTACAGCGCCACCGGGGCACCGGACAGCTCGTAGACCCGGCGCCACGGCGGCTCGAACGAGAGCACCTCCTCGGACAGGGGGAGGTCTCCGACGGAGAACTCGAAGCGGGCGCCCAGCCCGTGGGGTTCCGGGTCGCCCGCGACGACCGGGCCGCCGGTGGCCTCGTCGATCAGGTCGCAGGCTGCGGCGAAGGCCACGCCGCGGGGGGCGGCGATGGATCGCTCGGCCACGAACGTCGTGTACTGCTTCCGCTCCCGGGGCGTCCCGCCGAGGTCGTCGTTCGGGTCGTCGGCCATCGGGCGGGCCGGATCGGAGACGGGCATCGGTCGGACCGTACTGTGCGCCGATGGTGGCCCCGGGATCCGACGGACGACTGTGGACCCCGCGGTTCCTCGTCCTGTGCGCCGCCTCGCTGGGCTACTTCATGGCGCTGGGGAGCACCTGGCCGGTGGTGCCGGCCTTCGTGGAGGACGACCTGGGCGGGGGCGGTGTGGCCGTCGGCCTGTCCATGGGCGCCTTCGGCTTCTCGGCGGCGGTCCTCCGACCGCTCATCGGACCGCTCGGCGACCGACGGGGACGGCGCTTCCTCCTGGTGTTCGGTTCGGTGGCCGTCTCGGCGTCGCTCCTCCTGCTGGTCCCGGCGACCTCGGTGCCGATGGTGGTGGCGGCCCGCCTGGTGCTGGGCATGGGCGAGGCGGCCTTCTTCATCGGGATCTCGGCCTCGGTCCAGGACCTGGCGCCGCCGGCCCGGCGGGGCGAGGCCACCAGCTACTTCACCGTCACCCTCTACGCCGGGATGGCGCTCGGCCCGATGATCGGGGAACGGCTGCTGGACACCGCGGGCGCGGACCGGGCGTTCCTGGCCGCCGCGGCGCTCGCCCTGGTCCCGCTCGTGCTCTCGGGTTCGGCGCCGGGCCGTCCCGACGACCCGCCGGCGGCACCGAGGCTGCGGTGGCGCCTCCATCCCGACGCGCTGCGACCGGGTCTCATGCTGTTCGTCGGCCTGCTCTCGTACTCCGGCTTCCTGGCCTTCCTGGCCCTGCACGCCACCGACATGGGCATCGCCTCGTCGAGCCGGGTCTTCGCCCTGTTCGCTGTGATCGTGGTGGCCACCCGGATCGTCGGGGCCCGCATCCCCGACCGGCTGGGCGCCCTGGCCACCACCCGCCTGTCCATGGGCTTCACCGCAGCGGGGATGCTGCTGCTGGGCACCTGGACGACGGCCACCGGCGTCTACGTGGGCGCCTCGGTGACCGCCCTGGGCCAGTGCTTCCTCTTCCCCGCCCTGTTCGTGCTGACCGTCGACCGGGCGCCCGACGCCGAGCGGGGGCACGCCATCGGCTCGTTCAGCGTGGCCTTCGACCTGGCCATGGGCATCGGGGGTTTCCTCGTCGGCGCCGTCGTCGCCCTCACCGACCGGCCCGGGGGCTTCGTCTTCTGCGCCGGGGTGGCCGCCGTCGCCCTCGCCCTGACCGGGCCGGTCCTCGGCCGCATCGGTTCGTCGGCCCGCTCGGGTTCCGGCGCCTGACCAGCCGCTTCCCCCCGGCATTCGCCGCCGCAGGGGTGGCCCGTCGGTGCCGCGTGCTGGGAGGATGCCGCCCGGACGGCGCCCGCCGGTGGGCGCCCGGCGAGGAGGAACCCCATGGCGACTGATCGGGCGCTGGCCGACGAGATCGTCGGCACCATCCGGGCGTGGGTCGACCGCGACGTCATCCCCAACGTGGCCGAGTTCGAGCACGCCGACGAGTTCCCGCAGGCCATGTTCGACCAGATGTGCGAGTTCGGCCTGTTCGGGTCGACCATCGCCCCCGAGTACGGCGGCCTGGGCCTCGACGTGACCACCTACGCCCGCATCATCGAAGAGCTGTCGCGGGGCTTCATGTCGCTGGCCGGGATCCTCAACACCCACAAGATCGGCGCCACCATGATCGGCCGGTTCGGGACCGACGAGCAGAAGAAGCGGTTCCTGCCCCGCATGGTCGACGGGTCGTTCCGGGCCGCCTTCTCGCTGTCCGAACCCGACGCCGGCAGTGACACCGGCGCGCTGCGCTGCAAGGCGGAGCGGGACGGCGACGAGTGGGTGCTGAACGGCACGAAGATGTGGGTCACCAATGGCGTCCGGGCCTCGCTGGTCATGCTGATGGCCCGCACCCCCGACGGGAGGATCACCTGCTTCCTCGTCGAGAAGGAGCCCGGGGAGGCGTTCGAGGGCATCAGCGTCTCGAAGAAGATCGAGAAGCTCGGGTACAAGGGCCTCGAGACCGTCGAGATGGCCTACGTCGACCACAAGGTCCCCCACGCCAACGTGCTCGGCGGCGACGAGGGCATCGGCCACGGCCAGCAGTACGCGCTCTCGGCCCTCGAGCTGGGTCGCATCAACATCGCCTCGCGGGCCGTCGGCGTCGCCCAGGCCGCCTTCGAGGCCGCCATGCGCTATGCCCAGCAGCGCGAGACGTTCGGGCGCCCCATCTACGACCACCAGGCCATCCAGTTCAAGCTGGCCGAGATGGCCACCAAGCTCCAGGCCGCCCGGCTCATGACCTACGACGCCGCCGAGCGGGCCGACGCCGGCGAACGGGTCGACATGGAGGCCGGCATGGCCAAGCTGTTCGCCTCGGAGGCGGCGTTCGAGATCGCCACCGAGGCGCTGCGGATCCACGGCGGGAACGGCTACACGACGGAGTTTCCGGTGGAGCGCTACTTTCGCGACACCCCGCTGATGATCATCGGCGAGGGCACGAGCGAGATCCAGAAGCTGGTGATCGCCCGCAAGCTCCGCGACCGCTATCCCGTCGACTGACGGGCCCGGCCCGACGCCAGGACCACCCATGACCGAGATCGCGCCGTGACCGGCACCGCTCCATGAGCGGCCCCACCCCATGAGCAGCACGCCGGCGGGCCCCAACCCGCACCTGGTGGCCCGCATGCAGGGCCACCGGCTGTCCATCTTCGGCGAGATGTCGGCGCTGGCCGTGGAGACCGGCGCCATCAACCTGGGCCAGGGGTTCCCCGACACCGACGGCCCGCCGGAGGTCACCGCGGCGGCCGTGCAGGCCATCCGCGACGGCTTCAACCAGTATCCGCCGGACCGGGGCATCCCCGAGCTGCGGCAGGCCGTGGCCGACCACCAACGGCGCTTCTATGGCCTCGAGGTCGACGCCGACGACGTGATGGTGTCGACCGGGGCGTCCGAAGCGCTCGGCGCCGCCGTCATGGCGCTCGTCGAACCGGGGCAGGAGGTCGTGGTCTTCGAGCCGTACTTCGACCTGTACGCGGCGGTCATCGAGCTGGCCGGCGGGGTGCGCAGGGCGGTCACGCTGCGGGCCCCCGACTACTCGTTCGACCCCGACGAGCTGGAGGCCGCCGTCGGGCCCGACACCCGGCTGCTGATGCTCAACACGCCGCACAACCCGACCGGCAAGGTGTTCGACCGGGCCGAGCTGGAGACGGTGGCCCGGGTGGCCATCGAGCACGACCTGGTGGTGGTGACCGACGAGGTCTACGAGCACATGACCTTCGACGGCACCGTGCACGTGCCACTGGCGTCGCTGCCCGGCATGGCCGAACGCACGGTGACCATCTCGTCCGGCGGCAAGTCGTTCGGCCTGACCGGCTGGAAGGTCGGGTGGGCGCACGCCCCCGGCGAGCTGATCCGGGCCGTCCACACCGTCAAGCAGCACCTGTCGTTCACCAGCGGAGCGCCGTTCCAGCGGGCCATGGTGACGGCCCTGAACCTCGGCGACGACTACTTCACCGGCCTGGCCGACGACCTGCGGGCCAAGCGCGACCTGGTGTCGGCCGGCCTCGCCTCGGCCGGCCTCGACGTGTACCCGGCCTCGGGCACCTACTACGTGACGGCCGACGTGCGGCCCCTCGGCTACGACGACGGCATGGACTTCTGCCGCGACCTGCCGGGCCGCTGCGGGGTGGTGGCGGTGCCCAATCGGGTCTTCTACGACGACGCCGATGCGGGCCGGACCATCGTGCGGTTCGCCACCTGCAAGCGGTTCGAGGTGCTCGACGAGGCCATGGACCGCCTGTCGGGGCTGGCAGGCTGAGACGGCCATGAGGATCGCCGCGCTGCAGCACGACATCACCTGGGAGGAGCCGGAGGCCACGTGCGCCCACGTGGCGCCCATGATCGCGTCGGCCGTCGCCGACGGGGCCGGCCTGGTGCTGTTGACCGAGATGTTCGCCACCGGGTTCTCCCTCGCCGCCGACCGGATCGCCGAGCCGCCGGGTGGACCCACCGAGGCGTTCCTGGCCGACCGGGCCGCCGAGCACGGCGCCTGGATGGGCGGTTCGATCCCGACGCTCGACCCGGCCGTGGGTGACGGACGGCCCGTGAACCGGTTCCTGCTCGTCGGGCCGGACGGCACCCGCCACGCCTACGACAAGCTGCACCCGTTCTCGTTCGCCGACGAGCACCTGGCCTACGCGGCGGGCGACCGGACGGTGACGGTCACCATCGACGGGCTGCGGCTCAGCCTGTTCACCTGCTACGACCTGCGCTTCGCCGACGCCTTCTGGGGCCTGGCGCACGACACCGACGCCTACCTGGTGGTGGCCAACTGGCCGGAGGCGCGGCGCCACCACTGGCGGACGCTGCTCCGGGCCCGGGCCATCGAGAACCAGGCCTACGTGGTCGGCGTGAACCGGGTCGGCGAGGGCAACGGGCTCACCTACTCGGGCGACTCGGTCGTCGTCGACCCCCTGGGCGAGGCGATCGCCGAGGGCGTCGACCACGCCGAGGGCGTCGTCGTCGCCGACGTGGACCCGGCGGTGGTGGCCGACGTGCGCGACCGCTTCCGGTTCCTGCCCGACCGTCGGGGCTGACCCGCAGGTGACGGTGGTGGCCACGCCGGCGGTCCTGGAGCGGGCCCGCGTCCTCGTCGAGCCGTCGCTGGCCGCCGCGGTGGACCGCCTGGCCGACGAGCTGCGCCTCCCGGCCCGCTACCACTTCGGCTGGGTGGAGGCCGACGGGTCGCCGTCGGACGCCGGGGCCGGCAAGGGGCTGCGGCCGGCGCTCGCCGTGCTGTCGGCCGAGGCGGTGGGCGCCGACGCGTCGGTGGCGGTGCCCGGGGCCGTCGCCGTGCAGCTGGTCCACGACTTCTCCCTGGTGCACGACGACATCATCGACGGCGACGTGGAGCGGCGGCACCGGCCGACGGTGTGGGCCGCCTTCGGGGTCGACGACGCCGTGATCGTGGGCGACGCCCTCCACAACCTGGCCTTCCAGGTGCTGCTCGAGGACCCGTCGCCGGAGCGGGTGGCGGCCACGGCCCGCCTGGCCCGGGCGACCACGGCGATGATCGCCGGACAGGCGTCCGACATGGCCTTCGACGACCTGCCCGCCGTGGATCTGGCCGCCTGCCTGGCCATGGAGGCCGACAAGACCGGCGCCCTGCTCGGCTACTCGGCGTCGGTCGGCGCGGTGCTGGCCGGGGCCCCGGCCGGCCAGGTCGATGCGTTGGAGGCCTATGGCGCCGAGCTGGGACTGGCCTTCCAGGCGGTCGACGACGTGCTGGGCATCTGGGGCGACCCGTCGGTGACCGGCAAGGCGGCCGGCAACGACCTGCGGGAACGCAAGAAGTCGATGCCGGTGGCCCTCGTGCTGTCCGGCGGTGGGGCGGCCGCCGCCGAGCTGGCCGACCTCTACGCCACCGACGGTGACCTGTCCGACGGGCAGGTGGAGCGGGCGGCGACGCTCATCGCCGAGGCCGGGGGTCGCGACGGCACCGTCGCCGAGGCCCGGCGGCGCCTCGACGCGGCGCTCGCCGCGGTCGACGGGATCGGCCTCGAATCGTCGACGGTCGACGAGTTGGCCGGCCTGGCCCGCTTCGTCGCCGACCGGGACTTCTAGCGGCGCGACGCCTCTTCAGGGGCCCCGGCCGACCGGGTTCCGGTCAGAGCCGGCGGATGGCGCCGAGGCGCAGCACGGCCCGACCCTCGTCGCGGCTGGCGGCCAGGTCGACCTCGCCGTCCAGCACCCACTCGTGGTGGCCCTCCGGGTCGGCGATGGTCTGGCGGACCGGCCAGCGGTCCGGGTCGCCGGCACCCGAGTCGTCGAGCACGAAGAAGGCCCCACCGCGGGCGTGGGCGTCGGTGGGCAGCACGGCGTGCTCCTCCCAGTACGGGGCGATGGCCTCGGTGACGTCGTCGGCGGTGCGTCGACCGTCGTCGACGGTGGGGACCTCGGCGAGCGCCTCGTGGTCCTCGAGGCGTCGACGGGCCAGCAGCTGCACCCAGCGGAAGGCTTCGTTGCGGACCATGACCCGAAAGGCCCGGACGTTGCGGGTCACGTCGGGTCGCTCCGGGCCCTCGAGGCCGCCCGCCTCCGGACCGTCGGCCTCGTCGTCGGGGTTCCGCAGCTTCTCCCACTCGTCGAGCAGGCTGGAGTCGACCTGGCGGACCACCTCGCCCAGCCACGCCTCGAGGTCGCCCACCGCCTCGGTCCGGCACGACTCGGGCACCACCTGGACCATGGCCTTGTAGGCCTCGCCGAGATAGCGCAGCACCGTCCCCTCGGAGCGCTTGAGGCCGTGGTGCTCGACGTACTGGCGGAAGTCGAAGCCCGTCTCGTACATCTCGCGGGCCACCGACTTAGGCTTCACGTTCTCGCCGTCGACCCACGGATGGTGGTTGCGGAAGACGTCGAACGTGCCGTACAGGAACTCCTTCAGCGGTCGGGGGTGCTCGACCTCGGCGAGGCGCTCCATGCGTTCCTCGTACTCGACGCCCTCCATCTTGAGGCGGGCCACCAGCTCGGACCGGAGCCGGTCGACCTGGGCGGCGAGGATCACGCCGGGGTTCTCCAGCACCGACTCGACCACCGACAGGACGTCGAGGGCGTGCTCGCGGGCCGCGGCGTCCGGGTCGACCTGCCGGCTCGGCGGATCGTCGGCCCCTTCGGCGCCCGTGGCTTCGTCGGCTCCGTCCTGGGTGGGGTCGGTGGCGGCGTCGGCGGCGGGCCGGTCGGACAGCTCGGGGAGCACCTCGAGGGCGAACAGCGACAGCGGCTGGTGGAGGGCGAACCGGTCCTGCAGGTCGACGCCCACCGACACGTGGCGGCCCGCCTCGTCGGGCTCGTCCAGCTCGACGACCACGCCGGCGTCGCGCAACGACCGGTAGATGCCGATGGCACGGCGTACGTGGGTCCGCTGCCGTTCCCGGGGCTCGTGGCTGTCGAGCAGCAGGCGGCCCAGGTCGCGCCGCCCGTCGCCCGGCCGGGACAGGACGTTGAGGACCATCTGGTGGCTGACGGCGAAGCTGGACGACAACGCCTCGGGCTGGCCGTCGACCAGCTTCTGGAACGACTCCTCGTTCCAGTGGGCGTAGCCGCGCTCCGGCGGCTTCTTCTTGACCAGCTTCTTCTTCTTGCCCGGATCGGCCGCCACCTTGGCCTCGGCCCGCTTGTTCTCGATCCAGTGGACGGGGGCCTGGACCCACACGTGGCCCTCGTCGTCGAAGCCGCGCCGACCGGCCCGCCCGGCGATCTGGGCGAACTCGCGGTTGCCGAGCAGCCGCGTCGACGTGCCGTCGTACTTGCACAGCTGGGTGAACAGCACGGTGCGGATGGGCACGTTCACGCCCACGCCGAGCGTGTCGGTGCCGCAGATCAGCTTCAGCAACCCCGCCTGGGCCAACTTCTCGACCAGCAGCCGGTAGCGGGGGAGCAGGCCGGCGTGGTGCAGGCCGATGCCGTGGCCGATGAACCGCTTCAGGTCCTTGCCGATCGGCGTGTCGAACCGGAAGCCGCCCACCTCGTCGCGGACCGCGGCCTTCTCGTCCTTCGTGAGCACGTCGAGGCTGCACAGGTCCTGGGCCTTCTCGGCGGCGGCCTTCTGGGTGAAGTGGACGATGTAGACGGGCGCCCGGTCGGTGTCGACCAGCTCGCCGATCGACTCGTGCAGCGGGGTCCCGCGGTACTCGAAGGTCAGCGGCACCGGCCGGACGGTGCCGGCCACGGTGGTGGCGGGGCGGCCGGTGCGTCGGGTCAGGTCCTCGGTGAAGCGGGCCGTCGGGCCGAGGGTGGCCGACATGAGCAGGAACTGGGCGTGGGGGAGCTCCAGCAGCGGCACCTGCCAGGCCCAGCCGCGCTGCGGGTCGCCGTAGAAGTGGAACTCGTCGGCCACCACCAGCCCGAACGGGCACCGCTCGCCGTCGCGCAGGGCCTGGTGGGCGAGGATCTCGGCCGTGGCGCAGATGATGGGGGCGTCGGGGTTGACGGCGGCGTCGCCGGTGACCATGCCGACGTGCTCGGCGCCGAAGTCGCGGACCAGGGCGAAGAACTTCTCCGACACCAGGGCCTTGATGGGGGCCGTGTAGATGCTGCGCTCGCCGCGGGCCATGGCCGCGGCGTGCGCGGCGGTGGCCACCAGCGACTTGCCGGAACCGGTCGGGGTGGCCAGCACCACGTGGCTGCCGCCCAGCAGTTCGAGGACCGCCTCCTCCTGGGCGTCGTACAGCTCGAGGCCCCGTTCGGCGGCCCAGTCCACGAACAGCTCCAGCAGCAGGTCCTCGTCGGTGCCCGGCGGGATCCGGTCCGCGAGGGTGGCGGCCCGTGCCGCGTCGTCGGCGCTCACCCGGTGGCCTCCGAGGGGGCATCCGAGGGGCTCGGCCCGGCCGCCGCACCGAGGCCGAAGCCGTCGGCCAGCAGCTCGTAGGACCGGACCCGGGCCTCGTGGTCGTGGCAGATGGTCACCACCATCAGCTCCTCGGCGCCGGTGGCCTCGACCATCGACGAGAGCCGCTCGACGACCCGGTCGGGCGAGCCGGTGGCGATGGACCGCCGGCCGGGTTGGACGGCGAGCGCCTCGGGGCGCCGGGCCGGATCGTGCGCCGGATCCGGCCGGCCGTCCGGGGTGGGTTCAGGGGCCGGGACCGGACCGCGCAGGCCGGCGGCCCGCCAGGCCCGCACCGCCGAGACGATCCGCTCGGCCTCGGCGTCGGTCTCCGCACACACCGCGCTGGCGCACAGCAGCACCCGGGGCTCCGGGCACCGCTCCGACGGCTGGAACTGGTCGCGGTAGGCCTCGACGATCGGGGCGCCGTCGACCTGGGCGATGAAGTCGGCCCACCCCAGCGGCAGCCCGAAGTGGGCGGCGTAGGCGGCCGAGTCGGCGCTCGACGCCAGCAGCCACACCTCGGGCGGCTCGTCGGGACGCGGCGTGGCCCGTACGCCCTGGATGGGGCTGTGCGGGGGCAGGGTGTCGTCGACCAGGTGGAGCAGCTCGGTGACCTGGCTCGGGTAGTACTCGATGCCGAGCCGGGTGCCGCCCCGGGCCAGCGCGGCGGCGGTCAGGTGGTCCGAGCCGGGGGCCCGGCCCACGCCGAGGTCGATGCGGTCCGGGTACAACGACGCCAGCACGCAGAACGACTCGGCGACCTTCAGCGGTGCGTAGTGGGTGAGCATCACGCCGCCCGAGCCGACCCGCAGCCGGTCGGTGGCCGCGGCGATCGAGCCGATCAGGGCCTCGGGGCTGGATCCGGCGAGGCCGGCCATGCCGTGGTGCTCGGCCACCCAGTAGCGGTGGTAGCCGAGCGCCTCGGTCCGGCGGGCCAGGTCGATCGTGTTCCGTAGCGCCTCGCCGGGCGTGGAGCCCTCGGGCACCGGCGACTGGTCGAGCACCGAGAGCCGGGTCACGGACGGACCTCCGGCGGGGCGACGGGCGCGGGCCGTTCGAGGGCGGCCCGCTCGGCGGCGACCACCGGATGCCACGCGCATCCCTCGAGGTGGTCGTTGACCATGCCCATGGCCTGCATCAGGGCGTACACGGTGGTCGGACCGACGAACGACCAGCCCCGACGCTTCAGGTCGCGGCTCAGCGCCGTGGACTCCGGGGTGCTGGCCGGGATGCCGCCCGGACCTGCGCCGCCGCGGGTGGGTCCGGTGGGCTCGAACGACCACAGGTAGGCGGCCAGCGAGCCGAACTCGTCGGCGACCTCGAGGCACCGCGCCGCGTTGTTGATCGTCGACTCGACCTTGCCGCGGTGGCGGACGATGCCGGCGTCGCCGAGGCACCGCTCGACGTCGGCGCCGGTGAAGCGGGCCACGACCGCCGGGTCGAAGCCGGCGAAGGCGGCCCGGAAGGCGTCGCGCTTGCGGAGGATGGTCAGCCACGACAGGCCGGCCTGGAAGCCCTCGAGGCAGGCCTTCTCGAAGAGGCGGACGTCGTCGACGACCGGTCGGCCCCACTCGTCGTCGTGGTAGGCGCGGTAGTCGTCGTGGTGGCCCGGCCACCAGCAGCGGGTCCGGCCGTCGGACCCGACGACGAGGCCTTCGCCGGGGGAGCTTCCGTCGTCCGCTTCCGCTGGTGCCACGGGCCGACAGTACGCTCCGGGCCGCCCGACCCGACCCCCGGAGGCCCACCCATGATCGTCCTCGCCGGCACCATCACCTTCGACCCCGAGAAGGCCGACGACATGATGGCCGCGGTGGCCGTCGTCGTGGCGGCCACCCGGGCCGAGGAGGGCTGCATCGAGTACGTGATGGCCGCCGACCCGCTGGTGGCCGGGCTGCTCAACCTGTTCGAGCGGTGGGAGACCGACGAGCACCTGGGCGCCCACCAGAAGGCCGACCACAGCCGGACCTTCCAGCGGACCCTGCGCGACTGCGGCGTGACCGGCGTGTCCATCGACCGCTACGACGGAACCACGGCCACCAAGGTCGTCTAGCAGCAGCCCTTGCACGGGTCGTGGTCTCACGGGACCATGGACCCATGAGGACGACGCTCGGGGTCGCGATCCTGGTCCTCCTCGTCGCCTGCGGCGGTTCGACCACGACCGCGCCCCCCGCGACCCCCGCCCCGACGCCGACCGCTCCACCGACGACTTCCGCTCCTCCGACCACGGCGGCCGCCGCCCCGACGACGGCTCCGGCCTCCTCGACGACGGAGGCAGCCGCACCACCGACCACCGAGGGTCCCGTTCCGACGACGACCGCGGCGGCGACCCCCACCACGGAGGCGGACGTCGGCGCCGGTGCGGACGATGCCGTTGACCCCGAGCCTGACGAGGGGGCGGCAGCGACCGTGCCGGAGTCGGCGGTCGCCGGGGAGGACGGGGGTTCGACCACGACGACGGTGCCGGTGACCACGGTGCCCCCGACGACGGTGCCGGCCACCACGACGGTGCCGGCCACGACAACGGTTCCCCCGACGACGGTGCCGGCGACCACGACGACCGTGCCGCCGACCACGCTGCCTCCGACGACGACGGTGGACGCGGCCGACGTGAAGTACGTGGTGGCGGGTGGGCGGACCCGGGGTGCCGACGAGGACTTCGACGACGCCTACCTGAACGTCTTCGGCTTCTCGATGTTCGACTCGGCCGACGATCCGAACCTGGTGCCCGTCTCGCAGGCCACGTGGCTGGCGCCCAATGACGTCGTCCTCGGGGTCGTCCAGGGCGACGACGCGGTGGCCTTCCCCATCCAGCAGATGGCCTACCACCACATCGCGAACGTCCGGATCGCCGGCGAGCCCTGGCTCGTCACCTATTGAAGCGTGTGCTCCAGCGGGGTCGGTTTCGATCCCGTCATCGACGGAAAGCGCCAGTACTTCGACGTGGCCGGGCTCTACCAGGGCCTGTTCGTGATGTCCGACCGGACCACCGGGTCGATCTGGACCCATTACGACGGCACCGTGCTGGAGGGCGCCCTGGCCGGCACGGGAACCGCCATGGAGCAGCGTCCGTTGACCCACACGCGGTGGAGCACGTGGCTGGCCGACCACCCCGACACCCGGGTACTGGCCTGGAACCCCCGCTACGCCTCGCAGTACGAGAAGCAGGAGCCGGGTGGCGCCGGCCTCGGCGGCATGTTCCTCGCCACCCTGAAGGGCCTCGACGACCGGCTCCCCGAGAACGAGCTGGTGGTCGGCGTGGACAGCGGCCACGGGTTCAAGGCGTACCGGTTGGCCGACGCGGCCGTCTCGGGCCTCACGGTGGTCGACGACGAGATCGGCCGGGCGAAGGTGGTGGTGGCCATCGACCGGTCGGCGTTGTATGGCATGGCCTTCTCCGGGGTGGTCGACGGACGACGCCCGACGTTCTATTCGGCCGGGGGAGGCATCGCCGATGACACCGGGGCCACGTGGACCCGAGAGGGGGTGGCCACCGACGGCGCCTCGTCGGACCTCGACTACGTGACCAGCTTCGTCACCGAGTGGTACGGCTGGTCG
>JAERSW010000030.1 GCA_016845305.1 Acidimicrobiales bacterium
TCGGACCCGGCGGTGGCGGCCGCCGTGGTGTCGGTCGTCGCCGCCCACGGTGACGCGGCCGACCGGGCCGAGTGCCGACGGCGGTCCGACGCGGCGGCAACCGCACAGGAGGAGCAGCGGCACCTCCGGGCCCTCGCCCTCTTCCCGGGCCGCTCCGAGGTCGACGCCCTGCTGGCGGAGGTCGGCGACGGCCGGGTCCGCACCCAGGACGCTCCGTTCCTGTTCCGGTCGCTGCTGGCCCACCCCACTGATCGGGCCCACGTGTGGCGGCACCTGGTCGACGGGTGGGACGACCTGACCGCACGGCTGCCGTCGAACAGCATCTCGAGGATGCTCGAGGGCATCCGGGCGCTCGTGGGCGACCACGACCCCGACGTGGACGCCTTCCTCGACGCCCACCCGGTCCCCCAGGGCGTTCTGGTGGTCGACCAGCACCGCGAACGGCGCCGGGTCAACCTGCGCCTGCGGGAACGCCTGCTGGGCGGCTAGGAGCCGTCCGCGGGTCGCCAGTCGATCTGGAAGGAGCCGGCCTCGTCGACCAGCATGGCCACCAGGGGAATCTCCCGCCCGTCCGGGTCGGTCGCCACGCAGTCGAAGGCCTGGCCGGGTCGCGACACCCGGGCGTCGGGCACACACGACACCTCGGCGTCGACGCCGGTGTCGGCGGTCAGGCGTTCGGCCACCCGGGCGGCCACGTCCGCGGCGGCGACGACCTCGGCCGGCGACTCGACGCGGATGCGACCGTCGGGACCGGGCGGATGGACCAGCACCGGCACCTCCGCCCCGGCGACCACCGCTGTGCACGCCACCGGCCCGAGGCGCCCGGGCTCGGGCGTGCAGTCGACCCCGGTCACGAGGTGGGCGGCACCGGGCAGCAGCGCGTCGGCGACCAGCGGTCGGACCGTCGTGACGTCGAACGGAGGTGGTCCGTCGCTGCCGCAGGCGGTCGCCAGGGCGACCAGCGGTGCCAGAGCCACGGCGGCGACGAGGCGCCGCCGCCGGGTCACTCCCAGTCGGCGGCCAGGGCGAGGGCGTCGTCCCACGAGGCACCGTCGTCCAGCAGGGCCTTGGCCTGCATGAGGTGCCGGGGCCGGTTCATGCCCAGCACGCCACCGAAGCGGCCGTCGCGTCCGTAGAAGGCGACGAACCGGAACTCGTCGGTCGAGCCGGTCACCACCCGCACCTCGTCGTCCGGGTGCGCCCGCCCGGCCAGCTGCAGCTTCCGGTCGTACTGGTCGCTCCAGAACCACGGCACGGGTGCGAACGGCTCGGCCTCCTCGTCGGTGGCCAGCAGGCGACGGGCGGCGTGTGCGCCCTGCTGGACGGCGTTGTCCCAGTGTTCCACCCGCACCGACTCGCCGTAGCGCGGGTTGGTCCACCGGGCCACGTCGCCGGCCGCGACCACGTCGGGCGCGGCCAGGCAGGTCTCGTCGCAGACCACGCCGCCGTCGACGGTGAGGCCGGACCCCTCCAGCCACTCCACGTTGGGCACGACGCCGATGCCGACGACCACGAGGTCGGCCGCGAGCTCGGTGCCGTCAGCCAGGCACAGGCCGGTGACCCGGCGCTCGTCCCCGGTGCCGTCGACGAGCACCTCGTCGACGCCCACGCCGGTCCGGAGGTCCACCCCGTGGCTGCGGTGCAGGTCGGCCAGCACGGCGCCCATCTCGGCGCCCAGCACCCGGCCGAACGGCTCGTCCAGGGCCTCCACCATGGTGACCTCGGCGCCGGCGTCCACCGCGGTGGAGGCGACCTCGGCGCCGATGAACCCGGCGCCGACGACCACGACCCTCCGGGCACCGTCGCGCCCCTCGGCCGGCAGGGCCGCGGCGATGGCGTCGGCGTCGTCGACGGTCCGCAGGACGTGCACGCCGGCGACCCCGTCGGTGCCAGGCAGGGTGCGGCAGCGGGCGCCGGTGGCGATCACGAGGCCGTCGAACGGCTCGGCCACTCCGTCCACCTCCAGCACGTGGCCGGCCACGTCGAGCCCGGTGGCCCGGCACCCGAGGCGCAGGTCCAGGTCCAGCTCGGCGACCTTGTCCGGCCCCAGCAAGTCGACGCGGTCACGTCCGACTGCGCCGGCCAGGTACTTCTTGGACAGTGGCGGCCGGTCGTAGGGGGCGTGCGGCTCGTCACCGACGAGCGAGATCCGACCCTCGAAGCCCTCGCGGCGCAGCGTCTCGGCGGCCCACAGGCCGGCAAGCGACGCCCCGACGATGGTGACGGCGTCCCGCCGGGTGGGCACCTCAGTCCTCGATGGCGATGGCCTGCTTGGGGCAGCGCTGTACCGACTCCTCGACGGCGGCCCGCCGGTCCTCCGACGGGTTCTCGTCGAGGACGTACAGGAAGTCGTCGTCCCGGACCTCGAAGACGTCGGGGGCGATCTGCATGCAGATGGCGTTGCTCTCGCACAGGTCGTAGTCGACGACGACGCGCATGGTGGTTCCTCCCTCGCCGGGTGGTCGGTGGTCCCGGGCCGACCGGGAACCTACGCGATCGGGACCGGTCAGGGCTTCTCCGCGCCGACCACCCACATGGCGAAGTACTGGGCGCCGCCGCCGTAGGCGTGCCCGAAGGCCCGACGGGCGCCGTCGACCTGGTGGTCGCCGGCCAGCCCCCGCACCTGCAGGGCGGCCTCGGCGAACCGGATCATCCCCGAGGCGCCGATGGGGTTGGACGACAGCACGCCGCCCGAGCAGTTGACGGGCAGGTCGCCACCGTCGAGCGACGTGGAGCCGTCCTCGACCATGCGCCACCCCTGGTCCAGCTCGGCGAAGCCGAGGCTCTCGAGCCACATCGGCTCGTACCACGAGAACGGCACGTACATCTCGACGGCGTCGATCTCGGCCCGCGGGTTCGTGATGCCCGCCTGGGCGAACACGTCGGCGGCGCAGTCGCGGCTGGCCTGCGGGCTGACCTCGTCGCGGCCCGGGAAGTTGTTGCCCTCGGAGCGCATGGCGGTGCCGTGCACCCACGCCACCGGGCGGTCCGAGGCGTCGCCGGCGGCCTCGTCGCCGAGCACCATGGCGCACGCCCCGTCCGACGACGGGCAGGTCTCCGAGAAGCGGATGGGGTCCCACAGCATCGGCGCCTCCACCACCTGGTCGAAGGTCAGGTCGTGCTGGTGGAGGTGGGCGTACGGGTTGCGCAGGGCGTGGCGGCGGTCCTTGTAGGCGACCATGCAGCCGATCAGCTCCGGGGCTCCGGAGCGGGCCATGTACTGGCGGATGATGGGCGAGAAGTAGCCGCCGGCCCCGGCGTTGATGGACACCGAGAACGGCTGCGGCAGTGACAGGGCCCACGTGGCGTTCGACTCCGACTGCTTCTCGAAGCCGAGGGTGAGGACCCGGCGATGCACCCGGGACCGGATCAGCGACGCCGCCACCAGGGCGGTGGAGCCACCGACGGACCCGGCGGTGTGGACCCGCAGGATCGGCTTGCCGGCGCACCCCAGGGCGTCGGCCAGGAACAGCTCCGGCATCATCAGGCCCTCGAAGAAGTCGGGTGCCTTGCCGATGACCACGGCGTCGATGTCGGCCCACGTGCACTCGGCGTCGGCCAGCGCCCGCAACGCCGCCTCGCGGACGAGGCCGGCGACGGAGACGTCGCCACGGGTGGCCCGGTACTCGGTCTGGCCGACGCCGAGGACGGCCGTGCGTTCTCCGAGGCTCCCCACCGCTACTCCCCTTCCAGGACGCACGCCAGGTTCTGCTGCAGGCACGGACCCGACGAGGCGTGGGCCAGGCCCCGATCGGCGTCGCCGGCCGAGATGCGTCGGGCCACCTCGGCGATGCGCACGAGGCCGGCGGCCATGAGCGTGTCGGCCGCCAACGAGCCGCCCGACGGATCCACGTCGACCCCGTCACCCAGGCCGAACTCCCGATGCAGCACCAGGGCCTGCGCGGTGGAGGCCGCGTGCAGCTCGGCCACGTCGAGGCGGCCGGTCGTCGCCCCGGCCCGCTCGGCGGCCAGCGCCGCCGACGGCGCCCGGGTGAGGTCGCGCAGGCCGAGGGCCTGGGGGTCGATGCGGTGGTCGATGCCGGTGATCCACGCCGGACGGTCGCACAGGGACCGGGCCCGGTCGCCGGCGGCGAGCAGCACGGCACAGCCGCCATCGCTCTCCGCCGACAGGTCCGAGGGGCGCAGCGGGTCGGCCACGACGGCCTCGGCCAGCACGTCGTCGACGGTGACGTCGGCCGACGAGCGCAGGGCGTTCGGGTTCCCGACGGCGTTGCGCTGGCTGCGGACGGCCACCGCGGCGAGGTCCTCGGGCGTGGCCAGCCCGGCATCGAGCAGGACGCGGGCCTGCAGGGCGGCGATCGAGTGGGCGTCGGGCCACAGCGGACCGACCACGTAGGGATCCAGCTGGGCGGCCAGCACGTCCCGGCGCGAGCCGGGCGACGACTTCCCGTACGAGTAGACGAGCGCGGTGTCAGCCTCGCCCGTCTGGAGCTTCACCCATGCCTCGTAGAGGGCGAAGGCGCCGTCCATCTCGACGTGGCTCTCGCTGATCGGCGGCACGGCCCCGACCGCGTCGAGCGTGTGGACGAACGAGAAGGCCTGGCCGGCCAGGAAGTCGCTGCTCCCCGAGCAGGTGAAGTCCACGTCGTCCTGGGTGATGCCGACGGCGTCGCGCACCGCGTTGACCAGCGGGATCATGAGCTGGACGTCGGTGGTGAAGGTGAGGGCCTCGACCTGGTGGATGGCCGAGGACACCACGGCGACCTCACGCATCGGCGGGCCCCCCGGTCTCGTCACGGTCCCGACGGGCCGTCCAGGCGCGGTTGCCGGCCTCGTCGACGGGGACGTCGGGTGCGCCGGTCGGCTCCCAGTAGAGGACGTTCTCGGCGGTGGGACCCAGCTCGTCGTCGGGCTTCCACACGGCCCGGACCCGCATGCCGATGCGGACCTCGTCGACCTCGCAGCCGGCCACCAGGCCGAGGAAGCCGATGTCAGCCCCGTCGAGGTGGATCCAGGCGCTCACGTAGGGGGTGGTCAGGTCGGTCCGGCCGGGGATGGGCAGGTGGGTGACGCAGAAGTTGCCGACATGGCCCTCGTGGGCGAGGTCCACCAACTCGGTGGCGGCCACGCCGTGGCGGGGATCCACGCCGCGGGGCGGCACGAAGACCGCGCCGTCGACCGGCGACCGGTTGCCGAGGATCCGCTTCTCGGCGTAGGCGTGGAGGTACTCCTGCGCCGCCGAACTGGGAATGAAGTCGTACTCGAGCCGGATCGGGGTGCGAACCGATCGGACCGGCTCGTCGCCGGGGTCCTCGGCGTGCGGGGCCGGGGCCACGCCGGACCCCTCGGGGGCGAAGCCGACGAGGTCGTGGACGTGGCCGGTGCGTTCGGCGGCCCACACCGCCTCGACGCGCATGCCCGTCTCGAGCTCCTCGGGCGAGTCGACCAGCAGCCCGTGGAGCATCGGGGTGTCGGCCCCGTCGAGGAGCACCAGGCCCAGCCCGTGCGGCCGGTCCCACGGCGAGCCGGGTCGGGGCGGGTCCAGCCAGGTCCAGGTCACGACGGTGCCGTTCGAGGCCACCTCGACCATCTCGTCGAGGGTGTCGCCCGTGGTCGGGTCGGCCTCGACCGGCGGCACGACGACGCGGCCGTCCGAGGTCCGGACGCCGACGATGCGGCCGTCACGCAGGCCGGTCAGGAACGCCCCGATGACCGGACCGGTGGTCCGGGTGAACGGGTACTCGACGACGAGGTCGGCCCGCAGCATCTCCGGGGCGGGTCGCTCGGTCACGGGCGCGTGTCCTCCACTCGGCGACGACGGTCGACCGGTGCGGTCCGGGTCAGAAGTCGATGACCTGGCGGATGACGTCGGCGTCGCCCACGCAGCCCATGGCGTCGTTGATCTCGTCGATCCGGATGCGCCGGGTGATCATCCCCTCGAGGTCGAGGCGCCCCGACTTGTAGAGGCGGAGGAACCGGTTGAAGTCGGTGCGCACGTCGGCGCCGCCGTACATCGAGCCGACGAGCGTCTTCTCCGACAGGAACATCTCGAAGGCCGACAGCTCGAAGGTCTCCTCGGCGCGGCCCACGCCCACCACGCAGGCGGTGCCGCCGCGACGGGTCATGTCGAAGGCCTGGCGCATGGTGGTGGCCATCCCGATGCACTCCAGCGAGAAGTCGAAGCCCTCGCCGCCGGTGACCTCGGCCTTGACCGCCTCGAGGTCCTCGGGCAGCACGCCGTGGGTGGCGCCGAAGGCCTTGGCCCGGTCCAGCTTCCCCTCGTGGAGGTCGACGGCCACGATCTCGGCGGCTCCGGCGACCTTCGCCCCCTGGATGGCGGCCACGCCGACGCCGCCGGCGCCGATGACCAGCACCGACGATCCGGGGGTGACCTTGGCGGTGTTGAGCGCCGCGCCGACGCCGGTGGTGACGCCGCAACCCACGAGGGCGGCCACGTCCAGCGGGACGTCGTCGTCGATCTTCACCGCGGCCATCGCCGGCACGATGGTCTCCTCGGCGAAGGTGCCGCAGCCGGTCATCGAGCCGATCACGGTGTCGCCCCGCCGGAACTGCTGGTTCATGAACATGGCGCCCATGCCGTTCATGCACAGGTTGGGCTGGCCCCGGCCGGTGCAGTACGGGCAGGTCCCGCACGGCGGCGAGAAGGCGATGATCACGTGGTCGCCGGGCGCCACATGGGTCACGCCGTCGCCCACCGCGGTGACCACTCCGGCACCCTCGTGGCCGAGCACGGCCGGGGGCTGCAGGGGGATGGTGCCGTTCATGGTCGACAGGTCGGAATGGCAGACGCCGCTGTGGGCGACCTTCACCTGGACGTCGCCGGGTCCCAGGTCACGGAGCGTGACGTCGTCGGCGACGAGCAGTTCCTCGGTGGGCGTCTCCATCAGGATCGCTGCGAGCATCGGGGTCCTCCCGTTCCGGGCACCGCGGGTGGTGCCGACGTCGGGGACGGTACCGGTCGGGCTCCGGCGGCGAGAAACCCGCCCGCTACGGTCGGTTCCGTGGAGTTGAAGTCAACCCGGTCCGAGATGGTGGGATCCACCCTCGTCGTGTCCCTGTCGCGGCCCGAACGGCGCAACGCGTGGACGGGCCGCATGCACACCGAGTACCGCTGGCTCCTGGAGCAGGCCGAGGCCGACCCGGCGGTCAAGGTGGTGGTGGTGACCGGCGACCCGGACGGCGGGGCCTTCTGCGTGGGCGCCGACGCGAAGGCGCTGGACGGCCACGCCGAACGGGGCGCCTACGACGCCGGGATCCCGGACGACGTGCCCCGCCCCGGCTTCGGGGTGGACGGCGCCTTCGACGCCGACTTCGCCTACCACTTCGGCCTGTCCAAGCCGGTGGTGGCGGCCGTGAACGGCGCGGCGGCCGGCGTGGGGCTGGTGCTGGCGTGCTTCGCCGACCTGCGGTTCGCCGTGCCCGGCGCCAAGCTGACGACCGCCCACGGGAAGCTGGCACTGCCGGCCGAGTACGGCCTGTCGTGGCACCTCCCCCGCCTCATCGGCCTGGGGCGGGCCAACGACCTGCTGCTGACCAGCCGGGTGGTGACCACCGACGAGGCCCACGGCATGGGCCTGGTCAACGGGCTGTTCGACGACGTGCTGGCCGGCACGCTGGCCTGGGTGGACGAGTTCCTGGGGCCGGTGGCCCGGTCCAGCCTGGCCGCCACCCGCCGTCAGGTGTACCTGGACCTCCACCGGGACGCGGCGACCAGCGTGGTCGACTCGCTGGAACGGTTCGACGCCCACATGGGGTCCGATGAGTACCTCGAGGGCGTCGCCGCCCTCAACGAGAAGCGCCGGCCCGAGTTCCCCTGACGACCGGCCCGCGGCCGGCGGCGGGTCAGCTGTCGCCGGCGGCGTAGATCTCGGCGATGGCCGCGTCCAGGGCGGCGTCGAACTCGTCGCCCGTCTGGCCCACGTCGAGGTCCTCGACCAGCGCCCGGGAGAAGCTGGCCACCATGCCGCGGTTGCGGAACAGGCGGGCGTTGGCCTCCTCGCGGGAGTAGCCACCCGACAGGGCCACGACCTTGAGCACCCGGGGATCCTCGACCAGCGGCCGGTAGAGGTCGTCGACCTCGGGCAGGGTCAGCTTGAACATGACCTGGCTGCCCTCGGGCACCGAGTCGAGGCCGGCGGTGAGCGCGGCCAGCAGCTGGTCCTCGGCCTCGGCCTTGGACGGGCTGTGGATGTCCACCTCGGGCTCGAGGATCGGCACCAGGCCGGAGGCCAGGATGCGGTTGCCCTCGCTGAACTGCTGCTCGGCGATGGCGCCCACGCCGGACTCGCCGGCGTGCTTGACCACCGACCGCATCTTGGTGCCGAAGACGCCCTTGGCCACGCCGCGACCGCAGAGGTCCTCGAGGTCCGGGTTGGGCTTCATGAGCTGCACGCCGTCGGCCTCGTCGGCCAGGCCCTTGTCGACCTTGAGGAACGGCACCACGCCCTTGGCGTCCCACAGGAACTCGGCGGTGGGTCGATCCTCGACGGAGCGGTCCATCGTCATCTCGAAGAGGATGGCCCCCATCACCCGGTCGCCGCCGAAGCTGTCGCTGGTCATGATCCGGGTGCGCATGGCGTGGATCAGGTCGAACATCTCGTCGTCGCTCGACCAGGCGTCCTCGGTCACGCCGTACTTGCGCAGTGCGCCCGGCGAGCTGCCGCCGCTCTGGTCGAGGGCGGCGATGAAGCCGCGGTGGCCGCGGACGGCCTCGAGCTGGTCCTGGTGGGTCGACATGCGTTGCTTCTCGGTTCTCTCTCGGATCTCTCGGATGTTCCTGCCCGGTCGTGTGGCTCAGGCGACCTCGAGGTCGTGGTCGGCGACGACGATGCCGTCGTCGTCGGCCCACAGCCACATGCCGGGCAGCAGGTCCACGCCGGCCACGGTGACCGGGACGTCCCGGTCGCCGAGCCCTCGCTTGACGCTCTTGCGGGGGCAGGTGCCACGGGCACGAATGCCCACAGCGGCCTCCCGGAGCTCGGCGGCGTCCCGGACGCAACCGTCCACGACGATGCCCGCCCAGCCGTTGTCGACGGCAAGTATGCCGAGGTTCCCGCCCACGAGCGCGCACCGTTCGGAGCCGCCGCCGGCCACCACCAGCACCCGGCCGTCACCGGGTTCCTCGAGGGCGTCGCGGACCAGCGAGTTGTCGTCGTCGACGGCCAGCGTGGTGATCGGACCCCGGAACGCCGAGGCTCCGCCGTACGACCCGAAGCCGCCGGACAGCACCCGGACGGCGTCGCCGTGGTCGTCGCAGAGGTCGGCCGTCGGCGTCACGCGTCGCGGCCGATGAACTCGTACAGCCGGTCCTTCGGCCGGCCCACGGCGGCCACCAGCGGACCGTCACCGGCCAGGTCGCCGCGCACCAGGACGGGGCGCTGCAGCAGCGCCTTGCGACGGGCCAGCAGCTCGACCACGGCGTCGACGTTCCCGACGTAAACGTCGGCGTCCAGCTCCAGCTTCTTGAACTGCGAGTCCTTGCGCACGAGGTCCTCGACCGGGTCCTCGAGGCCGGCCGCGATGCGGCACAGCAGGGCCTCGTCGGGCGGCTCCTTCATGTAGAGCACGACGTCGGCCTCCACCCCCAGCTCCTCGGCGACCGCCAAGGCGTTCTTGGAGGCGTGTCAATGGGGGTTGTGCAGCACCGTCAGGTCGGCCACGGGAACTCCTGTCGTGTTCGCTGGTTCTCTGGAGGAAGGGGTCGGGCTCAGTCGGGGTGTTCGACGTGGGCGCGGAGGTGGGTGCCGGCCGGGTCGGTCCACCCCTTGGATCGGGCGTAGGCCACCATCGAGGAGAAGCCGTCGTCCCACCCGTCGTCCGGTCCCCCGTCGGGCCGTCCGGCCAGCCAGTGGCGGACGGCCGCCTCGGCGATCCACAGGTAGTCGCCGTCGGCCCGGGTGCCCTCGCCCATGGTGGCGGCCAGGTCGTCGCCGGCCAGGCCGGAGGGCGCCTCGACGTGGAACCCGGTGAACACGTCGTGCTCGTCGACGACGACCTCGCCGGATGCCTGCACCCGGATGATCACGGGACCCGGGCGACCGTGGACGACGGGACGGCCACGGTCAGAAGCCCCGCCACACGGGGTCGCGGCGCTCGCGGAAGCTGGCGATGCCCTCGGCCATGTCGACGGTGCCGTTGTTGAGCTCGACGGCCCACGCCTCGTTGTCCTCCAGCGTGCGGCGGTCGACGTCCAGCGACCGGTTCACCAGCCACTTGGTCATCATGAAGCTCCGGGTCGGGCCGGAGGCCAGGCGTTCCGCCCACTCGGCCGCCGCGTCGTGGAGCTCGGCGCCGGGGACGACCCTGTTGCACAGGCCGAGCCGGAGCGCCTCGTCGGCCGGGATGTCCTCGGCGAAGAACATGAGCTCCTTGGCCTTCTGGAGCCCGACCAGGCGGGGCAGGATCCAGGCGCCGAGGCCGTCGGGCACCAGGCCGCGGCGGGCGAACACCTCGATGAGCTTGGCGTGGTCGGCCATGATCACCAGGTCGCAGCACAGGGCCAGGTGGGCACCCACGCCGGCCGCCGTGCCGTTGACGGCGGCGATGACGGGCAGCTCGCAGTCGAGGATGGCCGGCATCAGCTTGAGCTGGCCCTCGAGCATCATGCGCCGGGACTCGCCCACGGCCAGCTCCGGGGCGTCGTCGGGCCGGGGGGCGAACTCACGGCCGACGCTGATGTCGGCGCCCGGGCAGAACAGCTTCTCGCCCGCCGCGGTGATCACGATGGCCCGGGCCTCGAACCGGCCGTTGGTGCCCGAGACCAGCGCCGCGATGCGGTCCCGCATGTCGGGCGACAGGGCGTTGCCCCTGGCCGGGTTGTCGATGGTGATCCAGGCCACCTGGTTCCGGACCTCGTACCGGACCAGCTCCTCGACGTCCGTCGCCTCGGTCGGCGTTCCGTCGCTCATGGTCGGCGACGGTAGTCGCCGGGACGCGGACGGGCCGGGTCAGACGACCCGGCCCAGATCCAGCCCCTGGGGCTCGTTCCCGTGGCTCGCTCCTGTGGACGGCGCTCAGACGGCGTCGGCGCCGCGCTCGCCGGTGCGGATGCGGACCAGGTTGCCCACGTCGGTGACCCAGACCTTGCCGTCGCCGATCTTCTCGGTGCGGGCGGCGGCCACGATGGCGTCGACCACCCGGTCGGCCACGTCGTCGTCGACGACGACCTCGACCCGGGTCTTGGGGGTGAAGAGCACCTTGTACTCTGTGCCCCGGTAGGTCTCGCTGTGGCCGCCCTGCCGGCCGAAGCCCTGGACCTCGCTGACCGTCATGCCCTGGACGCCGAGGGCGGCGAGGCCGTCCTTCACGTCGTCGAGCTTGAAGGGCTTGATGACCGCCGTGACCAGCTTCATGTGGTGTCTCCCGCTCCCCCGGTCCGTTCCGGGTGTCGTGCCCGCCTCCGGGCGCTCTTGGTGATACAAACTCTGCACTGTGCCAGTCCCGATGGCAATGATCTGGCGCTTCTCTGACAATCGCTGTCCATTCGTACTGGTACAATCAACAACGAGATGACCACACCGCTGATCGTCGACTCGACCGACCCCTCGGGCCGGGCACGACGCCTCGTCCTGCGACTCGACCCCGACGCGGCGGTCCCCCTCTACGAGCAGCTGCGGGCGCAGCTGTCGGTCATGGTGGCCGTCGGGCACCTGCCGCCGGGCTCCCGGCTCCCCACCGTCCGCCACCTGGCCGCCGCCGCGGCGATGGCCCCGGGCACCGTGGCCCGGACCTACCGGGAGCTGGAGGTGGACGGTGCCGTGGAGGGACGTGGCCGTCGGGGCACCTTCGTGGTCGACGAACCGCCCCACTCGGAACCGATGCGCCAGCGACGGGAACGCCTGGCCGGCGCCGCGGACCGGTTCGCCTTCGAGTTGCGCCAACTGGGCGTGGACGGCGACGAGGCCCACTCGCTGCTGGACGAGGCGCTCGTCCGCGCCGAGCGGGCCGAGACCGACCCCGCCTGAGCCCGGTGGTCGGCCGGGAGGGTCAGGAACCGAAGACGGGTGCCGGGTCGGGGGCGCCGGCGATCGACCGGTGCACCGCCTCGCCGACCTCGCCGACCTCGAAGCGCCGCTCCCCCACCGATGCCACCGGTCCGTGCTGCCAGCCGTCGCACACGTTCAACTGCCCGGCCGTGGCCTCGAAGACCCGGCCGGTCACGTCACACGCCCCGCTGCCCAGCCACACCATGAGCGGCGAGACGTTGGCCGGGTCCTTGGCGTCCCAGTCGGACTCGGGGGCATCGCCGTAGAACACGCCCTCCGTCATCCGGGTGCGGGCGTCGGGCGCCACCCCGTTCACCAGCACCCCGTAGCGGCCCCACTCGGCCGCCGCCTGCACGACCAGCAGGGCGATGCCCGCCTTGGCCGCGGCGTAGTTGCCCTGCCCGATGCTGCCCATCAGGCCGGCTCCCGACGAGGTCATGACGACGCGTCCGGCCACGTCCTCGCCGGCCTTGCTGCGATCGCGCCAGTGGGCGATGGCGTGGCGGGCGGGGGCGAAGTGTCCCTTGAGGTGGACCCGGGTCACCGAGTCCCACTCCTCCTCGGACATGTTGGCCAGCATCCGGTCGCGCAGGAAGCCGGCGTTGCAGACCAGCGTGTCGAGGCGGCCCCACCGGTCCACGGCGGCCGCCACCATGGCCTCGGCCTGGTCCCAGTCGGCCACGTCGGCACCATCGACGATGGCCTCGCCGCCCATGGCCTCGATCTCGGCCACCACCTCGTGGGCCGGAGACCCTTCCCCGGATGCAGGCCCGGCGTCGGGGTCCTGCCCCTCGCGACCCACGCCGAGGTCGTTGACGACCACGTGGGCACCTTCCGCGGCGAAGGCCAGCGCGTGGGCCTTTCCCAGGCCGCGACCGGCCCCGGTCACGATCACCACCCGTCCGTCGCAGATCCCCATGGCACGTTCCTCCGTCTCGGTCCCGGCTCGGCACCCCTCGTCGCACGCCGTCACCGCGGAGGCGTCGAGCGGGAGGCCGACCGCCGCAACCCTACGAACGTCGGCCGATCCCGCCCCGATCGGACGCCGGGTGATCCGTCACGCGCACCTCGCCGACCGGCGTGCCGGCCCGGTTGACCAGGACCTCGCCGACCTCGCCCGGGTACCGGCCCAGGTCGGCCAGCACCCACTCCACGGCCGCCTCGGCGGCCCGTCGGGCGCCGTCGCGGACCTTCAGCGCCACGGCCAGACCGTCGTCGGGGACCACGGCGCAGAACACGCCCTCGGCCCCGGTCTTGACCACGGTGCCTCCGGTGCACGAGGCGATGAGCCGGGTGCAGGCCCGCTCCGAGCCGGCCACGTGGAACGGCTCGGCCCGCATGGCGGCCAGCAGTCGCGCCGCCGCACCGGTCGGCTCCGCGGTTCCCAGGCCGACCCAGCCGGCGGCGAGGCGGTCCAGCGGCACGGCCCAGACGGGGATGCCGCACCCGTCGATCGACGGCACCTGTCCGCCCAGGTCGATGCCACAGGCTCCGGCCAGCGCCGGGGTCACGTGGTCGGCCTGCAGCGGATGGTCCGGCGCCAGGTAGCCCTCGACCGGGAGGCCGAGGTGCCGACAGACGGTCAGGAACCCGGCGTGCTTGCCCGAGCAGTTGTTGTGGGCCGCGGTGGGCTCGAGGCCCTCGGCGACCATCGACGCCGCTGACGCCTCGTGCAGCGGGGCGTGCGTTCCACACGCCAACGCCCCGACGTCCAGGCCGATCCGGTCCAGCCACGCCTCGACGGCGGCCACGTGGGCCGGCTCGCCGTCGTGGCTGGCACAGGCCAGGGCCAGGTCCACGTCGCCCAGGCCGAAGGCGTCGGCGGCGCCGGTGGCCACCAGCGGCAGGGCCTGCAGGGGCTTGGCCGCCGAACGGGGCAGGACCGGACGGCCCGGGTCGCCCCAGCAGCGGACGACGGCACCCGAGGCGTCGACGACGACCGCGTCGACCTCGTGGCGGCTCTCGACCCGGTCGCCGCGGGTGACGCACACGTCGAGGGGCGGGGCGGCCCGGGGTGGGGCCTCGAGGGGCTGGCCCGTCACGTGGTCAGGCGGCAGGTAATCAGACTGCAGGCGGTCAGGCGGCCTGGCGGGCGGTGCGGCTCTCCATGGTCGTGATCCTGCCAGCCTCGGCCCCGCGGGATCCATGGATGCGGGCATGGAGGCGGTCGACGGCCCTGCTGGCCGTGGTCGGGAACAGCGCCGGGAGGATGGCGTGCACGGTGGCGGCCATGGCCGCCATGGCCAGGGTGCCCGCCGCCGACAGGGCGAAGCGGGCGTGCTGGCCCCAAGTCTCGCCGACCGAGGCCGGATGGTCGGTGAACGCATGATGGATCGCCATGCCCAGAGACTAGGGACGACGCTCCGGGAGATCCGTGCGTTCTTCCACCGATCGGCCCGAGATGAGCGCTTTTCGTTCTCATTTGATCTGATTTCTGCAAGACTCTTGCACCATGGATGGAATCGACCGAGAACTCGTGCAGCTCCTCCAGGAGGACGCCTCGCTGTCCACCGCCGAGCTCGGCGAGGCCGTCGGCCTCTCGTCCACCTCGTGCTGGCGACGGATCCAACGCCTCCGCGACCGCGGCGTGCTCACCCGCCGCGTCGAGCTGGTCGACCGCACCGCCGTCAACCTCGGGCTCATGGCGCTGGTGGAGATCCGGGCCACCGACCACTCGGCCGCCTGGCTGGAGCAGTTCGTGGCCGGCATCGAGGGCTTCCCGGAGATCGTCGACGCGTGGCGCACCAGCGGCCAGGTCGACTACATGCTGCGGGTGGTGGTCCCCGACATCGCCGCCTACGACGACTTCTACAAGCGGATGACCCGGGCCATCGACTTCGCCGGCTTCCGTTCCATCTTCGTGATGGAGGACCTCAAGTCGACCACGGCCCTCCCGCTGGACTACCTGTCCCCGAGTTAGCCCCGGACTGGCCGGCCTCCGCCGACTGGTCCCCCGGACCCGGAGGGTTCCCGTCCGGCTCGAGGGTGGTCAGCGATGCCTGCCCGCTGACCAGCTTCCGCCCCTCGTAGCCGCGGACCTCCATGGCCGCTGCCGCCACCTCGACGGCCGAGTCCAGGGTCTCGCCCGAGAGGCCGTCCAGCAGCCGTCGGACGGCTGCGGTGTACGCCGGGACCAGCCGGCACTCGAGGCGTCGGACGGACGTCCGGCCGAAGGGATCGAAGGGCGTCCCACGCAGGTGCCGACCCCGGGCCAGCAGCCACCTGAGCGGACGGTCCACGGCGGTCGGCATCGCCACCTTGCCGACGCCGAGGGCACGCAGGACGGGCGGGTGCAGCTACCGGGCGACGTTCGCCGAAATGCCGCCCTCCGCCGTCTGGTCCTGGAGGGCATCTCCAGCATCGAGGGGGTGGTCGACGAGCCCACGTCGCTCGTCTTCGGGTACCGCCAGGAGCGCGTCGTCGATCCGGTCGGAGCCTGAGCCGTCAGCGGGGACGACGTCGGGACCAGGCGTCGATGCCGACGGCGACGAGGATCACCAGGCCCTGGATCACCCGCTGCCAGATCGGGTCGACCTGATGGAGGTTGAAGCCATTGATCATCAGGGCGATGAAGAACGCCCCGAACACGGTCCGCCAGACACCACCCTCCCCGCCGGCGATCGACGTGCCCCCGACCACGATGGCCGAGATCACGCCGAACAGGAAGCTGAAGTCGTCCGACGGCATGGCGCTGATGGATCGGGACGCCGACACCGTGCCGGCCAGTCCCGCAGCCGCTCCACTGAGCATGAACACGGCGATGGTGATCCCGGTGACCCGGACGCCGGCCAGTCGAGCCGCCTCGGGGTTGCCGCCCGTGGCGTAGACGTGGCGGCCGAAACGCGTGCGTGAGAGCAGGAACCAGGTCAGCAGGACGACGCCGAACGCGATCCACGTGGCAGTCGTCAGGGTGAACCACCGGGTCCGGGCGACGTCGCGGAACGAGTCACTGACGGGCCGCAGGATGCTCCGGTCGCTGATCAGGTAGCCGGCACCGAAGACCATGAACGAGGTGGCGAGCGTCCCGATGAACGAGTGGACCTTCAGGATGGCGACGACCAGGCCGTTGACGGTTCCGACGACGAGTCCGGCGAGGACGCCGGCGACGACGGCCAGCAGGACGGATTCCGTCGAGTTCTCGACTCGGAGGGCGACGAGTGGGGCGGCCACGTAGACGGCCGACACGGAGATATCGAAGCCCCCTGCGATCATGGCCACCGTGGCCAGCGAGGCCGCGATCAGCAGGGTCGCCTGCTGGTCGAGGATGTTCCGGAGGTTGGCCTCGGTCAGGAAGGGTCCGGTGGTCAGCGAGAGGAAGGCGAAGAGGACCACGGTCACCCAGACGATGCCGGAGCCCGTCATCGACGACCGGAGACGCCGACCGATCGTGGCCATGTCCAGATCCGGCACGACTCGTTGGTCAGGCATCGCTGTGATCCTCCGTCGACGTACCGAAGGCGGCCTCGAGGACCTCTCCCTCGGTGGCCACCGTTCCGTCGAGTTCCGTGACGATCCGACCCCCCCGCATCACGAGGATCCGATGGGCCAGGCCCAGGACCTCCTCGATCTCCGAGGAAACGAGGAGGACGCCCATCCCCTCGGCGGCAAGGCGGGCGAGCAATTCGTAGATGGCGCGCTTGGCACCCACGTCGACGCCCCGCGTCGGTTCGTCGGCGATGAGGAGCCGGGGCCGATCGATCATCCACCGGGCGAACAGGCACTTCTGCTGATTGCCCCCGGACAGGGAGTCGACCGGCATGTCCAGCGATGCGCAGCGAAGGTCGACCTCGGTCGTGGCCTCGGCGACCGCCACCCGTTCCCGCCGATCGGCGACCACCGGACCCATGGTGAAGAGGTCCAGCCGCGGCAGGGAGGCGTTCTCGCGGACCGATCGTCGAGCCATGAGCCCCTGGTCGCGACGAGACTCCGGAATCATCCCGATTCCCCGGGCGATCGCATCATGGGGGGACCGCAGGGTCGCCGGCTCACCCTCCAGGCGGATCGCCCCGGCATCCAGACGGTCGGCGCCGTAGATCCCGCGGACCACCTCGGAGCGGCCCGAGCCGACGAGGCCGGACAGCGCGACGATCTCACCCGCTCGAACGGCGATGTCCACCTCCTCGAAGACGCCTACCCGGCCCAGCCCGGTCGCCGAGAGGATGAGCGGAGAGTCTGCTGCCGGTGGCACCTTCCGGGGGAAGTTGGCGGCCAGCGACCGTCCGATCATCGCCTCGACGAGGGTGGCCGGTGTCTCGTCGACTGCGTCCGCGGTCCGGATCAGCCGTCCGTCGCGAAGGACGGTGATCCGGTCGGCGACCTCGAGGACCTGGTCGAGGAAGTGGCTGACGAAGACGACGGTGGTCCCCGACCCGACCAGGTCGCGGATGACGGCCAGCAGGTCCGTCGTCTCGTCGGCCGAGAGTCGGGCGGTCGGCTCGTCCATCACGATCAACTCGGCATCCCGGGCCAGGGCCCGGAGGATCTCCACCTTCTGCTGGTCGGCGATCCCGAGGGTCCCCACCCTTCGATCGGGCTCGAGGCGGATTCGACTGCGCTCGGCGAGTTCGGCGAAGAGCCGCCGGTGCCCGACGTCGTCCACCAGTGGTCCACGGGAGGACTCGATGCCCAGGTAGACGTTCTCGAGCACCGAGCGGGTCGGCACCAACGAGAGCTCCTGGGCGACCATGGTGATCCCGTGCTCCAGTGCCTGGCGAGGCGACCGGAAGCGAACCATCTCCCCGGCGACCGCCACCGTGCCGGTGCCGGGTTCGTGGACCCCGGCGACGACCTTTCCGAGGGTCGACTTCCCGGCCCCGTTCTCCCCGATCAGGGCATGGCACTCGCCCCGCCTGATGGCGAGATCGACCGACTCGACCGCCCTCGTCGACCCGAACTGCTTGGAGACTCCGTCCAGCAGGACGTGGTCGGCGAGGGCGGTCGTCGGCAACTAGATCAGCCCTCCCACTGGGCGGTGAACTGGGCGACGTTGGCGGCGGTGACCAGGCCCTCGTCGGGAAGGCCGGCCAACGGATCCACGCCACCGGAATCCCTGCCATCGGCGAGGGCGGCGACCATGGCCTCCATGGCGTAGCGACCCTCGTCGCCCGGAGCACCGAACACGCCTCCGAACCAGTTCCCGTTCGAGATGCCCTCGATCGCCGCGGCCGAGCCACCCAGGCCGATCAGCTTCACGTCGTCGAGCATTCCCTCCTCGTCGAGGACGATCTCGATGCCCTGGATGGACTGGTCGGCGCCGACGACGACGTCGAAGTCCGGAGTCGCCTGCATGATGTCCTGGATGGCGTCCATGCCACCCTGCGGCCCGAGGTACATGCCCTGTCCTTCCGCCACCACGCTGATGTTCGCGTGCTCGGCGACGACCGAGTCGAAGCCGGCTCGGAGAGCGTCGTCCAGCGGGATGCCCTTGATGCCGTAGATGAAGACCACGTCGCACGGGTCGAGACCTTCGCACGCCCGGACGGTGAGGGCACCCATCCGCTCGCCGCTGCGCTGCGGCGGGGCCATGACCGAGGCCGCCACCCCGTCGACCTGCGGCTCTGCGGTGTTCAGGTCGGTCCCCACCACCTGGTTGAGCACCACGACCTCCATGCCCGCGGCGATGGCCGCCTCGATGTCCGGAGCCAGCCCCGGACCGATCAGGGCGACCACGACCAGGCCGTCGTACTGGCCGCTGGCGATCGCGTCCTGGAGCTGTGTGGTCTGGAGTTCGGGGTTGAACTGGGCGTCGAACTCGGTGATCGTCACGTTGGCACCAGCGGCGACCGCCTCCATCTCGATGCGCGACGCAGCGAGCCAGGTGTTGGCCGAGCTGGCCGACAGGTACGCCACCTCGTACGACTCCGGCTCCGCAGCGGGCTCCTCCTCGGCCGGCTCCTCAGCCGGCGCGGCGGTCGTGTCGGGTGCCGCCGTCGCTGCGGGAGCGGCGGTGGTCGTGGCCTGGGCCGTGGTGGTGGGCGCGACCTCCTCTTCGCTCCCACAGGCCGCTGCCACGAGGCTGAGGACGAGGGCTGCGAGCAGCACCATCATCCATCGCCCGGTCCGCCGATTGTCGTGTCGCTGGGTCATTTCGTACCCCTCCCCGAGATCCCTCGGTTGGTCGCCTGAGCCGACGACATCACGCCGCCGAACCGAGGGACCACGACCCGACCCTCGATCGACGACGGCTTGGGCTGTGGCCTCCCGGCGCCACGAACCTACGAATCACACCCTCCCCTGAAAATAGTCAGACTGCCCATCATCTGGCCGCTTCTGGTGCGACACGCACAACACCTGTGGTCAACGGAATCGTCAACGGTCGAGATGGAGCATCCTGCAGGCCAGTTGGAGGGACAAGCGTGTCTCGGCATCGTCGAGGCTCACGTCCAGGAGTTCCGCCACCCGCTCGACCCGGTTGTTGACCGTATTCCGGTGGATCCCGAGCCTCGCTGCCGTGGCGGTCGCCGAGCAATTCGCGTCCAGGAACGCCTCGAGGGTCTGGACGAGCTGTCCATCCGGCCCGGCCGCGGTCAGGGGGGACAACACGGTCCGCGCGAAGTCGGCGAAGTCGTCCGACGCGAACCATCCCATCAGGATCCGCTGGACCCCGATCTGGTCGATGTGGACCGCTCCCGAGGTCTCAACGCTCCGGGAGTGGGAGATCATCGATGCCTCGCGTGCCTCTCCCAGGGTCTTCCGGAGCCCCGCCAGGTCCTGGTGGGGGCGACCGACACCTGCGTGGGCCGTCAGGGTCGGGTGGACGTCGACGAACGCGGCGAGTGCCGAGGCGACAGAGGCGACCAACCGGGGGTAGGTGTCGACGGTCGGCTCCTCGGCGGCCGTGAGCCAACCGCTCCATCCGTCGTTCCGTTCGACCAACGGGCCGTCGACCCCCGCCTCCCGGAGGTGTTCGGCCATCTCGCCGTGGAGGGCCATGATCATCGCGGCGTCCACCAGCCCTCGGAGGTGGACGTGGATGCCGGCGTTCCACCCGGTCGCCGACCACCCAAGAACCTGTAGTTGGGACTGGATTCCCGACTCGTGGAGTTCCCGGGTCTCGAGGATCTCGTTGAGGAGTGCGACACGATGGCGTGCGTCGCGTTCGGCGTTCACGCGCGTGGTGGCCAGGAGGCTGGTGAGGCACCACGCTCCCAGGCGGAGGAGGGAGGACAGGAGTCGCTGCGAGTCGTCGGAGGTCACCGACTCCGCGACGAGCCAGTGCGACGGAGGCTCGCCCGGCACGAGGCTGATCGGGACGCTGTGCAACGCCCGCTCCGCCGAATGGTCGACGTAGTGACCCGACTCGGTCGCCAGCCGCCTCCCGCCAACGGCGATCTCCGTCCCGGCGATCGCTGCCCGGTCGCCGCCCAGCACGCAGCAGTCGACGTTGAGGCTCTCGCCGATGTACTCCACCACGTCGTCGATGCGGAGGTCGAGCCGACGGTCGAAGAACTCGAGTGCCCGGTCGAGGGTCAGCGCGTGCTCCACCTCGGGAGCGAGCAACGCCGAGCGGAGGTCCTGGGCGAGTCGCATGAGGTCCGGAGCATCGAGGAAGACGAGGGGCACGTCGAAGCGATTGGCCAGCCGCTCGGCACCGGTCCGGGTCCCCGACGGGGCATTGGCCACGATCAGGGCCGCTCCCCGGTTGTCCCCGATCGTCCGAATGGCCTGGTCCACCATGTAGTGGTGCTCGCCGAGCGTGGCTGCGTCGAGGAGGACCACGCTTCCCGGCGGCATCTCGGCCTCCCGGTCCACGCGACTCCGGACGAGGACGTCGTGGATGGGGATGTCCAGGCCCCGTTCGCCGCCCAGCAGGTCGGCGTCCCGTAGGTGCGGGGAGGCCAGGAGCTGGCGAACGGTGGCTGGTCGCGAGGTGGCCACCGGTCGAAACTACCTCCGGGCCGCGCTCGCGGCGGGTCCCGTCAACCGCCGGGGAGGGCCGACCGGAAGAACTCCAGCATGTTGCCCGAGGCCACGCGGCCCGCGTCGGCCGCGCCCAGCCGATCGATGAGGGCCCGCGCCAGGTTCGGGTAGTCGGCCGGCCGCCGAAGGCCGTCGATGGGGTCGAGGTCCTCTGGTGCCACCAGCACCCTTCCCAGGATCGGGTCGACGTGACGGACGAGATCCTCGATGAAGTCGGCACCGATGCAGATCCGGTCGAGTCCCGCGACGCCGGCCGCATGGACCACGTGGTCGACGTACCGGTCGACCGTCGGCCGGCCGGAGTCGATGAACGGGCCGAAGGCGTTGACGCCGACGAATCCGCCCGACGCCGCCACGGCCGCGATCTGGTCGTCGGAGAGGTTGCGCGGGTGGTCGCACAGGGCACGGCACGACGAATGGGTGGCCACGAACGGTCGACGGGCCACCTCTGAGACATGGACGACGCCGGCCATCGAGAGATGGCTCACGTCGACCACCATCCCGAGGCGTTCCATCTCGCCGATCGCCTCGACGCCCAGCGACGTCAGCCGGCCACCCGTGTCGGCCTCGCCCACCCCGTCGGCCATCATCGTCCGGCGGTTCCAGGTCAGGGATGCCATGCGGACCCCGAGGCGCCAGAGCGTCTCGAACATCGAGACCGAGGACCCGATCGGTTCGGCGCCTTCGATGGCGATCAGGAGGCCGATGCGGCCCTGCTCGAGGGCCCGGTCGACGTCTCCTGCCGTCTCGACGACCATGACGTCGTCGGCGTGCGTGGCGGCGATCTCCCTGCCGTGGGCGATGAGCTCGAGCGTCCGACGCAGGGCGCCCTCGCCGACGTGCTGCTCCTCGGTGAAGATCGGTAGGACCTGGAAGGCGACGTTCCCCTCTCGGAGGCCCGGCAGCCAATCGTCCCCGAACGGGTCGGCGACGCCCCGCTCGCGCCGGTGGAGGCAGGCCAGGAGCAGGTCGTTGTGCGCGTCGGCGACCGCAAGTCCGCCGCCGGTCATGGGCCGTCCTGCTCGTCGGACACCAGATCAGGCCAGCGGCCCGGCGGCCTTCACCATCACCCGACAGCCGCCACCGGGAACGTAGGTCATCGGGATCTCGGTGACGTTGGTGATCCGGATGCTCCCGCCGTCGGCACCCGACCGGAGAGCGGCGTTGGTGGCGTGCTCCTTCGCGTCCTCGAGGCACGCGTCCCGTCCGGCCTCGTCGTACGAGTACACCTTGTCGACCGTCCCCGAGGCCTCGGCGATCGCCGCCCCGTAGGCATTGGCCACGGCGTGGTTCTCGGGGCGGATGATCTCCGAGATGCCGGGCACCACGTCGGGAACGAGGTGGGCCCCACCGCCCACCGTGAGCAAGGGCACGTCGGCCCGCGACGACTTGATGCGGTCGCAGATGACGGCGATCTGCCGGTCGACCCAGGCGAGGGCGGCGTCGACCGTCGCCGGATCCAACTCGGACAACAGGCCCGCGTCTCCGAACCCATCGAGACGCCCCCCGGAGAGGGAGACGTCGGACAACGTGAGGGTCTGGCCTCCGACGCACAACGCGTCGGTCACCACGTCGTAGCCAACCGAGTCCGGCCCGACGACGACCCCGTCGCCGCCGGGCCGGACGATGGTTCCGCCACCGAGCCCGACTGAGATGAGGTCCGGCATCCGGAAGTTGGTCCGGACCCCACCGACTTCGACGGCCGCCGAGGACTCCCTCGGGAATCCGTCGACGAGGATGCCGACGTCAGTCGACGTACCGCCCACGTCGACGACCAGTCCATCGGAGATCCCGGCGAGGGCACAGGCCCCACGCATCGAGTTGGTCGGGCCCGAGCCGAGTGTCAGCACGGGGAACCGGGAGGCCATGTCGGCCGTCATGAGGGTTCCGTCGTTCTGCGTGAGGTAGGCATCGACCTTCAGGCCGTACTCCTCGAGCGCCGCATGGAAGCCGTGTGCCACCCCCTGCGCCACGCTCAGGAGGGCGGCGTTCAGGATGGTGGCGTTCTCCCTCTCGAGGAGGCCGAGCGAGCCGACCTGGTGGCTGAGGGAGACGGGGAACGATTCACCCAGTTCCTCGTGCAGGACCTCCATGGCCCGCACCTCGTGATCGGTCGTCGCCGGGCTGAAGGCCGCCGACACGGCGATGGCCGAGCAGCCCCGGCTACCCACGTCGCCGGCGAAGCGGCGGATCGCCTCCTCGTCGAGGGGAGCGATCTCGGCGCCGGTGTACTCGTTGCCACCCTCCACGATGGCCGAGGCGCACAGGACCACCTCGCGGATGTCGGCCGGCCACGCCGCGCCGGGCCGGACGCCCAGCGAGGACGGCGCGGCCAGACGGAGCACCCCCACCGGTTCGAGGGCCTTGCGCTGGATGATGGCGTTGGCGGGGTGGGTCGTGCCCAGCATCGCCTTGCCCAGCCGACTGGAGTCGATCCCCTCCAGGACGGCGCCCAGTGCGCTGCGGATCCCGTCGATGGGGTCGGGCGTGGTGGCCACCTTGATGGAGGCCAGGACCGCTCCGGCCTCGTCGACCACCACGGCATCGGTGTTGGTGCCACCGACGTCGACGCCGACCCGGAGGTCCCGCAGCTGGTCCGGTTGCTGGCTCGCGTTCATCGGGGCATCTCCACGTAGTCGACGTCGTACCCGAACGCCCGGGGACCCACGAGGTCCAGCATCCCGTCCTGGTGCCATTCGGGCGCACAGGGCATGGCGATGACCAGGACGCGATTGCCGTAGGCCAGCGTCTCGGTGGTGATCGGATCGAAGGTGTCCGAATCGAGGAGGCAGATCAGGTTCGGGACCGTGACGATCGCCTCGCCGTCCTCGAAGGCGATCAGGTTCTCGTTCTGGACCTCGATGCGCATCGTCCGGGCGAGGTCGTCGAGGTGTTCGAGGATGATGGTCGACCGGGCGAACCCGTCGGTGGTCCGTCGGTCCAGGTCCACGACCTTCCCGGAGAACACATGGACGGACTCGGACCGGTCGAGGAAGGCCTCCCAGGCGCCGTCCTCACCGGCCTTGACCCGTTCCAGCATCCGCCCCACCTCGGTGCAGTAGGTGAGGGACCCCTGGATCGCGTGTTCGGCGACCTGTCCGGCGGTCAGCGGATAGCAGCTGATGGCGTTGGCCAGTCCCAGTTGGATGACCGCGGTCCGGGCCAGCGTCTCGGCGATCTGGTTGGTGGTGGTCTCGAAGACGCACTGGTTGCCCTTCTCGTCGGCGATCGAGAGGGGACCCGCCGGGAGCCCGGCCAGGGTGAAGGTGGTCATCTCGATCTGGGGGAAGGCGCGACGCATCGAGTCGGCGTTCACGACCGGCAAGCCCATCTCTGCAGCGGCGGCGACCGGCAGGAGGGTGTTCAGACCGCCGACCTCGATGGACATGATGGCCGCCGGCTCCTTTCCGAGGTAGGCGGCCAACGCCCTGATCCCCGCCACGAACTCGGTCCCCGCCGGGATCTTCTCGAGGATCACCGTCGGAGCGCCGATGATCGCCGTGGTCAGGACGAGGGCGTCCTCGGGCAGGTCGGTGGCGTCGATGACCTCCACCTCGCCGTGGTCCTCGATTGCCTGGTGGGTCATCAACTTGGCGATGTACGGATCGCCACCTCCGCCCGTTCCGAGCAGGGTGGCACCAAGGCAAAGCGCCTCGATGTCGTCGAGGGTCAGTCGGTCCATGTCTCTGGTCGCCTCCGCTTGGCTTCTCGATCTGGGGGTCGGGCTCAGGGCCGCGGGTCGATGTCGATCACCGGTTCAACGGTCGGGATCCACTCGAGCTCCCGCTGGGGGACGGCGTCGTAGCCGACCTCCCGGCTCAGCCCCCAGCCGTGGTCGTCCCTCAGGCTCGACATGAACTCGGCGTACCGGAGGGGAGCCACCAGGGCATCGATGACCGGTACTCCGATCTTCTGCTGGACCTTCCGGTAGAAGCCGAACTCGATGGTGCATCCGAGGACCACGCAGTCGGCGCCGTCCTCCTCGACGGCGCGGGTCGCCTCGTCCATGATCCGCTCCTCGGTGCTGGTGGGATCGACCTGGAACTCGTCGACACCCATCTCCAGGACCCGGAACGATGCGAGGCGGTCGGCGAACCCGTACTTGACCACGTTCTCGTGCATCTCGGGGATCCACTTCTTCCGGCCCACGAGGATGGACACCCGTTCGCCCACCGTGCTGCCGATGTGGAGGCATGCCTCGGCCGGGGCGGTCACGAACATGTCGCCGGAAACCTCCCGTCCTCCCCGGAGGAAGGGGTCGTAGAAGCACCCGATGACGGCAGCGTCGTAGGTCCCCTGGTCGACGGCCCAGCGGAGGACGCCCATGGTCGGGCCGGCCACCACGGCCTCCAGTGCGTTCCACTCCAGGTGCTGGGGACCGACGCCGGGAAGCGAACAGACGTCAACCCGCGTGTCGGCGCCAGCCTCATCGCGGAGCGCGGACCCGATGGGAGCGTCATAGGCGTCGATGCCCACCGGGTTGATCCACAGGATTCGCGCCATCGATGTCTCCCCCATCGCCGAGCGTGTGCCGCAAACTACGGGGTCCGAGAATGACGATCGATAGGCGATCTGCACATTTCAGATTGGCTATTTGGGCGCCAAGTTGATCCACAAGAGGTCAACAGGGACCAGTGATCCAGATGAGACTCTTCCCGAGCCGCCGACCCGGGGATCAGCGGGTGACGCCGACGACCGCTCCGGCGGTCGCCTTCACGAGGTCCTTCGGCTTCACCGGGAACACCGAGTCGGGCGTTCCTGCGGCCGCCCACACCTCGTCGAAGTCCATGAGGTGGGGATCCACCACCGTCCGCAGCGGCACCGTGTGGCCCAACGGCGGCGTCCCCCCGATGGCGAAGCCGGTGGCCGCCCGCACCTCGCTGGCCCCGGCGATGCGGATCTCGGTGCCCAGGTACGACGCCAGGCGCTCCTCGTCGACCCGGCGGCCACCGCTGCACAGCACCAGCACCGGCCGGACGTCGGCCATGAACACCAGTGACTTCACGATCTGGTCGACGTGGCAGCCCACCGCGTCGGCGGCGTCCGCCGCGGTCCGGGTGCCCCCCGGATAGCGCTGGACCTCGATCTCCAGCCCCGACGCCTCGGCCTCGACCGTGAAGCGTTCGATGGCGTCGCTCCGGCGGCTCATTCGGACGATTCTACGACCTTCGGCCCGGCCGACCGCAGCCCGGGCCGGTACGGTCGGCGGCCATGGCCACCCTCGATCCCCGCCGGCTCCTGCTCGTCCACAACCCCCGCTGAGGGAAGTCCCGGGGCGCCCTCGGCCTGCTCGAGGAGCGTGGCGTCGAGTTCGACGTCGTCGAGTACCTGCAGGATCCGCTGGACCGCGACGACCTGCTGCGGATCCTCACCGCCGTCGGCGGGGCTCCGGCCGACATGGTCCGTCGCGACGCCGCCTTCGCCGATCTCGGCATCGACGAGGCCACCCTCGGGGACGCCGCCGCCGTGGTCGACGTGCTGCTCGCCCATCCCGCCCTGATGCAGCGTCCCGTCGGCCTGCTCGGCGACCGGGGCGTGGTGGCCCGGCCGTCCGAACGGATCCTCGACCTCCTCGACCTCCTCGACGGCTGACCGTGGCCAGCCCGGACGGCCCGGTTCCCGACGGCCCCTTCCTGGGCGGCCCCTTCCTGAGCGGCCCGTTCCTGGGCGAGGTCGTGGCCGACGCGGCCCGTCGCTACGGCGACCGGGCCGCCTTCCGGCTGCCGTCGGGCACCGAGCTCTCCTACAGGGACCTGGACCGGCTGGCCGACGAGGCCGCCGCCGGCCTCTCCCATCGGGGCCTCGGCGAACGGGACGTGCTCCTCCTGGCCCTCCCGTCGGGCCTGGAGTACGTGGTGGCCTACGTGGCCGCGGCCCGCCTCGGGGCCACCACCGCCGGCGCCAACCCCCGCCTCCGCGACGCCGAACGGGCCCGCCTGGCCGACGCGGTCGATCCCGACCTGGTGCTGGCCACCGCGTCGCTGGCCGGCGGACTCGACGGCCGGGCCGTCGAACGGATCGAACCGACCGAGGACCTCGACGGCCTGCTGGCCGACCTCCGTCGACCCGGCGAGGGTCCGCCTCCGGTGGCCCACGATCCGGACCGACCCACCTGCATCTGCTTCACGTCGGGGTCGACCGGCGACCCGAAGGGCGCCTGGTTCACCGACCGGCAGTTGGCGGCCATCCACCAGCTCGACACCGGCGGCGCCTGGGGATCGGGCGGCCACATGGTCAGCGGCACCGCCTTCGCCCACGTCGGCGTGATGACCAAGCTGCCGTGGCAGCTGGCCGCCGGCGCCACCATCCACGTCCTGGACCGCTGGTCGGCCGGCGCCCTGCTGGACCTGGTGGAGGGCTACCGCCTCCCGGCGGTGAACGGCGTGGCCGCCCAGATCGCCCTCCTGCTGCGCGAACCCGACTTCGACCGACGGGACCTGTCGTCGGTGGGCGCCGTCGTGGTGGGCGCCGGGCCGTCGCCGCCGGCGCTCGTCGATGAGGCCCGCCGCCGCTTCGACGCCCCGTACTCGATCCGCTACTCGTCGACCGAGTCCGGGGGCATCGGCCTCGGCACGGCGCTGGACGCCGACGACGACGAGGCGCTGCACACCGTGGGTCGCCCCCGGCCCGGCGTCGAGGCCGAGGTCCGCGACGGCGACGGCCGGATCGTCGCCGACGGCGAGGTGGGCGAGCTGTGGCTGCGCACCCCGAGCACCATGTCGGGCTACTGGCGGGACCCCGACGGCACCGCCGAGGCCCTCGTGGACGGCTGGCTCCGGACCGGCGACCTGGCCCACGTGGACCCGGCGGGCTGCTACCGGCTCTCCGGTCGGGTCCGGGAGATGTACATCCGGGGTGGCTACAACGTGTACCCCCTGGAGGTCGAGGCGGTGCTGGGCACCCACCCCGGCGTGGCCCAGGTGGCGATCGTGCCCCGACCCGACCCCACCATGGGCGAGGTGGGCGTGGCCGTCGTGGTGCCCACCGATCCGGACGCTCCGCCCGACCTGGGTGATCTCGTGGACCACGCCCGGGCGACGCTCTCGGGCTACAAGCTGCCGGAGCACCTGAGGGTCGTCGACGCCCTCCCCCTCAACGCGGGCGACAAGCTGGACCGGCTCGGGCTGGCCCGCCGGGAGGCCGCCGAGACCTGACCGGCGGTCAGCGGCGGCGACCCTTCTGCGAGCGACGCTCCCGTTCGACCTCGCGCTCCCGCTGCTCGGCCAGCTCGGCCCGAAGGGCCCGGTAGCGGTCGACCCGGCGGCGGTCCACCCGCCCGGCCTCCACCTCGGCCAGCACGGCGCAGTCCGGCTCGGTGTCGTGGGCGCAGTCGGCGAACCGACAGTCGACCGAACGCTCCTCCAGGTCGCCGAACACCCGGTCCAGCGACTCCTCGGCGTCCCAGATGCCCACGGCCCGGATCCCCGGGGTGTCGACCAGCAGGCCCCCACGGGGGCGCAGCACCAACTCGCGACTGACCGTGGTGTGGCGCCCCTTGGCGTCACCGGTGCGCACCTCGCCGGTGGCCAGCACCTCGTCGCCCACCAGGGCGTTCACCAGCGTCGACTTGCCGGCCCCCGACTCGCCCAGCAGGGCCACCGTCCGGCCCGGCTCCATCAGGGCCTCCACGGCCGCCAGCCCCTCCCCCTCCCCGGGGT
>JAERSW010000031.1 GCA_016845305.1 Acidimicrobiales bacterium
AGGCCGGGGATGCCCGACGTGCCGTGCATCAGCGGCGCTGCGCAGAGCTGGCGGATCTCCCGGCCGGCGTCGGCGACGCGACGGGCGGTGTCGGCGGCCTCGGCGGGCGTGGACGGCACCGGCGTCTTGAACGGCCGGAACGTGGCATCCATGGTGCCCAACAGGTTCGTGTGGTCCCACATGACGGCCTTGGGCATGCCGGTGGTGCCGCCGGTGTACAGGAACCACAGGTCGCTGCCGGACCGCTCGATACGGGGCATCGGGTCACCGGCGGCCGCCACCTCGTGGTCGATCGCCCAGTCGGGCGCCTCGGCGGGGTCGCCGCCGGCCCGGATGGCGACCTTCAGGTCGGGGCACCGTTCGCGCACCTCGGCCACCCGGTCCTCGAGGGTGTGGTCGTAGAAGATGGCCTCGGCGTCGGCGTTCTGGAGGATGTAGGCCAGCTCGTCGCCGGTGTACCGGTAGTTGACGTTGGCCGGGACGCCCCGCACCTTGAACGCCGCGTACTGGGCCTCCGGGTACTCGTGGCCGTTGTAGAGGAACAGGGCCACCCGTGACCCCGGGCCGAGGCCGTGGTCGGCGAGCACACCGGCGATGCGGGCGGCCCGATCGTCGAAGGTCGCCCACGAGGTCCGTCGCCCGGCTACGGCCAGGGCCGGTTGGTCGCCCACCTCGTCGGCGATGGCCTCCCACGCCGTCGCCAGGTTCAGTCGTCCGTCCACGGGTGCCACGGCGGGCGAGCGTAGCCAGCGGGTCGGCGACGCAATGGACCCGGGCCCGTCGGGGGCGCACCCCTATGCTCGCCGGCGTGGGCAGCACCTTCGGCACGACGTTCCGCCTCGCCACGTGGGGCGAGAGCCACGGCGCCGGCATCGGCGTGGTCGTCGACGGCTGCCCGCCCCGCCTGGCCCTCGACGAGGCCGACCTGCAGCGCGACCTGGACCGTCGCCGTCCCGGACAGAGCCGCCTGACCACCCAGCGGGGCGAGGCCGACCGGGCCGAGATCCTGTCCGGCGTGTTCGAGGGCCGGACCACGGGCGCGCCGATCGCCGTGCTGGTCCGCAACGACGACGCCCGCTCGTCGGCCTACGACCACCTGCGCGACCTCTACCGCCCGTCCCACGCCGACTTCACCTACGACGCCAAGTACGGGCACCGGGACTGGCGGGGCGGCGGGCGGTCCAGCGCCCGGGAGACCATCGGCCGCGTCGCCGCCGGCGCCATCGCCCGACGCCTGCTGGCCGAGGTGGCGGGCATCGAGGTCCTGGCCTGGGTGTCGCGGGTCCACGAGGTCGGCTCCACGGTGGACGTCGCCACGGTGTCGCTGGACGACGTCGAGGCCCATCCCACCCGCTGTCCCGATCCCGTCGCCGCCGAGGCGATGGCCGAGGCCATCGAGGACGCCCGACGCGACGGCGACTCGCTCGGTGGGATCGTGACCTGCGTGGCCCGCGGCGTCCCCGCCGGCCTGGGCGCCCCGGTCTTCGACCGCCTCGAGGCCGACCTGGCCAAGGGGATGCTGTCGCTCCCGGCCGCCAAGGGCTTCGACGTGGGCAGCGGCTTCGACGCCGTGTCGATGACGGGCCTCGCCCACAACGACGCCTTCGTCCCGGGACCCGATGGGCCCCGCACGGCCACCAACCGCTCCGGCGGCGTGCAGGGCGGCATCAGTACCGGCGACGACGTGGCGTTCCGGGTGGCCTTCAAGCCGACGGCCACCATCGCCTCGGCGCAGGACACCGTCACCGTCGACAACGAGGCGACCACGCTGGAGGCGAAGGGTCGCCACGACCCGTGCGTGCTGCCCCGCGCCGTGCCCATGGTGGAGGCCATGGCGCTGGTGGTGCTGGCCGACCACTGGCTGCGCCAGCGCGCCGTCGACGTCCTGCCCGACTGAGGCGCCCCCGGCCGGACCCGGCCTGCGATCGGGGCCCTGCGTACACTCGGGCCACGGTGCCACCGAGGCGAGGGAGCCGACCATGACCGAGGGCGCGACCCGGAAGAACCCGTCGATCCACTCCGACAAGCCGATCCCCTATGAGATCCCGACGTTCGACGACGTCGAGTCGGAGCGCCGCCACCGCAAGGAGCGCCTGGCCGCCGCCTTCCGGATCTTCGGCCGCTACGGCTTCAGCGAGGGGGTGGCCGGCCACATCACCGTGCGCGACCCCGAGCACACCGACTGCTTCTGGGTGAACCCGTTCGGCACGCCGTTCAGCCACATCCGGACCTCGGACCTCCTGCTCGTCAGCCACACCGGCGAGATCCTCCACGGCGACTACGCCGTGAACCAGGCCGCCTTCGCCATCCACTCGGGCCTGCACATGGCCCGACCCGACGTGATCGCGGCGGCCCACTCGCACTCGCTGTACGGCAAGGCCTGGTCGTCGCTGGGACGCCTGCTGGACCCCATCACCCAGGACAGCTGCATCTTCTACGGCGACCACGTGCTGTTCGACGACTACACCGGCGTCGTCAACGACCCCGAGGAGGGCAAGCGCATCGCCTACGAGCTGGGTGACCGCAGCGCGGCCATCCTGCGCAACCACGGCCTCCTGACGGTCGGGCGCAGCGTCGACGCCGCCACGTGGCGCTTCGTGACCATGGAGCGGTCCTGCCAGGCGCAGCTGCTGGCCGAGGCGGCCGGCACCCCGGTGGTGATGGACGACGAGACGGCCGAACTCACGCACCGCCAGGTCTCCGGCGACTTCGCCAGCTGGTTCAGCGCCCAGCCGTTGTTCGAGCAGATCCTGCGCGACCAGCCCGACCTGCTGGACTGACCCCCGGGTCAACCCTCTCCCGGCGACCCACCGCCGGCGACCCTCTCCCGGCGACGTCGCGTCAGCGGCGGACGAACGGCAGGGGCACCACGGTCGCCGGGACCTCGGCCCCCCGCTGGTCGAGGCCCAGGACCTCTCCGTCGACCACGTCGGCCGGCAGCAGGGCCAGGCCGATCCCGTGGCCCAGCGTCGGCGAGAAGTTCCCGCTGGTCAGCGTGGCCACCGGCTCGCCGGCCCGGAGCACCGTCTGACCCTCCCGGGGCGGTCGACGGCCCTCCACGACCAGGCCGCGCAGCCGCCGACCGGCTCCGGCGTCGCGTCGGGCGGCCAGGGCGGCCCGGCCCCGGAAGGCCTCCTTGTCCCATCCCACGACCCACCCCAGGCCGGCGTCCAGCGGCGTGATGCCCGGCCCCAGCTCGTGGCCGTGCAACGGCAGGCCCGCCTCGAGGCGCAGGGTGTCGCGGGCCCCCAGGCCGGCCGGCTCGGCACCCGCCGCCACCAGGGCCGCCCACAGCTCGGAAGCCATGTCGGTGGGGACCGACACCTCCACCCCGTCCTCGCCGGTGTAGCCGGTGCCGGCCACCTGCAGGTCGCTGCCCGACCAGGCCACGGTGGCCACGGCGAAGCGGCCCACCGCTGCGGCCTCGGGCGAGACGGTCGCCAGCACCTGGCGGGCCGACGGACCCTGGACGGCCAGCAGGGCCCGGTCTGGCCGCAGGTCCACGCAACCCGGAAGGGCCCGGACGACCTCGGCGTCATTGGCCGCGTTGGGGAGGACCACGAAGTCGGCGTGGTCACCCTCGCCGGCCGACCACCAGACGATCACGTCGTCCACCACCGAGGCGTCGGCCTCGTCGAGCAGGTGGGTGTACTGGGCCCGGCCCGGCCCGATGCGCCGCAGGTCGTTGGTGAAGGTGGCCTGGAGCAGGTCGAACGCACCGGGGCCGGACAGGCCCAGGCTGCCCAGGTGGCTGACGTCGAACAGGGCGGTGGCCGTCCGGCAGGCGGCGTGCTCGGCGAGCGTGCCCGACGGATACGAGACCGGCATCTCCCAGCCGCCGAAGGGCACCATGCGGGCGCCGAGGTCCCGGTGGACGCCGTCGAGCGGGCTGGTCTGCACCGACTCAGGCGGCGTGGGTGACGAGGAGGCGGTCGAGGTCTCGGCGGTACAGGATCCGGATCCGGATCCCGGGATGGCGTTCCCGGAGCATCCGGACCTTGCGGTTCTTGCGGGTCACCAGGGACTGCCGCAGCGTGGTCACCTCGAGGTAGAGGTCGTGGCCGGGGAGGTAGAAGTCCGGGGTGAACGCGCTGGTCGGGTTCCCCTCGGGGTCGGCCTCCAGCACGAAGGTACGGGGCTCGTACTCCCAGGCGATCTCGTAGAAGTCGAGGAGGTCGGCCACCCGACGCTCCGACTCGTGGGAGAAGACCGGATCGACCTCGGGCGGGTCCAGGCGCAACTGCCGGACGTTGGAGGGCACCGGCCCGGCACCCGCGGGGTCTGCCACCGGATCGGCTACTCCCCCACTGCCCGGGCGCTCGGGGTCTCGTCGGCCGCCCGTCGGCCCTCCGGGTAGAGCTCCACGATCGCCGCGTCGACCTCCTCCTTCACGCCGGCCAGCGGCAGGATGTTGAGCACGCCCTGTCCGCGGCGGAGCAGGTCGACGATCTCCTCCTCGCCGGTACGGACCATCACCGAGGATCCCTGGATGACCAGGTTCACCCGGGTCACGTCCTCGTCGAGGTGCTCGGTCAGGTAGGCGAACACCTCCCGGACCAGCTCCAGGCGGATCCCGGCGTCGAGCAGCGACTTCACGGCCCGCAGCTCCAGCAGGTCGCGGTACGAGTAGCGACGGCGGCTCCCGCTGCCGTGGGCCCGGGCCAGCGACGGCTTCACCAGGTCGGTGCGGGCCCAGTAGTCCAACTGGCGGTAGGTGATGCCGGCGATCTCGGCGGCCTTCTTGCCCGGAAAGCCCTCGTCGGCCTCGAAGGCCTCAACGGGGTTCGGTTCCCGATTCGGATCGATGGATGCGCTGGCCATGGGGACGTCTCCCTTTCGGTGCGGGCGTGTTCCACCAGTGGAACTACAGCCCTGTGACTCCGCACAGCGTAGGGACCGGGCGCGCGGCGGTCAACGATTTCGCGCTCACCGTGTCAATCCACGCGCGTTGCGCGCGCGGAACGTGGCCGCCGGTGGTCCCCTCAGCCCTCGAAGTCCTCGGGGGTCACCGAGTCCAGGAAGGCCCGGAACTCCTCCACCTCGGCCTCGGCCGCCGGACCGTCGGCCTCCCCCTCGGCCGGCGGGGGCGGCACGAAGCCGGCCTCGTCGAGCACGGCCTCCTCGGCGAACACCGGTGATCCGGTCCGCACGGCCAGCGCGATGGCGTCCGACGGTCGGGCCGACAGCACCTCGATGCCCGCCGGGCCGCGCAGGGTGACCTCGGCGAAGAAGGTCCGCTCCCGGAGGCCGGTCACCACCACCTGCTCCAACGTCACCGAGAAGGCGTCCAGCACCGTCGACATCAGGTCGTGGGTCATGGGGCGGGGTGGCTCCTGCCCGGCCAGGGCCAGGGCGATGGCCTTCGCCTCGGGGAGCCCGATGAAGATGGGCAGCATCCGCTCGCCGTCCGACTCCCGCAGGAGCACCACCGGCGTGTCCGACGGCAGCACCTCCTGCACGCCGACGACCTCCATGGCGATCATCCGGCGACCCTACTTCGGCGCCCCCGGGCGGCCGGCGCTCCGGACCCCCGCCAGGAACGCCGGATCAGCCCGATCCAACTCGGACAGGTCGGCCTCCACCACGGCCGGCAGGTTGCGGAAGTCGCCCCGGTGGTCCAACCCGAAGCCCACCAGGAACGACGCCTCGGTGGCGAACCCCACGTACTCGAGGTCCAGGGGCAGGACCCGACGGTCGGTCCGGTCGAACAGGGTGCAGGTCCGGACCTCGGCCGCGCCGTGGGACAGCAGGTGCCGGCGCAGGTAGTCGAGCCGGAAGCCGGTGTCGACCACCCCCTCCACCAGCAGCACCGAACGTCCCTCGACGTCGATGCGCAGGTCGTGGGTGAGGCGGACCCGCCCGCTGTCGGGGACGAAGGGGCTGAGGGCCAGGAAGTCCACCTCGACGGGGACCGGCAGTCGGCGCACCAGGTCGGCGAGGAAGGGCAGGCAGCCCTTCAGGACCCCGACCACCACCGTGTCCTCGTCGAGCCAGTCGGCCACCTCCAGGGCCAGATCGTCGATCCGTTCGGCGATCTCGTCGGCCGACCGGTGCAGTGCGGTCGGCGTCACCGCCCCAGGTCCCCCAGCTCGCGGCGGAGCAGCAGTTCGTGGAGGGCCGAACCGGCGTCGAGGAGCTCGTCCACCCGACGTCGCACCTCGGCCACCGAGCCGCCGCCCTCGCCGCCACCCGCCGCCAGGGGCCGCACCACCTGCTCGAGGAGGCCGGCCTCGCGCTGGGCCGCCACCAGGTAGCCCCGGAGGTGGCGGACGTCCAGGCCGTGGTCGAGGAAGCAGGCGGCCACCCGGGCCACCAGGACGGCCTCGTCGTCGTAGACCGTGGCCGTCCCCGCGGAGCGACCCTCCACCAGGCCGATCCGCTCCAGCTCCACCACCACGGCCTCGTCGAGGCCCACCATGTGGGCCAGCTCGGCCCGGCTCACGCTGATCGACCCCGCGGACCGCCTCGCCACCCGTTCCCGGAAGGCGGGCACCGTGGTCGGCGCCCCGTCGGCGTCGTCGACGTCCTGGCCCGCCGCGAGCATCTCGGCGATGACCTTCAGGGGCAGGAAGCGGTCACGCTGCTGGCGCAGCACCCACGTCAGGCGGGCCACGTCGTCATCGGTGTAACGCCGGTAGCCGGCCGGCGACCGGTCGGGGCGGACCAGCCCCTCGGACTCCAGGTAGCGGAGCTTGGAGACCGTCACGTCCGGGAACTCGGCTGCCAGGCGTTCGAGGACCTCGCCGATGTTCATCGGGGCACCGCCGGCGGACACCGGCGGTCAGGCCGCGGTGCCGTGGAAGAAGACGAGCTTGAAGCGGCCGATCCGCAGCTCGTCGCCGTCGTGGAGTTCGCCGTCCTCGATCCGGGCGCCGTTCAGCCAGGTCCCGTTCAGGGAGCCCACGTCGCGGACCACGTACCGGTCGCCCACCCGTTCGACCTCGACGTGGCGCCTGGACACGGTGACGTCGTCGAGGAGGATGTCGGCGTCGCCGTGCCGTCCCACGGTGGTCAGCGCGGCCTCCAGGCCGTACCGGGAGCCGGCCTTGGGTCCCGACTCGACCACGAACAGCCCGCAGTCGGCGGGGAACCGGTCCCGGTCGGCGCGGTGCGGGAGGTCCTCCAGCGGCTCGAAGGGGCCGGTGGGTTCGTCGGCCTCCGGGATCCGGGTCCCGCAGGCGTCGCAGAAGCGTGCGTCGTCAGCCCCGGCGTGGCCGCAACCCGGACACGGGACGGCCACCGGTCACCCCTCGATGAGGGCGGTGTAGGCCCCGGCGTCCATGAGGTCGCCGTCGGCCACCACCCGGATCTCGCAGATCCAGCCCTCGCCGTACGGGTCCTCGTTCACCCGCTCGGGAGCCCCGTCCAACTCGTCGTTGACGGCCACTACCTCGCCGGCCACCGGAGCGAACAGCTCGGAGACCGACTTGGTCGACTCCACCTCGCCGAACACCGCGCCGCACTCCACCGACGCCCCGACGGCGGGCAGCTCCACGTACACCACGTCGCCCAGGGCGTCCTGGGCGTAGTCGGTGATCCCGATGCGGACCACGCCGTCGCCGACGTCGCGGACCCATTCGTGGTCGGACGAGTACCGCAGGTCGGAGGGAACGTTCACGCAGGCCAACCTAGTCCGCGCCGCCGTCGCCACGACCGGTCGTCCCGGCACGCCCGTCCCGCAGCGCGCTGGCGGCCGCGGGCACGTAGCCCCAGGCGGCGTACCAGGCGATGGCCAGGCCGGGCAGCCCGAAGGTCCACGCCGCGACGGCGAAGGCCTCCGACGCCACGATCGTCGATTCCCCGGCCAGGAAGCAGGGCACGGACCACAGCAGGGCGAACGTCCCGGTCTTGCCCCACCAGGTCACGTCGATCCGTCGGGCCCCGAGTCCGGCCAGGATCAGCGCCCCCAGGCCCACCAGGACCTCGCGGACCAGCACGGCGACCCCGAACCAGATGGGGATCGAACCGTCGGCCAGGATGGCCACCAGGGCGACCACCAGCAGGAGGCGGTCGGCCGTGGGATCGAGGACCTTGCCCACGTCGGAGACCTGGTCGAAGCGGCGGGCGATCCATCCGTCGACCCAGTCGGTGGCACCGAGGGCGCCGAGCAGCAGTGCGGCGGCCGTCCGGTCGTCCTGGGCGACCAGCAGCCACAGGAACCACGGGATGCACCCGAGGCGCACCACCGTGATGAGGTTGGGCAGGGTCCACACCCCGGCCCATCCGGTCCGTTCCGTCGACCCGGCAGCCCCGTCCCCCATCGGCCGCAGCCTACGATCCGCGGTGACGCCGGTTCGGCACGGAGGCCGTCCGGAACCGCCCAGCCAAGGAGCCCACGGTGCCCTCGATCTTCACCCGCATCATCGACGGGGAGATCCCCGGACGGATCGTCTGGCGCGACGACGCCTGCGTGGCCATGGTCGACATCCGCCCCCTGAACCGGGGCCACGTGCTGGTCATCCCCCTCGCCGAGGTCGACCAGTGGACCGACCTGCCCGCCGAGGTGGCCGCCCACTGCACCGAGGTGGCCCATGCGGTGGGCCGGGCCCAGAAGGCCGCCTTCTCCCCGACCCGGATCGGCCTGATGGTGGCCGGCTTCGAGGTCCCCCACACCCACCTCCACGTGGTCCCCATCGACCACATGGGCCACCTGGACTTCGCCAACGCGGACGCCCACGCCGATCCGGACGACCTGGACGCCGTGGCCGACGCACTCCGCGACGCCCTGGCCGCCGACGGCCACCCGTCGGTGGCCTGACCAGCAGGGCCCCCGACGATCGGGGCCGTACGGGTCAGGCGCCGGGACGACGGACCCAGAGGCGCACGCCCTCGAGCTCGAAGCGCTTCCGGTAGTCCATGTTGATGAGGCGGCTCTCGAACATGCGGGCCTCGGGCGCCGTCCACCCGAGCGACTCCACGTCGAGGACCACGGCGTCGATCCGCTCCGCCCAGTCCAGCCCGGGCAGCTTGGCCGGCCCGGGCCGCATCACGTGGGCGTCGTGGCGGTCGGCCACCAGCGGGTACACCTCCGGCGAGACCAGGACCCGGGCGTCGTCGCCCACCAGGATCGACGCCGACACCCGGGCCACGTCGGCCGGCGAACGGTGGCCCCAGTCCCACGGCTCCTCATAGGGCGACGAGGCGGCGTCCCGGACGAAGAACACCACGGCGGTCAGGACCAGGACGGTCAGCACCCGCCGATCCACGTGGATCCGGCTGACCCCTTCGCTGCCCATCCGCATCAGGGCGTAGGCCGCGGCGATGAACACGAAGGCCAGGGCGGCCACGTCCTGCTGCGGGTTGCCGAAGCCGTCGTCGCCGACGTCGGCCACCAGGTACAGCACCATCAGCGGGAGGATCGGCAGGAGGTAGCGGGGCCGCACCAGGGGCAGGAAGAGGACCGGGGCCAGGAGGAGCAGCACCTTCTCGAAGCCGTCACGAGCCAGGACGTCGCCCAGCAGGCCGAACGGGTCGGCCACCATGCCGAGGAGGATGCCCACCGGTCCGTCGCCGTAGGCGGCGAAGGCGGCCAGGTGCGGATAGTCCCCGTCCCCGAGGAGGGGCTGGACCACGAAGGCCATGACGAGGAACCAGGCCACGCCGGCGGTGGCCATCGACCAGCCCTCGGTCCGACGGTCCTCGCCGACCAGCACCAGCCCGAGGGCGGCCACGGCCAGGCCCAGGTCGGCCCGGCTGGCCACCACCACCGCGCACAGTGCGGCCACCCACCACCAGCGGTCCGAGCGGGCCATCAGGTAGGCGGCCATCAGCGCCGGGATGGCCAGGGCCTCGGGGTGGAAGCCGGCCAGGTTCAGGTCGTGGACCGAGGGATGGAGGGCGTAGGCGGCCATCAGGGCCGACGCCGCACCGATGCGGAGGTTGGCCGGACCCCGGGCGATGCGCCAGATGGGCACCACGGCCAGGGCCAGGACCACCGCCTGGAGCACGATCAGCGTTCCGGCCGGGGGGAGCACCCGGAGCGCCCAGGCCACGGGCCAGAAGATCCAGGCCGCCTGGTCGGCGAACAGGTCGTGGCCCAGGTCGCTGACCACCGGCTCGAAGCCGCGGTCCATGAGGTGGGCGGCCTGCAGGTAGTGGCCGATGTCGGGCCCCGTGCCGAGGTCCCGGCTCCGGGCCAGGCCGAGGAGGGCGAGGACCAGGGCGAGGACGAGGGCGGTCAGCCACGGGATGCTCCGGTCGCCGGCCCTCGAGTCGAGGCGGGCCTGCCAGCGCAGCATCCGGATGTCGAGCCGACGGCGCAACGAGACCACGGTGGTCACCACCGTCTCGCCGGTCCGCTCCAACGACTGGGCGGTGCGCCGCAGGGACCGTGGCGAGCGGAGCAGCGCGACCCCGATCGTCCGGGCCGACCGCGCCGTGGCCCGCAGCGAGCGCGCCACCGATTCGAGCGAGGGGCGGCCTCGGCTCACACCGCCTTGACTCACCGCACGTCTCCTCACCAGAGGGACCCCTGGTCGGGCGCCGGTGGGACGTGGCCGGCGCGGCCGGTCGATTCGCCTTCGAGGTCGACCGGGGTGGTCAGGTCCGCGCCCTTCCTCCGGGCGTCGCCGACCGACCTGGCCACGGGGTGCCGGCACACCACCCCGTCGGGCGCCGGGACCAGGAGGTCCTCGAGGGCGTCCACCTCCTCAGCGGCCGGGTCCAGCCAGGTCGCCCAGTCGCCGGACTCCAGGACGGCCGGCATGCGGTGGTGGACGGGGGCCATGTCGGCGTTGGCCGGCACGGTGATCACCGTGCAGGTCCGGAGCACCAGCACCTCGTCCGCCTCGACGTCGGGAGCGAACCAGTCCTCCCAGAGTCCGGCCAGCACCATCGGCGCACCATCGGTCCGCTGCACGTACCACGGCTGCTTCCGGGCCGTCGTCCCGCCGCCGTCGCCGGGCCGGCCGGGACCCCACTCGTAGAAGCCGTCCACCGGGACCACGCAGCGTCGCCGTCGGAAGGCCGACCGGTAGGAGGGCTTGGTGGCCACCGTCTCGGCCCGGGCGTTGAAGGTCCGGTGTCCGAACGACGGGTCCTTCGCCCACCGGGGCACGAGCCCCCATCGGGCGGTGCCCAGCAGTCGACGTGAACCCCCCGTGGCCCCGCCCCCGGAGTCCTCCCAGAAGATGGGGAGTCGGCCCGAGGGGGCCACGTTGTGGTCCGGTCCGTCCAGGACGTCCACGACGGCGTCGGCCCCCAGGTGCTCGCTCAACTCCTCGGGGCCCGACGCGGTCACCACGCGGCCGCACATGTCGTCACCGTAGCCCTGCGCTGCCCGGCGTCGGAGGCGTCGCCGACCGCAGGCCGGCCGCCTCACGCCAGCGTGCAGTCGCCGCCGGCCGGGCCGTCGGCCAGCACGTCGCCGCCGAACTCGACCCTGACCACGTCGCCGGGGGCTCCCCCGAAGGCCGGAACGGCCACCGCCTCGTCGCCCGACGCGGCGGGAACCGAGATGGCGCCCCGGACCGACAGGACCTCCCACGCCGAGGCCGGCGCCGGAGCGGCCTCGACGGCGAACCGGACCACCTCGGCCCACCCCAGGCCACCCTCGTCGAGCTCCACCGAGCCCTGGGGGATGTCGACGGCCAGCATGAGGACCGACCGACCCACGCAGGTCACCCGGGCGGATCGCCCCACGAGGCCATCGGGACAGGCCCCCTCGGCCACCTCGTGGACCACTACGTCGAGGGGCCGCAGCATGCCGGTGGCGACCGTGACCCGCACGCAGGCCCCGGCCCACCATCCATCGGGCCCCACGAGGGCCACCTGCCCGCCACGGTGCTCGAAGACGGTGGCGGCCACCACGCCGACCGGCACCGGCAGCTCTGCGGCGGGCACGTCGAGCCGGATCCGGTCGTCGGGCGGCCCGTCTCCCCGCAGGACGGCCACGACCCGGTCGGCCGGAGCGACCAGCACCGGTTCGGCCACGGGCGCCCCGCCCTCGACGGCGAGGACCTGCTCGCCCTCCCGGACGACGTCGGCGACCCCGGCGAACCGCAGGGCGCGGTCGGACCGGTCCTCCGGGCCCGTCGACAGCAGGGCCCGCGCACCGACGACGAGGCCTCCGACGGCCACCAGCAGGAGGAACACGCTGGCCACCCGCTTGCGGACGCCCACCTGGAGCTCCCGGAGGATGGTGGCCTCGTCCCGCCGTTCGGCGCGCGACCGCGGCCCGAAGGCCTCGGTCCGGTCGCCACCGCTGAGCAGGGTGGCCCACCGGGTGACCGTCTCGTCCGGGAACCGCAGGGCCAGCTCGGCGAAGGCCTCCTCCTCCTGCGGCCCGAAGAGCAGGAGGAGGTCGTTCTCCCGGAGCAGCTCCACCGGGTCCTCGCGGTGGACCAGTTGGCGGCCGTCGGCCAGCCGGATGAGGAAGGTGCGGATCTGGCGGTCGGCCTCGGCCTCGCTCCAGCGGCCACCGGTGGGCCGGGGCTGGTCGGCCACCGGCGACGTCCGGGAGCCCTTCCGGAAGAAGGCGGCACGGCGGGAGCGGAGGTCCTCGGACACCTCGGTCCCGGCCTCGGCCGTGCTCCGTTCCGCCGGAGCCGGGGACCCTGCGTCAGGTGGACCTGCGTCGGGCGCCCCTTCGTCGGGTGCCGGTTCGACGGGCGGCGGCAGGTCGTCGGGCACGGCGCCGACGCTAGGCGACGGGGGGTGGAGGCTCCGGGCACCCGCGGGCCCCTCGGAGCGCGGTGCCCGGCCCGGGCGTCCCGCCCGCATACTGTCCGACGGCGTCCGTCCGCCGCCTCCTCCCCCATGACCCGCGCCCACCGC
>JAERSW010000032.1 GCA_016845305.1 Acidimicrobiales bacterium
AGAAGTGCATGTTCCACTGGCGGCCGCCGTTGTGACCGGCGTTGCCGCTCGACCTCCCCCGCTCCATCGCCTCGGCCCCGAGCCGCTGGTACGAGAGCATTCCGTGCTCCCGTTCGACGTGGTCGGCGACGCAGTCGTCCCGATCCCGATGACCGCGCTCGGCCCGACGGTCGCAGTTGACCCCGATCAGGTCGATCGCCGCGGTCTCGTCGAGGCCCTGGACCCAGTATTCGAGCGGGCCGTAGGCACCCCACTCGGCCATGGCGATCAGCAGGGCCCGGGTCACCTCGGTGCAGGCCAGGTCGGGTACGTCGACGGCGCAGAACACCTCCGGCGTGTAGCCCACCTGCTGGCCGTAGACGTCGATGCCGATCGGGGCGACCGGTGCCCCGGCGGCCACGCAGTACCGGTGGGCGTTCCGATCGGTGCACGCCACCTCGGTTCCGAGCGACCCGTCCGGCACCGCCGTGGTCGTCGGCGGCCGCGTGGTCGAGGGGGGCGCCGTCGTGGCTGGTGCCGCCACCTCCTCGTCGCCACCGCGGAGGATCGCCAACTGGTCGTCCAGGTCCCGGGCCAGGAACCCGTCGAACTCCTCGTAGAACTCGTCGGGTGTCATCCCGTAGGCGTGGGCGAACGCCCCCTCCCAACCGAGGTCCTCGAGGACCGGGTAGAGGTCGTCGAGCAGGGCGTCGGCGCCGAACCGGTGGGCCAGCCAGGCGTGCGCCCACGGGCCGAACCCGAACGCCAGGTCCGAGCAGTCCTCCCCGTACCCGACGTCGCCCATCGACGCGTCGGGGCACCGGTCACGGGTCGCCCGACCCATCTCCATGCGCTGCCGCATCTCGCCTTCGAACGAGAACGACCACCGTCCCTCGACGTTCACCTCGGGGAGCACGCCCGACGCCTTCGTCCGGTCGTAGGCGGCCAACCCCATCCAGTCGGCACCACCCTCCACGAACCAGACCGGGCCCATGGCCCCGCCGTACCGGGCCCGGTGGTCCCCGGTCATCAGGAACGAGTGCTGCACGGCGTGGAAGTACTCGTGCAGCACGGTCACCTGGTCGCCGGCACCCGACGACCGAAAGCGGTCGGTGAAGCCCCACGGAGGCGACGACGTGTAGAAGTGGACGTTCCAGCCCCGGTTGCCGTTGTGCCCCATGCTCCCACCGGGCCGGTCGGTGGCCTCGTACTCGACGGCGGTCCGGTGGTACCAGCTGAAGCCCTCGACGGCGTGATGGTCCATGCACTGCCCGAACGCCCTCTGGCCGCGGTCGTCGCGTCGACGGCACATCACCTCGGTCAGGTCGTCGACGGCCTTGGCGTCCAGACCGACCACCCAGTACTCCACCGGGCCGTAGTTCCCCCACTCCTGTGCGCCGACGGCCAGCGTGCGGGCGACCTCCCGGCAGACCGTCGGGTCGAGGTCGACGGTGCACAGCGCCTCGGGCGACCACGGGACGATCTCGCCCCACTGCTCGACCGGCCCGGGGGCCACCGGCATGCCGTCGACCACGCAGGTCCGGTGGGTGGGCAGGTCGTGGCACGTCACCTCGGGCGTACCACCTGCCCCGGCCGGCGGTGCCACCGTCGTCGTGGTGGGCACCCCCGTCGTCGTCGTAGCAGTGGGTGCCGTCGTAGCAGTGGGTGCCGACGTGGCAGCGGGTGCCGTCGCGGTCGGGGCTGCAGTGGCGGGTGCCTCCGTCGTCGTGGTCGCCGCGCCGGTGGTGCCCGACGGCGGTTCGGACGTGGCCACGGGAGCCTCGGCAGTCGTGCCCGGTGGCGCGGTCGTCGAGGTCGCCGCGACCTCCGTCGACGACGAGCAGGCGGCCGCCAGCACCGCCAGCACGACGACCACCCGCCTCGATCCGAACACCTGCATCACCCCGATTCGACGGCCCAGAAGTCGACCAGCTCGGCCAACGGCCGGTCGGGGAAGAACCCGTCCGGCGGCGGATCGTCCGGATCACCGGACCGCATGAACGCGTTGTACGACTCGTAGAACTCGTCGACCGTCATCCCGACGTGCTCGACGAACGACCCCTCGAAGCCCAACGCCCACATGTCCTCGAGCAGGTCCACCCACACCGTCTGCCACGACGCCAGGTACGCCAGGTACACGTTCATCAGGAACCAGTGCGGGTGCGAGCACTTGGCGGTGTGGCGGTACTCCTCGTCGACGCCGACGCCACGGCACTCACCGTCCTCGCCGTACACGATCTCCCGACGGGCCGTCCGCAGGATCTCCTCCCACCGGAACCGCAGGATTCCCCCGAGCTGGGTGTCGGTCGAGTTGGCCACCGTCAGGCCGTGCTCCCGGCTCCACGACAGATCGTCGAAGTGCTCCTTCACGAAGACGTGCGGGAAGGCGATCGCAGAGCCCTCCACCCACCAGGCCGGCGCGCTCACCGGATCGTTGAGGCCGCAGCAGTCGTCGGGCATGGCCAGCGCCCGGTCGAAGATGTGGGCCCGCTGGTAGTGGTGGAAGTACTCGTGGACCCACCCGTGGAAGATCCCGTACCGGTAGTTGACCGGCCCGTGATTCCGCCGGTCGTTCACCGCCCACTCCGGTTCGCCAGGAGTGGGCACCAGCGGGTTGGGGTTCACGCAGAAGGAGTACTGGTGACGACCGTCGTGCCGATTGAACGCCCAGAAGGCCGAGAGGCAGCTCCGAATCTCGTGGACCTGGTCGATCGAGGTGACCAGTTCGCCACCCCTGCCCATGACGCCGAGCTCCCTGAGTGCCCGGAGGCTCTCGGTGTTGGGGTCGTCGAGGTTGTAGACGATGTGGACGTACCGGTCGTACCCGCCGACCGTGTCGACCAGCAGGTCATGGATCTGGGCGTGCTGGGCGATGAAGTCCTCGGGAATGGTCTCCGAGAACAGGTACCAGTGCTGCGGGTCGGCCTTGGGCTCGTTGAGGCCGATCCGCTGCAGGTACTCCTTGGCCGTCTCCGACGCATCCGTCGTGGGTGGCTGGGTCGTGGCCGGTGGTGACGTCGTGGTGGGCGGCGGTTCGGTCGTCGGTGGAGGCGATTCGTCATCCTCCGGCTCCGCCGCCCCGTCGGCTCCGCCCGCGGTCGGGAGGTCGGGCAAGATCGCCAACTGCTCCTCGATGTCGAGGGCCAGAAACCGGTCGAACTCGGCGTAGAACTCGGCGGGCGTGATGCCGTAGGCATGGGCGAACGCCCCGTCCCAGCCCAGGGACTCGAGTGCCGGATAGAAGACGTCGAGCAGCACGTCGGATCCGAACCGATGCTCCAGCCAGGCGTGTCCCCACGAGCCGAGGCCGTAGGCGGCGTCCCCGCAGTGGTCGTAGTCGACGTCGCCGAGGGTCAGGCCCGGACAGCCGGCCAGCACCTCGACGCCGTCGAGCATCCGCCACCGCATCCTCTGCCGGACGTCGAAGGGGTCGCGGCCCTCGACGTTGACCTCGGGCAGGGTCCCGTCGGCGAGCAGGCGGCGGACCGCCGTGTGACCCATCCAGTCCGCACCCCCCTCCTTGAACCACACCGGGCCCATGGCGTCACCGAAGCGCGTCCCGTGGTCGGTGGTCGACAGGTGGGCGTGCTGGACGGCGTGGAAGAACTCGTGAAACTGCGTGGTCTGGACATCGGTGCCGGAGATGTTCGAGAAGTGGTCGGTGAAGCCGAACGGCGTCGACGAGGTCAGCCAGTGGATGCCCCACTCGCGCCGGCCGCAGTGACAGGCGTCCTCCCTCGCCCGCCCCTCGGCCACGGCCCGGGCCCCGAGTTCGTGGTACCAGAGCAGGCCGTGCTTCTCCTCGAGGTTGCGTTCCAGGCAACCGGAGAGCGACTGCTGCCCCCGGGCCGCACGGCGCTCACAGTTGACGTGGACCAGGTCGACCGACGGCGCCTCGTCGATGCCCATCACCCAGTACTCGACCGGACCGTAGGAACCCCACTCGCCCATGGCGACCAGGAGCGACACCGTCGTCTCTCGACACAGCATCTCGGGGAGGTCGCGGGCGCAGAAGACCTCGGGGCTGAAGCCGACGGGCCGACCCCAGAACTCGTCGCGGCCGTGGTCGGCGGGGACGACCGGGACCCCGGGTGCCACGCAGTACCAGTGGGTGCCCTCGTCGGTGCACGCCGCGGTGGTTCCCAACGACCCGGGCGGTGCCGGATCATCCGCCGGGACCGCGTCGGCGTCGCCAGCCGGCGACACGGTGGTCGTGGAGTCAGTGGAGGCATCCGCCTGCGTCGAGGATTCCGGGTCCGAGGTCGGATCGTCGGAGACCACCGTCGCCGCGGTGGACGGGGTCCCGGACACGGTCGTCGCGGCTGCCGACTCGGACCGTTCGGATCCACCCGAGGAACAGCCGGCAGCCACCACGGCAACGGCGATCAACACCCGGGCCATCGGATGCCCCACCCGCACGACTCGTCTCACGAACCCTCCCCGCCCGCGGCCCACTCGGAGGCCACCATCACGAATCTGCCACGATCGGCCCGGGCCCGTCTACCGAGGGACGGCCACGACCGGGAGGACCCACCATGGGCAGGTACGGCAGCGGCATGGTGGTGGCCGCCCAGCCCGAGGCGACCGAGGCGGGAGTCGACGCGCTCCGGGCCGGCGGCAACGCCGTGGACGCCGCGGTGGCCAGCGCGCTGGTGGCCGGCGTGGTCGACCCGCAGATGTGCGGGATCGCCGGGTTCGGCAGCGCCCAGCTGTTCCTGCCCGGCGCCGGCGAGGGCGGTGGCGCCCTCCACACGTGCGTCGACTTCCACGGCACGTCACCCGCCGCGGTGCGGTCCGACATGTGGGAGCACCTGCTCGTCGGCGAGACCCGCGACGGCTTCGGGTTCATCCTCGACGGCAACGTCAACGACGTCGGCTACCAGTCGATCACCACGCCGGGCTCACTGCTGGCCTACCACGAGGCCCAGACCCTGTACGGGCGGCTGCCATGGGCCGACGTCGTGGCCCCGGCCATCGCCTGGGCCGAGGAGGGGTTCCTGCTGCGGCCCGGCGTCGTCCACTGGTGGCACGAGGGCGCCACGCTCGGTCGTGCCGACAACGTGTCCCGTCTGGCCCACACCGCGGCCGGCCGGCGCATCTACTTCCACGACGACGGGTCGCTGCGACGCATCGGCGAGGTACTCCGCAACCCGGACATGGCCCGGACGCTGCGGCGCATCGCCGAGGGTGGTGCCGACGAGTTCTACCGGGGGTCGATCGCCGCGGAGATCGACGCCGACATGCGGGCCAACGGCGGCCTGCTGACCGCCGAGGACCTGGACGGCTACCGCACCACGTGGGGCGAGCCGCTGCGCACCACCTACCGGGGCCTCGAGGTGGCCACCAACCGGCCGCCGGGCGGCGGCGTGATGGTGGCCGAGATGCTCAACGTGCTCGAGCACTTCGACCTGGCGGCGATGGTCCGCGACGGCGGCCACAACGGCGTCGAGTACGTGCGCACGGTGGCCGAGGCGATGAAGTGGGCGACGGCCGACAAGGAGGCCCACGTCGGCGATCCCCGGTTCGTCGACGTGCCCCTCGAGTGGCTGCTGTCCGACGAGCGGGCCGCGGAGCTGGGCGGGCGGATCGCGGCCGGCGAGCGGGCCCACGTGGACCGCATGGCCGGCGAGTCACCGGACACCACCCACGTGTGCGTGGTCGACGCCGACGGCAACGCCGTGTCGATGACCCACTCGCTGGGCATGCCGTCCGGCGTGGTCACCGAGGGGCTGGGGTTCATGTACAACGGCTGCATGGGGGTGTTCGACCCCCGGCCCGGCCGACCCGGGTCGCTGGCACCGGGCAAGAGCCGGTTCACGTCGCTGTGCCCGACGATGCTCCTCGAGGACGGGGCCCCGCGGCTCGTGGTCGGGGCGCCGGGTGGCACCCAGATCGCCATGGGGGTGCTGCAGGTGCTGCTGAACGCCGTGGACCACTCGATGCCGGTGCTGGACGCCGTCTCGGCGCCCCGGTTCTCGGCGACCAGCGACGCCATCGACGTGTGCAACCGGATCCCCCGGTCGGTCACCCGGGAGCTGGAGGCCGACGGCTACGAGGTGGTGCGGTGGCCCGGCTCGTACGAGTTCGCCCGGGTGCACGCCATCGCCATCGGCGACGACGGGCTCTCGGGCGCCGCTGATCCCGGCGCCGACGGCATGGCCCTCGCCCCCTGATTCGGAGTCCAGGGCCCGGACCCCCCGGCCCGGCGGCCCTGCTCAGGACCCCGTGGGACAGGTCAGGTCGAGGTCCTCGCCCATCGCCGCGTTGAAGCCCTCGCGGCCGTGGGTGAACAGGGCCACGAACCACGAGGCCACGTCCTCCTCGGTGAGGCCCGCCAGCAGGCAGTCGGGATCCTGGGGCACGCCGAGAGCGGTCATGTCGGCGTGCATCATGGCCCGGAGGTCCACGCAGAAGCCGACGGGCTGCACGAGGGCCAGGGCGTCGTCGACCTCCATGCCGCCGGTCTGCGCCGCCGACATGAGCGCCGCGGTCCGGCCCATACCCTCGACCTGCATCATCGTGACGACGACGCACTCGGCCTCCTCCTCGGACCAGTGCCGGCCGAGCACGGGGTGCATCCGGTAGTTCGACATCCAGCTCGAGTAGAGGGTCATCTGCTTCTCGACGGCGCCGTTGTCGGCGCCCTTCGCCATGAGCTCGTCGGCCCGCGCCTCGGCGGCGGCACGGTCCAGCCCGTCGCGTTCCATCACCAGTCGCACGAGCGACTCGCGGACGTCGTCCATCATCGCCTCGGTGTCCACGGTGGTGGTCGGCGCGGCAGGGACGGTCACCGTGGTGGGCGTCGTTGCCGCCGACTCCGACCCGTCGTCGTCTGAACAGGCGGGGGCCACCAGGCACGCGGTGACGACCAGGGCGAGGGTGCGGAGGCGCATCCCGGGAGTCTCACAGCGGATCGGCCCCGCGAAAACACGGCGCCGGAGCGACCCGACGCCCACCACTACGCTCCGCGGCCGATGGAGCAGCACCCGGACACCCTGCCGTTCGAGGTCCGGGTGGTCGAACACGTGACCGTCCCGCTGGGCGACGGCGGCCACCTCTCGGCACGGATCTGGTTGCCCGTCACCGACGGTCCGGTCCCCGCCATCCTCGAACACCTCCCCTACCGCAAGGACGACGCCACCCTGTTCCGCGACCAGAGCCAACTGGCCTGGTTCGCCGGTCAGGGCTACGCGTGCGTCCGGACGGACCTGCGCGGCACCGGCGACTCGTCGGGGGTCATCCGCGGCGAGTACCTGGCCGAGGAACTGTCGGACGGCGCTGAGGCCATCGCCTGGATCGCCGACCAGCCCTGGTGCGACGGGAACGTCGGCATGTGGGGGATCTCGTGGGGCGGGTTCAACTGCCTGCAGGTGGCCGCGCTCCGCCCCCCGGCGCTCAGGAGCATCATCTCGGTGGCCAGCACGACGGACCGCTACGGGGCCGACGTCCACTACGACGGCGGATGCGTCCTCGCATCGCAGATGCTCCCGTGGGCGACCGACATGCTGTGTCGGAACGCGTTGGCGCCCACGCCGCGGATCGTCGGCGACGACTGGAAGTCCCGGTGGATGGAGAGGCTGGAGGCCACACCGCCGTTCATCGACGACTGGCTCGGCCACCAGACGAGGGACGGCTTCTGGCGGCACGGTTCGGTGGGCGACGACTTCGACGCCATCGCGGTTCCGTCCCTGGTGGTGGCCGGCTTCGCCGACGGCTACTCGAACGCGCCGTTCGCCGCCGTCGAGGGCATGGGCGACCGGGCGTGGGGGCTGGTCGGGCCGTGGGCCCACCAGTACCCGGAGATGGGCGTCCCCGGTCCGGCCATCGGCTTCCTCCAGCACGCCCTGGCCTGGTGGGACCGGTGGCTCAAGGGCATCGACAACGGCGTCGACCGTCAGCCCCGGCTCCGCCTGTGGATGCAGGAGTGGACCGACCCGTCGGACCGCACCGGCGACCGGCCGGGCCGCTGGGTCGCCGAACCGTCGTGGCCGCCACCCGAGGGCCACCTGGCCGAGTCGGTGTGGTTCCCCGCGGACGGACGCCTCGGGTGGGGACCGGCCACCGGCGCGGAACGGGTCGCCACCAGCCAACTCCACGGGCTGCTGGCCGGCCACTGGTGGGGCAGCGGCGAGCCGGCCACCCTGCCCGCCGACCAGCGGACCGAGGACGAGCGAGCGACGACGTTCACGACAGATCCGGCCGAACGGTCCGAGGAGCTGTGCGGCGTCCCGGTCGTCGAGCTGCGGGTCGCCGTCGACCGGCCCGACGCCCTGCTGGCCGTCCGCCTGTGCGACGTGGCCCCGGACGGTTCATCGCTCCTGGTGAGTCGTGGGCAGCTGAACCTGACCCACCGCCACGGACACGACCGGCCCGAACCGCTGGTCCCCGGCGAGGAGGTCGACGTGGCCATCCGCATGGACGCCGCGGCCCACGTACTCCCGGCCGGCAACCGGTGGCGCCTGTCGGTGGCCACCACCAACTGGCCGCTGGCGTGGCCGTCTCCCCATCCGGTGGTGGCCGAGGTCCGCCTCGGCGACGCCACCCGCCTTCGGCTCCCCCTCCGACCACCCAGGAGCGATGACGCCGACCTCGACGGGTTCGGCCCGCCGGTCTGGACGCCGTCGAACCGGGTCACCCTGGTCGAACCCACCTCCGACCGGACGATCGAGACGACCTCGGGCACCACCGTCCTGCGGACCACGGCCAGCAGTGGCCGCCACGTCATCGACTCCCACGGAACGGTCATCGGCTCCGGGGAGGAGGACGAGTACACGATGGACGGCGATGACCCGTTGTCGGCGAGGGTCCGGTGCGTCCGCGGGTCCGAGGTGTCGTGGCCGGGCGACCGGACGAGGGTCCGGGCCGAGGCCACGATGCGGGCCGACGAGACCACCTGGTTCGTCGAGAGTCGGCTGCAGGCGTGGCACGACGACGAGCTGGTCTTCGACCGTCGCTGGCCGATCGCCGTGCCACGCCACCACGTCTAGCCGTCCGAAGGGGACGGGAGGGATCCGTCGGGCCTCCCAGCCCGGGCGGCGGGAAGCGCGACGGGTACCGTCCGGGAATGACCGTGCGCACCGGGGTCGACGGAACGGTCGGGATCGTCACCATCGACCGGCCGGAGGTCCGCAACGCGGTGGACGGCCCGACCGCCGAGGCCCTCGACGAGGCGTTCCTGGCCCTGGAGGCCGACGACGGGATCTCGGTCCTCGTCCTGACCGGAGCCGCCGGAACGTTCTGTGCCGGCGCCGACCTGAAGGCCATCTCGGCCGGTCTCGGCAACCGGATCACCGAGCCCGGCCCGAACGACATCGTCGACTCGCTCGGCCCGATGGGTCCGACCCGCCGGGTGCTGTCCAAGCCGGTGATCGCCGCCGTCGAGGGCCACGCCGTGGCCGGCGGCCTCGAGCTGGCGCTGTGGTGCGACCTGCGGATCGCCGCCACCGACGCCACGTTCGGCGTCTACTGCCGACGCTGGGGCGTTCCCCTGGTGGACGGCGGCACCGTGCGCCTTCCCCGGCTCATCGGCCACAGCCACGCCATGGACCTGATCCTCACCGGCCGGCCCGTCTCCGGCGACGAGGCGCTGCGCATCGGCCTGGCCAACCGCCTGTGCGAGCCCGGTACGGCGCTGCCCACGGCCGTCGAGTTCGCCCGGGGCCTGGCCGCCTTCCCGCAGGGCTGCCTGCGGTCGGACCGGCACTCCGCCATCGAACAGTGGGGCCTCGACCTGGGCGGCGCGCTGGCCAACGAGGTGGGCCTGGGCATGGCCACCGTCCGCAGCGGAGAGACCGTGGACGGGGCGTCGCGCTTCGCCGCCGGCGAGGGCCGGCACGGTTCGTTCGACGCGTTCTCGCCGGACCGATGAGCTCGTCCCCGTCGCGGCCCGCCCGCCGTCGGGCCAACCTGGTCGACGGCGAGTGGCGCTGGTCGTTCGCCCGCCACCAGCCCATCCCCGACGCCCTCGAGCCCGACCGGACCTACCTCGACCGGTGGCGGTTCGACACGCCCCTCGGGTCGGTGTTCCTCCACGCCATCCGGCTCCCCGACCGCGACCCCGATCCACATACCCACCCGTTCTCCTGGTCGCGCAGCCTCATCCTGAAGGGCGGCTACACCGAGGAACGCGGGCCGTTCGCCGAAGAGGTCCGCGAGTACGGACCGGGAAGCGTCAACCGCATCGACCACGACACCGCGCATCGCATCGTCCGCACCCGGGGCGACCGCCCGGTCTGGACGCTCTTCATCGCCGGAAAGCCCCACGGGCGCGGCTGGGGCTTCGTCGTGGACGGTCGGTACGTGGACCACAAGGAGTACCTCGCCGGCCGGAACACCCGGGCCCCGCAATCGAGACCAAGGGGAGCCACATGAGCCGTCGCAGCCTCGTCATCGACACCGACACCGCCTCGGACGACGCCGTGGCCCTCCTGCTGGCCGGCCGCGACCCGGAGGTCGACATCCGCCTGGTCACCATCGTGGCCGGGAACGTCCCCGTGGACCTCGGGACCCGGAACGCGCTGGTCACCCTCGACCTCCTCGGCCTGACCGACGTCCCCGTCCACGTCGGCGCCGACCGGCCGCTGGCACGCAGCCTGGAGACGGCGCAGATGGTCCACGGGGCCGACGGCATGGGCGGCGCCGACCTCCCCGCCCCGTCACGTGCCCCCGACTCCGAGGACGCGGTCGCCGCCCTGGTCGACGTCGCCACCACCGAGCCGGGTCAGCACGCCCTGGTGACGCTGGGCCCGCTCACCAACGTGGCCCGGGCCCTGGCCGAGGACCCCGACCTGCTCACCCGGTTCACCCACACGTACCTGATGGCCGGGTCGCCGGACGGCGTGGGCAACGTCAACCCGCTCGGCGAGTACAACGTGTGGGCCGATCCCGAGGCGGCGACGGCCGTGTTCGACGCCCCGGGACCCAGGACGATGATCGGCTGGAACATCAGCCGCACCCAGGCCGTCATGACGCCGCCCGAGACGGCACGGCTCAGGGACTGCGGTCCACTCGGCGAGTTCGCCGTGGCCATCAACGCCGACGTGGAACGGTTCTGCCTCGAGACGTCGGGCCTGGCCGGCATGGACCTGCCCGATCCCGTGGCCATGGCCGTCGCCCTGGACGACTCGATCATCCTCGAGGCGACCGACGAGTGCCTGGTCATCGGGCTGGACGAGCCAACCCGCGGCGCCGTCCTCCCCGACCGGCGGGCCCACCCGGGTCCGGCCACCACCCGGGTGGTGTGGAGCGTGGACGAGGCCGCCTTCAAGGACCGCCTCTACACGGCGTGCACCGGCGATGTCCTCAGAGGGCCACCGTCACCGACTTGAGCTGCGTGTAGTGGTGCAGGGCCTCGATGCCCTTCTCCCTGCCGATCCCGCTCTGCTTGTAGCCGCCGAACGGCGTCTCGATCCCCGTACCCCAGGTGTTGACGAACACCTGGCCGGCCTCGAGGCGCTCGGCCACCCGATGGGCCCGCGACAGGTCCCGGGTCCACAGGCCGGCGGCCAGGCCGAAGTCGGAGTCGTTGGCCAGCGCCACCGCCTCGTCCTCGTCGTCGAACGGCATCACGACCAGCACCGGCCCGAAGACCTCCTCCCGGGCGATCCGCATGTCGTTGGCGACCCCCGTGTAGATCGTGATCTGCGGGGTCCACTCGTCGACCATCGACCCCCCGACCACCGCGGTCGCCCCCTCGGCCTCGGCGATAGCCAGGTACTCGGCGACCTTGTCGCACTGGGCGGTGGTGGCCAGACGGCCGACGTGCACCGCGGCCTCGTCGGTAGCCGCCACCAGGGCGTCCACGAACTCGTCGTGGATGGAACGCTCCACGTACAACCGGGTGCCGTTGGAGCAGACCTGGCCGGTGTTGAGCACGAAGGCCCGCATCGACCCCTCGACCGCGGCGGCCAGGTCCGCGTCCCCGAACACCAGGTTGGCCGACTTGCCGCCCAGCTCGAGGGTCACCGGGATGATCCGCTCGCTGGCCACCCGCCCGACCTCCCGGCCGGCCCGCACCGACCCGGTGAACGCCACCTTGCGGACGTCCGGGTGGCCGGTCAGCGCCGCGCCGACCACCGGGCCGACGCCGGTGACCACGTTCAGCACCCCGTCGGGGAACCCGACCTCGGTGGCGAGGCGGGCCAGCTCCAGCGTCGACGCCGACGTCTCCTCCGACGGCTTGACGACCACCGTGTTGCCGGCGGCCAGCGCCGGCGACACCGCCCGGGCCGCCTGGCCCAGCGGCAGGTTCCACGGGGTGACCACCCCGACCACCCCGAACGGCTCGCGCCGGGTGTAGCTGTGGAATCCGGGGCCGAGGTCCAGCACGTCGCCGGCCTCCAGGTTCACGAGGCCGGCGTAGAACTCGAAGTAGTCGGCCGACACCCCGACCTCCACCGGTCCCAGGAAGTCCGGCTTGCCGACCTCGCGGTTCTCCAGGTCGGCCAGCATGGCGGCCTCGTCGCGCATGGCCTGCGACAGGGCCATGAGGAGGCGACCCCGTTCGATGGGCTTCCGGTTCCGCCACCCGTCGCGCGCCGCATGGGCGGCGGCCACCGCGGCGTCGACGTCGGCCGCCGAGCCCTCGGCCACCTCGCACACCAGCGCCCCGGTGCCCGGCTCGGTCGACGTCCGCCACGTCGACCCGGACGGGGCGACGTCCGCACCGTCGATCCAGTGTCCGTAGCGGTGCACCATGGAGGCCTCCTGCCGGGCGGTTCGGGTGGGTCCGATCCGGGGCGCGCAGGCTAACTTCCCGGCATTCCCGCAGGGACTCCGGGCCAGCAGGGGCCCCGGGCCAGCAGGGACGACGGAGGGCCACCGGGTGGGGGACGCAACGGTCGACGGGCAGCGGGGACCGCGGTACGACTTCGACTTCCACGGCGAGCCGCTGGACACCGTCTTCGACGACTACCGGACCATGCACGCCGAGTGCCCGGTCTCGTGGAGCGACCACTACGACGGCTTCTGGACCCTCACCCGGTTCGAAGACGTCAACGCCGCCGAGCACGACTGGGACACCTTCTCGGTGGCCCCGTCGATGATCCTCCCCCCGTTCGGCACCGACCGGCCGCTCATCCCGCTGGACATCGACCCGCCACGGCTCACCGCCTACCGCCAGGTCCTGCTGCCCTTCTTCACCCCGAAGCAGATGGACGTCCTCGTCCCCCGCACCCACGAGATCGCCGGTGAGCTGCTCGACGAGCTGGCCGGCCGGGACGTGGTCGATGTCTCTCACTACTGCCGGATGCTCCCGGCCATGGTGTTCGGCGAGTACTGCGGCTTCCCGATGGCCGACGCCGCCCAGTTCGACCAGTGGGTCGACGACATCGTGTTCGCCCGCTCCGAGGACGAGGCGGTGGCACGGGCCGCGGCCGACGACGTCTACGACTACTTCCGCGACCTCATCGCGCTGCGTCGGCGCGACCCGGGCCCCGACGTCATCTCGGCCCTGCTGGCCGCCGACCACGCCGGTCGACCGCTGGACGACGAGGAGATGCTGGACATCTGCTACCTCCTGTTCGTGGCCGGCCTGGAGACCACGGCGGGCACCATCCGGGTGGGCCTGTGGCACCTGGCCCAGCACCCCGACGACCTCGCCCGCCTGGTCGCCGACCCGTCCCTCGTGCCGGCGGCCACCGAGGAGTTCCTCCGGGCCCTGTCGCCGGTGCAGGCCATGGCCCGCACCCTGAAGCAGGACACCGAGATCGGCGGGGTGTCGATGCAGGCCGGCGAGCGGGTGGTGCTGGCCTTCGGGGCGGCCAACCGGGACCCCGAGGTCTTCGAGTGCCCCCACGAGGTCCGGCTCGACCGGTCGCCCAACCCACACGTGGCCTTCGGGGTGGGAGCCCACCGGTGCCTCGGTTCCAACCTGGCCCGCCGCGAGGTGAACGTGGCCCTCGAGGCCTTCCTGGACCGGTACCCCCGGTTCGAGCTGGCCTCGCCCGCTCCGTGGCACGGCGTGGGCACCCTCGAGCTCCGGGTCGACCCTGTCGGAGCGGGATCGTGAAGGCCGTCGAGCTCCGGGCGTTCGGCGAGCCGCTGGTGGTGGTCGACCGACCGGCACCGACCATCGGCGACGGCGAGCACCTAGTCGACGTCACGGCCTGCGGGGTCTGCCACTCCGACCTCCACGTCGTCGACGGCCAGTGGAACAGCCCCCTGCCGCTGGTCCCCGGCCACGAGGTCACCGGCGTCCACGCCGAGCTGGGTCCGGTCATGGTGTACGCCCCGTGGGGCTGCCGGTCGTGCTGGACGTGCGAGACCGGCCACGAGATGGTCTGCCCGGACGCCATCGAGGCCGGCCTGATCTCCGACGGCGGCTACGCCGAGCAGATGCGGGTCCCCCACCGCGAGTACCTGCAGCCCCTCGGCGACCTTGACCCCGTCCGCTCGGCCCCCCTGGCCTGCGCCGGGTTGACCGCCTTCCGGGCCACCCGCCAGACCGTCGAGACGCTGCGACGCCGCGGCCCGGCGGCCCGGGCACTGGTGATCGGCGCCGGCGGCCTCGGCCAGTTCGGCGTCCAGTTCCTGCGGCTGCTGACCGACGCCGAGGTCACGGTGGCCGACCTGTCGGCCGACAAGCGGGCCCGGTCCGTCGAGCTGGGCGCCGAGCACGCCGTGGCCCCCGACGAGCTGGACGGCCCCTTCGACGCCATCATCGACTTCGTGGGCGCCCAACCCACCCTGGAGGCCGCGGTGGCCCACGTGAACCGGCGGGGCATGGTCGTCGCCGTCGGCCTGTACGGCGGCCGGGTCCCGTTCGGCATCGGCGCCGTGCCCCACGAGGCCCGGTTCACGTCCAGCGTGTGGGGCACCGTCGCCGAGCTGGGCGAGCTGATCGGCTTCGCCCACGACCATCCGCTCGACTTCACCGTCGAGACGGCGCCCCTCGACGAGGCCGAGGCGGCCCACCAGCGCCTGCGGTCCGGCGAGGCCAGCGGCCGCATGGTGCTCACCACCTGAACCCGAGACCAGTCACCCCGAGGGGAGAACCACATGTCGACCGAAGCCGCGTCCCCGGAGGCCATCGCCGAGGTGGCCTCGGCCATCGCCGAGCACGGGATCCACACCGTCGAGATGATGACCATCGACACCTACGGGCACCCGCGCGGCAAGCGCGTCCCCGCCCAACGGTTCGCGGACTCGGTGGCCGCCGGCGGCGCCCACATCGCGGATGCCATCTACGTCATGGACGTCCAGGGCGAGATCGTCGACAGCCCGCTCATCAACATGGGCACCGGCTTCCTGGACATGCACATCACCCCGGTGCTGTCCACCTTCCGGGTCATGCACCACCGGCCCGGCTACGCCACGGTGATGACGACGTCGGAGGACGACCGGCACCGACCGCACCCCATGGACCCCCGCAACGTGCTCCAGGCACAGCTCGACCGGGTCCGGGCCCTCGGCTACGACCCCATCGCCGCCACCGAGGTCGAGTGCTACCTGTGCCACGACGACTGGACGCCGGCCCAGCCCAACATCCAGTACTCGTCGCTGGTCGACAACTTCGCCATGGAGCGCTGCGTGGCCGACATGCGCAACGCCATGGTCGACCTGGGCATCCCCATCGAGTCGTCCAACCCCGAGTACGGGCCGGGCCAGCTGGAGATCAACTTCGCCTACGGCGACCCCATGGACGTGGCCGACAACACCATCCTGTTCAAGAACACCATCAAGGAGGTGGCCCGGAACCACGGGCTGCGGGCCACCTTCATGCCCCTGCCCTTCGCCGGCCAGTCGGGCAGCGGCATGCACGTCCACACCAGCCTCGACCGCGACGGGACGAACGCCTTCGGGCCGGGCGACGGCCACCTGCTCAACGACCCGTTCCGCCACTGGGTCGGCGGGCTGGTCCACCACGCCCCGGCGCTCGCCCTGCTGGGCATCCCGACCGGCAACGGGTACCGGCGGGTCCGGGCCTACTCGTTCTGCCCCACCCACGTGCACTGGGGTGGCGACAACCGTAGCGTCCTGTGCCGGTGCACGGTCGGCCAGGGCCCGGCCGACCGGGTGGAGTTCCGCTTCGCCGGCGCCGACACCAACCCGTACCTGGTCCTGGCCGGGATCCTGGCCGCCGGTGCCGACGGCCTCGAGCGGCAACTCGACCCCGGCGAGGAGGCCACCGGCGACCAGTACGAGGACCCGGGCGACCACCCGGCCCTGCCGGCCACCTTCGCCGACGGCGTCGCCGCGTTCACCGGCAGCGAGCTGGCCGCCGCCCTCGGCGAGGAGTTCGGCGTCAACTTCCTGGCCATGGTGAACAGCGAGCTGGGGCTCCACGGCGAGCACGCCACCGGCGGCCCCGACGACGTGTCGGAGTGGGAATTCCAGCGCTACGTCGAGTTCACCTGAGCGGAGTCCGTCCGGGCCGCATCCTCCCGGAGCAGCGGGGGCACCACGACCCCCGGTCGGCGTGATCGGTAGCCTCGACCAGGTGGACGTTCCCCCGGGACGCCCCGACTGCCCTCGTAGCTCAGGGGATAGAGCGTCGGTTTCCTAAACCGTGCGTCGCAGGTTCGAATCCTGCCGAGGGCGCCAGCCACGGCGGACCCATCCGGTCCAGGAGGAACCAGCCCATGAGCAGGCAGGCCGCACCGGCCTGGTACCGGCACGCACTGGACGTCCCCCACGAGGACGACACGGTCGACGTCGACGGCACCGACGTCCACTACCTCACCTGGGGCGAACCGGGCCGGCCCGGCCTGGTGTTCGTCCACGGCGGCGCCGCCCACGCCCACTGGTGGACCCACGTGGCCGCCCAGTTCGCCGGCACCTACCGGGTCGCCGCCCTCGACCTGTCCGGCCACGGCGACAGCGGCCGCCGCGACGCCTACTCCCTGGCCGCCTGGACCGACGAGGTCGTCGCCGTGGCCGACGCCGCCAAGATGGCCGGCCCGCCCATCGTCATCGGCCACTCCATGGGCGGCTTCGTCACCCTGGCCACGGCCGCCAACCACCCCGACCGGCTCGCCGGCGCCGTGGTCATCGACTCGCCGGTCGTCAAGGTCGACCCGGAGATGGACACCGGTCGCCGCGACAACTTCCGCAATCCCAAGGTGTACCCGGACGCGGCGACCGCCATCGCCCGGTTCCGCACGGTGCCCGAACAGGACCACTACGAGCCGTTCGTCATGGCCGACGTGGCCGCCCGGTCGCTGCGGCCCTGCGACGGCGGCGTCACCTGGAAGTTCGACCCGGCCATCTTCATGCCCGCCCGCTCCGACGCCGACGAGCTCCTCGCCCACATCACCTGCCGGGTGGCGCTCTTCCGCGCCGAGCACGGCCTCGTCACCCCCGACATCGGCGCCTACATGTACGAGCGGCTCGGCCGGGTGGCGCCGGTGGTCGAGATCCCGCTGGCCGGCCACCACGTCATGCTCGACCAGCCATTGCTGCTCGTCACCGCACTGCGAACCCTGCTGGCCGACTGGGAGCACTCCGTCCCGTTCGTCCGGGACTAGTCCCGGAAGCGGGCCGACCGGTCCCGCACCGGCCCGGCGCGACCACTACCGTCGCCCCCCATGGGAATGCGCCTGTACGACACCGCCCGCGGCGAGGTCGTCCCCTTCGAACCCGGCCCCACGGTGAGCATGTACGTCTGCGGCATCACGCCGTACGACGCCACCCACCTCGGACACGCCTTCACCTACCTCACCTTCGACCTGGTGGTCCGCCGGCTCGAGGACCTGGGCCACGAGGTGCGGATGGTCCGCAACGTCACCGACGTCGACGACTCCATCCTCCCCAAGGCCCGCGAGCTGGGCATCGACTACCTCGAGTTGGCCGCCCGCGAGATGGACCTGTTCCACGCCGACCTCGCCGCCCTGGACCTGCGCCCCGCGTGGTCGGAGCCCACGGCGACGGGCTCCATCGACGCCATGCTGGCCCTCATCGGCCGCCTGGAGGCCGCCGGCCACACCTACACCGTCGCGGGCACCACCTTCTTCGACGTGTCCACGTGGGACGGGTTCGGCTCGGTCGCCCACCTCGACGAGGCCACCATGGTCGAGTACGCCGCCGAGCGGGGCGGGCACCCCGACGACCCCCGGCAGCGCAACCCGCTCGACTTCGTGCTCTGGCAGCCCAGCGCCGACGACGAACCGTCGTGGGACTCGCCGTTCGGCCCGGGCCGCCCGGGCTGGCACATCGAGTGCTCGGCCATGGCCATGGCCGACCTGGGCGAGACCATCGACCTCCACGGCGGTGGCGACGACCTCATGTTCCCCCACCACGAGTGCGAGGCCGCCCAGAGCGAGGCGGCCACCGGCCAGCCCTTCGCCCGCCACTGGATGCACGTCGGCATGGTCGCCTACGAGGGCACCAAGATGTCCAAGTCGCTCGGCAACCTCGTGTTCGTCCGCAACCTGCGCCACCTGCACGACCCCCGGGCCATCCGCCTGGCGCTCATGGCCCACCACTACCGGGGCGGGTTCGAGTGGTTCGACTACGACATCGACGACGCCATCACCCGCCTGGACCGCCTCGTCACCGCCGCACGCCGGCCCCGTGGCCCGAACCCGGCGCCCACCCTGGCCGCAGTGCGGGCCGCCCTCGACGACGACCTCGACACGGCCACGGCCCGCGAAGCCCTCGACCTGCTGGCCGGCGGGATCCTCTCCGGTTCGGGCGACGACCCGACGGCGGCCTCCGGCCTGGCCACCGCGGCAGCGCTGCTGGGCATCCGGCTCGACGCCACCCTGCCCGACTCCTGGGTGCGGACCACCTGACCGTCCCCGGTGGGCCGAACGACCGGACGGCCCGGGGACGGGCGGGCCGTATCCTGACCGGGTGCTGCGCTTCACCGACAGCCTGACCGGCGACAAGGTCGACTTCGAGCCCCGGGATCCCGGGAAGGCCTCCGTCTACTGGTGCGGCCCGACCGTCTACGACGTCCCCCACCTCGGCCACGCCCGGAGCACCCTGGCCTTCGACGTGCTGGTCCGCTACCTGCGCTGGACCGGTCTGGACGTCACCGCGGTGTCCAACATCACCGACATCGACGACAAGATCATCAACCGGGCCGCTGACGAGGGCTCCACCGAGCCGGACGTGGCGCAGCGCTTCGAGGCCACCTTCGTGGAGCAGATGGACCGCCTCAACGTGGCCCACCCCGACCTGCGTCCCCGGGCCACCGAGTACGTGGACCGCATGGTCGAGGTCATCTCGGACCTCGTCGAGCGGGGCATGGCCTACACCACCGACTCCGGCGTCTACTTCGACGTCGACCGCCTCGACGAGTACGGCGCCCTGGTCGGCCGCTCCGTCGAGGACCTCCGCGAAGGCGCCGGCGCCCGGGTCGACGTCGACGAGGACAAGACCGACCCGCTCGACTTCGCCCTCTGGAAGGCGGCCAAGCCCGGCGAGCCCACCTGGGACTCCCCGTGGGGTCCGGGCCGACCCGGCTGGCACATCGAGTGCGTGGCCATGTCGCTGCACCTGCTCGGCGACGGCTTCGACATCCACGGCGGCGGCGACGACCTCGTCTTCCCCCACCACGAGAACGAGCGGGCCGAGGCCCTCGGCTGCGGCCGGGCGTTCGCCCGCCACTGGGTCCACAACGGCATGGTCCAGGTCGACGGCGAGAAGATGTCCAAGTCGCTGGGCAACTTCACCACGCTGGCCGGGCTGCTCGACGCCTGGGACCCGCGGGCCCTGCGCCTCCTCGTCCTACAGACCCACTACCGGCGCACCATGGAGATCGGGTCGACCACGCTGGACCAGGCGGCCGCCGCCCTGGCACGCCTCGACAAGTTCGCCGACCGGATGGCCGAGGCCGACCTGCCCGACGCCGCCGCCGACGACGCGGTGCTGGACCGGTTCCGGGCCGCCATGGACGACGACCTGGGCACGCCGCAGGCCCTCGCCGTGGTCTTCGACGCCGTGCGCGACGCCAACCGGGCGCTGGACGCCGAGGACGACGACACGGCCGCCGCTCTGGCCGCCGCGGCGCTCGACGCCACGACCGCCCTCGGCCTGGAACTGGGGGCCGCCGCCTCGCCGGACGCCGATGCCGGCGACGATCCGGAGGCCACCGAGATCGACGGGCTGGTCGACCGACGCCTGGCCGCCCGCGCCGCGAAGGACTTCGCCGAGGCCGACCGGATCCGGGACGAGCTGACGGCCCGCGGCATCGTGCTCGAGGACGGACCCTCGGGCACCACCTGGCGCCGGGGCTGAGGGCGCCGGGGCCGAGGGCGCCGCGACCCTGTCCCGGGGTGCCCCCCGGACGTGACTAGTTGCGGGGCACGTCCACCCAGTTGACGTCCTTGTCGACCCGGACGTCACCGGGCAGGCCCAGCACGCGCTCGCCGAGGATGTTGCGCATCACCTCGGACGTCCCACCCTCGATGGTGTTGGCCCGGGCCCGCAGGAACGAGTACTTGGCGCCCGCTCCACCGGTGAGCCGCAGCCCGTCGGGACGCTTGCGCTCGTAGCCGATCTCGTAAGCCAGGGCGTCGGCACCCATCAGGTCCATGCACGTCTCGTAGATGTGCTGGTTCATCTCGGCCGACATCAGCTTGCCGACCGAGCCCTCCGGCCCGGGGTTGCCGGACTTCGACGCCTCGCGGGCCCGCCAGTTGGTGAGCCGCAGCGCCTCGGCCCGGCTCCACAGGTCGACCACGCGGTCGCGCATCACGTCGTGCGTGACCGGGTCCAGCGACCCCTTCCGTTCGTTCCACAGGCGCACCAGGTCGCCGATCGGACCCGTTCCCTGCTTCGGCACGCCGCCACCGAGCGCCACCCGCTCGTTCATCAGCGTCGTCACCGCCGCGGCCCAGCCGCCGCCCACGTCGCCGAACACCCGGTCGTGCGGGATCCGCACGTCGGTCAGGAAGATCTCGTTGAACTCGGCCTCGCCGGTGATCTGGTACAGCGGCCGCACGTCGACGCCCTCGGACTCCATGTCCAGCAGGAAGTACGTCAGGCCCCGGTGCTTCGGCTGGTCCGGATCGGTCCGGGCCACCAGCATCCCCCAGCGGGACACGTGGGCCAGCGTCGTCCACACCTTCTGGCCGTTGACCACCCACTCGTCGCCGTCGCGGACCGCCCGGCTGGCCAGTCCGGCGACGTCGGAGCCGGCGCCCGGCTCGCTGAACATCTGGCACCAGATCTCCTCGCCGGTGTACATCGGCCGCAGCAGGCGCTGCTTCTGCTCGTCCGACGCGTAGGTCAGCACCACCGGCGCACCCATCCCGATCCCGATCGGGTTGATGTTCAGGTCGTGGTACGTCACGCCGGCGGCACGCAGTTCGGCGTCCACCGCGGTCTGGAGGCGACGGCTCGACAGGCCCAGGCCACCCAGTCCCTCCGGGAACTGCACGAGGGCCAGGCCGCGGTCGAACTGGGCCCCCCGGAACTCGAACTGGTCGACGTCGCCGGGCGGCACGTCGGCGATCAGCTGCCGCGTCATCTCCCGGATCTCAGCTTCGGTGACCTCGGCCATGGCTGCTCCCGTCGTGGTGTCGCCTCGCGTCGGGGAACCTACCGACGGGTCGCCCGGCGCCGGGAATCGGGACGCGTCCCGATCACCCGGCCCGGTACGGGTCGCGCAGGGCGTACATCCAGCCGTCCCGCGACCCGATGTACACCGTGCCGTTCCACACGGTCGGCGACGCCTCCACGCACGCACCGGTCTCGACCCGCCACAGCAGGGGCGGCGCCACCGAGGTGTCCGACACGTCGTAGGCCGACATCCCCCCGGCCCACGCACAGTCGCCGACGAGCAGCACGTCGTCGACGACGGTCGGCGACGACCACAGCGGATCCGGCAACGGGAACCGCCACCGCACCGTGCCCTCGTCCCGGTCCACGCCGAGGACCTCGCCGTCGTCGGTGGCCACCACCACCAGGTCCCGGTGCACGGCCGGCGTGGCCCAGATGCCCGACGGCGCCTCCGAGCGGACGTCGAGGCCCCACACCACCGGGTCGTCGGGCCGGGACGGGTCCAGCTTCACCAGCTGTCCGAGCTCGTGGGAGCGCTCGGTCTCCCGCTCGTACTCGGCGGCCACGTAGAGGAAGCCGTCGGCGTCCGGGACCAGCGTGGCGTCCACGTCGTCGCCCATCCAGAACCGGAAGGTGCGATGTGGCCGGACCCCGTCGGCGAGGCCCCCGATGTCCCAGGCCTGGACCAGGCCGCCCGAGTTGGCGAACCACAGTGCGTCACCGATCACCAGCGGCGAGCCCTCGATGGACAGGTTCCATCCGGCGTCGGCGATCAGCCGGTCGTCCCAGCCGTGGGTGAACCACGCCATCTCCGGGTCGACGACCACCAGGCCGTCGGCGTCGTAGCCCCGACGCAGCCGCACCACGTGCATGCGGCTGTTCTCGCCCGCCGCGAACAGGTGGTCGTCGAGGACCAGCGGCGAGGCGTCCCAGTCGGAGTTCCACAGCGGCTGCCCGGAGTCCTCGGCGTGCAGGCTCCACAGGACCGTCGGCTCGGGCCGGTCGAAGGCCACCACCCGGAGCAGGTCGTCCCGGGACCCCACGTAGGCCAACGGGTAGCCGTCCGGGTCGACGGTGACCGAGCCCTTGGCCAGGTCGCCGGTCTGCAGGGGGTCCAGCAGCGGCGACCCGGTGACGCCGTCCACGAAGTGCACCGCACCGTCGTAGGCGCCGAACACCACCCAGGTGCGCCCGTCGCGCTCGAACACCGCCGGCTGCCCGGTCCAGCCGAGGCCGCACCACTCCTTGACGACGTCGCCCACCGTGGACAACGAGCACATCGTCCCATCCCGGGGGTAGCGCCAGGCGACCACCGGGTCGGTCGGGACCGGGCCCGACCCGTGCCACGACCGGGTCGGCGAGCCCCGGAAGGTCAGCACCCCGGGCACGGTCCCCCACGGCTCCCCGATGGACCCCGGATCCACCCACGACCCACCGGGCCAGCCGGGTCCCGGGTCGGGCTCGGACTCGGGCTCGGGCTCTCCGGAGGGAGTGGAAGCGGGGGCCGGGGCGCCCGTGGTCGAAGGAGACACTGTCGAGGGCGGCCCAGTCGAAGGCGACGCGGTCGAAGGCGGCGCGGTGGAAGGTGGCCCAGTCGACGGAGACGCAGCCGAGGGCGGCTCCGCCGTCGACGACGGCGCGGACGTCGAAGGAGCCGGCGGGTGCGTCGTGGCCGGGGCGAAGAGCTCGACCGGTTCGATCGTCGTCCCGCAGGCGACCAGCATCCCCGTGACCAGTACCCCGGCGACCAGTGCTCCGGTGATGGGCGCCCCGAGGGAGAGGAGGCGCCGGATGGGGCTCAGGCCCCCGGGTCCCCTCCGAAGGTGAGCTGCTCGCCGAACTCCGAGTCCTCCGACGGGGCCTCGCCGACCGGCGTGTACTCGCGCTCGTCGAGGACGTCGCTCTGGTCCCAGGCGTGTCCGGCGAACGGATCCCGCTCGTCGGCCCCGGACGAGGCACCGACCGACGCCTCCACGGGTTCCCGTTCGACGCCCCGGAAGGCGCGGGCCAACAGCGGCGTGGCCCCCGCGTCGGGACCGACGGGATCGGACTCGGAGACACCGTCCGCCCGTGCAGCGCGTTCGGCCTGGGCGGCCTCATGGGCCACCCGCGCCGCCTCCAACGGGTGCACGGCGGCCACCGGCCGGATCTCCGGAGAACGGGCCTCGGACGCATCCACCGAGCGCACGACCGGCGACTCCTCGGTCGCCTCGGCCAGGGTGGGCGGCCGTTCGGGCAGCGGGATCAACTCGCCCCCGCCCCGCTCGTCGACCAGGCCCCAGCCCACCGGCGCCACCAGGCGGTCGACGTGGGTGGCGCACAGCACCACGGCACCCGGCCCGTCGACCTCGGCGAGGTCGTGCAGGGTGAAGGTCAACTCGGCGACGTCCATCACCACCAGGACGTCGGCCGCGCCCTGACAGGCCGAACGCATGCAGAGGTCACGCATGGGCCTAAAGGTACCGGTCGGCCTCCCACCGGTCGGGGACGGTCCCGGGTCCGCCACCGGGACGGACCCCTAGGCTCCCCGGATGGCAGTTCCACCGGACGCGGGCTCCCCGGGCGCAGGTACCCCGGAAGCAGGCACCCCGGGGAGCGACGCCCGGCCCGTGCTCGGCCTCGACGCCGACGACACCCTGTGGGAGAACGAGGAACGCTTCCACGAGGTGGAGGCCCGCTTCCGCGACCTGGTGTCGACGTGGGCCGACGGCGAGACGGCCGACGCCGCCCTGCTGGCCACCGAGCGGGCCAACATCGCCCGACACGGCTACGGCATCAAGGGCTTCGTGCTGTCCATGGAGTTGACGGCCATCGAGCTCTCCGGAGGCGCCGTCACCGCCGCCGACCTGGGCCGGATCATCGGCTGGGGCCACGAGATGATGGCCCACCCCATCGAGCTCCTCGACGGCGTCGCCGAGACCCTCGACGTCCTGGCCGGCACCCACCGCCTCCTCGTCGTCACCAAGGGCGACCTCGGCGACCAGCTGGGCAAGGTGGCCCGCTGCGGGCTCGACCACCTGTTCTGGCACGTCGACGTGGTCCCCGAGAAGGACCCCGAGGCCTACCGGCGGGTCCTGGCCGGTCGCGGCATCGACCCGGCCGAGTTCACCATGGTCGGCAACTCGGTGAAGTCCGACGTGCTGCCGGTGCTGGCCATCGGCGGCCGTGCCGTCCACCTGCCCCACACCACCACCTGGGTGTTCGAGGAACCCGACCCCGACGAGGTGGCCGCCGTGGACTTCCCGGTCCTCGGGTCGTTCCGCGACCTCCCGGCGTTCCTCGACGGGGGCGACCCGGTCAGCTGACCGCCAGGCCCGCCCCGGCGACGGCAGCCATCACCGCATCGACGTCCACCAGGCGGGGCCCGTCGCGCCGCACCGACAGGTGGACCCGCTCGTCGGCCACCAGGCGACGCTTCCGTTCGCCGTCGAAGGCCAGCAGCATCGGACCGTCGACCGCCACCTCCTCGCCCAACGGCAGGCGACGCGCCTCGACCAGGCCGAGGTCCGCGTAGTGGCCGGGGGCGGTCGGCCCCCGCAGCACCCGGTCGCACCCGTCGACCGGCCCGAGCCGCAGCAGCAGGCCGGCGTCCTCGTCGGCACCCACCGGCTCCACCAGGCCGCCCACCCCGGCGAAGCCCACGGCGGACGGATCGGCCCGCGACAGCACCACGGTCCGCACGGTGGCCGGGTCGAACAGCTCGAACGACCCCAGGTAGGGATCGTCGACGGCCACCGCGTCGACCAGGGCCAGGTCGTCCGGCTCGTCCGCCCCCTCGGTCCGCACCCGGACCACGGTCACCGGGCGGGTCACCTCGTCGACCGGGACGAGGCCGGCCGCCACGTACCCGGCGGCCGCACCGGCCACCGTGGCCTCCACCATCAGCGGGAAGGCGTTGTTGGTACCGGTGGACAGCGGCACCACCACCAGGTCGGGCCAGCCCCGGGCCGCGGCCCGGTTCGTCCCGTCGCCGCCCAGGACCACGACCACCCCGCAGCCCCGGTCCCGCATGCCGGCCACCGCTGCCACCGTGTCCTCCTCGGTGAAGGACTGCGGATGGTCCAACCACGCCAGGTCGAGCCCCCGCATCGTCTCGGTGGCCCGGCGGACGATCCGGTGGGTGTCGTGGTGGACGACGAAGCGTTCGACGCCGGCCGACCGGGCACCCAGCACGACCCGGCGCACGGCGTTGGCCTTGTCCTCCACGGTGACCGCGCCGGCGGCGGCCACGGCCCGGCGCACGTCGGTCCCCGACCGGGGGTTCACGACGATGCCCACGACGGCCCCGGCGGCGTCACGCGCGGAGTGCGGCACCCCTGGAGCGACCATGCCGTGACGGTAGCCACGGCGGTCCACTGACGACCCGCCGGACCACCCCCCGTAGGGTCGGACGCGATGCGGGATTCCGGCCAGGACGACCAACCGCCCGCCGACGACCCCGCGCCCGAGAGCCTGCGGGCCCGCATCCGCGCCCGCCCCGACTACCGGCGGCTCCTCCTCGTCGCCCTGCTGTTCGGCACCGCCTCGGGCAGCTACCCGGTCACCGTCCTGTCGGCATCGCTGCCCCGGATCGCCGACGACCTGGGCACCACCGACGACGTCATCAGCTGGGTGATCGCCGCACCCCTCCTGGCCTTCGCCGTGGTCACGCCGATCATCGGCAAGGTCGGCGACCTCTACGGCCACCGCCGCACCTACCTGGTCAGCCTGTCACTGGGCTCCGTGATGGCGCTGGTCACCGCCCTGGCGTGGGACACCACCTCGCTCATCGTGCTGCGCACCCTCGCCCAGGCCGCCAAGGCCGCCTCGGGGCCGTCGGCCATGGCCATGATCCTGTCGTCGTTCCCCCGGTCCGAACGCACGAGGGCCCTGGGCATCTGGGCCGCGGTGGTCGCCCTGTCGCCGGCCGTCGGCGTGGTCACCGGCGGTCCGCTCATCGAGTGGATGGGCTGGCGGGTCCTGTTCGTGGTCCACGGCGTCGCCGTGCTGGGCGCCATGGTCGCCGCCGTCCTCGTCGCCCCGGAGACCTCCCGCCGGCCGGGCGTCCGGTTCGACGTCCCCGGGGCGCTCACCCTCGGCATCGGGGTGGGCGGCCTCCTGCTGGCCGTCAACCGGGGCATCAGCTGGGGCTTCACCCACCCGGCGGTCGTGGCCGGCGCCGTGCTGGCCCCCGTCGGCCTCGGCCTGTTCCTCCGCGTCGAGCACCGGTCCACGGCGCCACTGCTCCCGCCGTCGCTCCTGCGGGAACCCGCGTTCCACCGGCCCATCGCCGCCCAGGCCGTCCTGCAGGTCGGCTACATGGGGGCGATGGTCATGGCGCCGTTCATGCTGGAACGCCGGTGGGGGTTCCGACCCACCGTGATCGGGCTGGCCATGCTGCCCCGACCGCTCTCGTTCGCCTTCTGTGCCCGGCTCGGCGGCCACCACGACCCCCGGCACGGCCCGCGGCGGGTGGCGGTGACCGGGATGCTGGTGTTCGCCACGGCCATGGTGCTGGCCGGCGTCGGCGCCCAGCAGCGGTGGCTGCCGATGTTCCTGTGCGGGGCGATGCTGGCCGGCGCCGGCAGCGGCTACATCCGTCCCACGGTGGCCAACGCGGTGACCACCGCGGCCGGCGACGACGACCTCGGCATCGCCGGCGGCTCGATGAACATGCTCCAGCAGATCGGCGCCGCCATCGGCATCACCGTGCTGACCGCGCTCATGGCCGACTCTGCGAGCGGCACGACGTTCCTGCTTCTGCACCTCGCCGCGGCGTGCGCCGGGCTGCTGGCGGCGTGGCTGGCCCTCGGGATCCGCGACCAGCCACCGGACGGGACTCCGACGGACGACGATCGGGATCCACCCACGCCGTCACCGGCCCCCAGCCAGGTCTGAGGCAGGCCCCGGGGTCAGGAGTAGTCGTAGAAGCCCCGGCCGGTCTTGCGACCCAGGTGGCCGGCCGCCACCATGCGCTTGAGCAGCGGCGGCGGCAGGTAGAAGTCGTCGCCGTACTCGTCGAAGAGGGTCTCGGCCACCAGCATCATGGTGTCCAACCCGATCATGTCGCTGAGCTCGAGCGGCCCCATCGGGTGGGCGGCACCCAGCTTCATGCCGTTGTCGATGTCGGCGGCCGAGGCGTGGCCGTCGGCGTACATGCGCATCGCCGCGTTCAGGTACGGCACCAGCAGCATGTTCACCACGAAGCCGGCCCGGTCCTTGGCGGCCACGACGACCTTGCCGAGCACGTCGGTGGCGAAGGCGGTGACCTCGGCGGTGACCGCCTCGTCGGTCCGCACCGACGGGATGACCTCGACGAGCTTCATGACCGGCGCCGGGTTGAAGAAGTGCAGGCCGAGGACCTTCTCGGGTCGGCCGGTGGTCATGGCGATGTCGACGATCGGAATGGACGACGTGTTGGTGGCCAGCACGGCGTCCGGCGACGTGACGACCTCGTCGAGGGCCCGGAAGACCTCGGCCTTCAGGTCGAACGACTCGATGACCGCCTCGACCACCAGGTCGCAGTCGGCGAGGTCGCCGAACTCGGTGGTGAACGACAGGTTGCCGAGCGCCGCGCCGTGGGCGGCCTCGTCGAGCTTGCCGCGGTCCAGAGCCCGGTCCAGCGACTTCTGGATGCCGGCCCGGCTCCGCTCGGCGGCCTCCGGGCTGACCTCGCGGACCACCGTGGGCAGGCCGGCCTTGGCCGTGAGCTCGGCCACGCCGCCACCCATCTGTCCGCCGCCGACGATGCCCACTCGGGTGATGGCCATGATTGCTGACTCCTGTGCTTCCTGGAACTGGATCTCTGGAACCGGCCCGCTGGGGCTGTCTCTCTGGAACCGGCCCGCTGTGACCGGCTCTCCGGGGACCGACCCTCAGTCGGACTCGGTCACGGTGACCGACTCGATGACGACGTCCTCGACCGGGCGGTCGCCGGGGCCGGTGCGGACCTCCTGGATGGCCGTGGCCACCTCCACGCCCTTGATGACCTTGCCGAACAGGGCGTACGCGGGCGGCAAGCCGACCCCGCTGGGGCCGGTGATGACGAAGAACTGGCTGCCGTTGGTGTCCGGGCCGGCGTTGGCCATGGCCAGGGAGCCCACCTCGTAGCGGCCGGGCTTCGGCAGCTCGTCGGCGAAGCGGTAGCCGGGGTTGCCGCGGCCCGAGCCCTCAGGGCAGCCACCCTGGATGACGAAGCCGTCGATGACCCGGTGGAAGACCAACCCGTCGTAGAAGTGCCAGCGGGCCAGGTAGACGAAGTTGTTGACCGTCCGGGGCGCGGCGATCGGATCCAGGTGGATGGTCATGGACCCCATCGAGGTCACCATCTCGGCCGTGTACGTCTTCGCCGGGTCGATGACCATGGGCGGGGCCGACGGGAACGACGTGCGCCGTTCGCTGGAACCGTCGACGGCGGGGATCAGGTCGGAATCGCTCATGGGGGGGGCCTCCTCGGCCGATGGTGCGTCGGGTTGGTTGCGGAGCGTGCGGTCGCCGCCGGCGATGGCGGCCCGGACCCGGAGCAGGCTACGGGCTGGGCCGCACCGCCCACGCCGGAGCCCCCAGCGGGAACCCCCTGCAGGAGCCGCCTGTGGGAGCCCCATGCGGGAGTCCCGTGCTGGGGGTCACCCCACCGCGCGCGGGCCTTCACTACGGTGCCGCGCATGGCACCCCGGCCGACGCCGCGGACATCCGGTCCGGCGAGGACGCACGATCCCCGGGTCCTCGACCCGTCGCTCGACCATCCGCTCCGCAACGGCCCGCTCCGCCGTGGGTCGGCCTTCCGTCGGGGCACGCCCAGCGAACCGCCCACCTGGGTGGGGCTGGTGTGCCCGTCGTGCGAGGTGGCCTGGCGGGGCGATCCCGAGGAGCCGTGCTGGTCGTGCGGGTCGGTCGGTCGCCGCCCGGCCGGCACCACCGTCGTCGGCGACTAGTCCGGACCCCGTCAGACGGGTCGGGCGAACGTCATCACGGCCTTGTCCATGCCGTCCGGCGAGTACTCCTCGAGACGGTCGAAGCCCATGGCGTCGTGGAAGGCGAGTGACCGCTCGTTGCGGGGCACCGTGTTGACCTCGGCGCAGACGTGGCTGTGGCCGCCGTCGCCGACCACCGCCGTGGCCGCGAACGCCTCGTAGAAGGCCCGACCCACGCCGAGCCGGTACGCCGACGGGTCGACCACGACGCGGTCCACGTACAGGAACCGGTCGAACCGCCCGCAGAACCAGGCGTAGAAGCGGCTGGCGTACGGCGTGGACGGCCCGTCGATCCCGACCAGCAGGGCGGACGGCCCCGGGGTCCCCGGAACCTCGGCCACCAGGCAGCAGTGGGCCACCTCGACGAACCACGCCATCTCGTCGATGGTCAGCTCGTTGACGGCCGGCACCGCGGCGTTGTTCAGCTCGAGCATGCGGTCGAGGTCGGCGGTCGTGGCCGGACGGATCTCCACGGACGGGAGTCCACCACGGATCGCTCACGCGACCCTCACCCACCCGCCTGCGCCCGTCGGTGGGGCGGCCCGTATCGTGAGCGCCCATGAACGCTCCCCAGGCCACCACCCCGCCCGAGACCGGAATCGCCGCCGCCCGGATGGCCGGCGGCACCAAGGTGTACGGCATCGGCGACACCGAGGTCCGTGCTCTGGACGGCGTCGACGTCGAGTTCGAGCAGGGACGCTTCACGGCCATCATGGGCCCGTCCGGCTCCGGCAAGTCGACGCTCATGCACTGCTCGGCCGGGCTCGACGACCTGACCACGGGCACCGTGCACATCGGCGACGTGGAGCTCGGCGCCCTCTCCGAGCGCGACCTCACCCTGCTGCGCCGCGACAAGGTCGGCTTCGTCTTCCAGGCCTTCAACCTGCTGCCCACCCTGACCGCCGAGGAGAACCTGACCCTGCCCATGGACCTGGCCGGCCGCAAGCCGGACACGGCGTGGCTGGTCGACGTCATCGAGACGGTCGGACTCCAGGACCGCCTCAAGCACCGTCCCGACGAGCTGTCGGGCGGCCAGCAACAGCGGGTGGCGGTGGCCCGGGCCCTGGTCAGCCGGCCGGACATCGTGTTCGCCGACGAGCCCACCGGGAACCTGGACTCGGTCACCGGCGGCGAGGTCCTCGACTTCCTGCGGGGAGCGGTGGACGACCTGGGCCAGACGCTGGTGGTGGTCACCCACGACGCCGGGGCGGCCGCCCGGGCCGACCGGGTGCTGTTCCTGGCCGACGGTCGGATCGTCGACGAGATGACCGACCCCGACCCCGACCGGATCCTGGACCGCATCAAGGCCATCGGCGGCTGACCCGGTGCTCCGCCTCACCCTCCGGAACATCAGCCGCAGGAAGCTGCGGTTCGCCCTCACCACGCTGGCCGTGGTGCTGGGCGTCGCCTTCCTGTCCACGTCGTTCTTCCTGACCGACCGCCTGCGGGACACCTTCGACGAACTCTCGGAGGACATCACCGGTGATCTGGACCTGGTGGTCCGCACGGCCATCGCCGAGGACGCCGAGCGCCTCAACCGGCTGCCCACCCCCGCCGACGTCCTCCCGCTGGTGGCCGACGTTCCCGGGGTCGCCGCCATTGCCCCGAGCATCGTGGGCTGGAACGTCGTCCCGCTGTACACCGACGACGACGGCTCGTTGGCGGCCGTCACCACCGGCGGCGCACCCCAGCTCGGCGTGAACATGGGCGGGTTGGAGGGATACCCGTCCGACGGGCTGGAGCAGTTGTTCCTGACCGAGGGCCGGGCCCCGGAACGCACCGGTTCGCTGCACGACCCGTCGACCGTCGGCGAGTTCGTCCTCGACAACCGCACGGCCGGCGACCACGACTACGAGGTCGGCCAGACCTACACCGTCAGCACCCCGGGCGGGAACCGGGAGTTCGTGCTGGTCGGCACGGTCAACTTCGGCGATCCCGAGGAGAACAAGTCGGTGGGCGCCAACATCAGCGCCTTCGACCTGGCCACCGTCCAGGAGCTGACCGGGCTGGAGGGCCTCTACTCGGAGATCTCCATCGCCCTGGCCGCCGGCGCCGACGAGGCCGCCGTCATGGCCGAGATCGACGAGCGGCTGGCCGCGGCGACCGCCGAGTTCCGGGCCGCCCTGGCGGCGATGCCCGACGAGCACCGCGACCGCCTGGCGGCCTTCGCCGAGGCCGAGCTGGAGGTGGTGACCGCCCAGACCAGGATCGACGAGGACAAGAGCAACTTCGACCAGTTCATCTCCATCATCTCGTCGGTCCTGCTCGGCTTCGCGGTGATCGCCGTCGTGGTCAGCGCCTTCATCATCAACAACACCTTCTCGATCGTCATCGGCCAGCGGGTCCGCGAGCTGGCCCTCCTGCGGGCGCTGGGCGCCACCGGTCGCCAAGTCAGCCGGTCGGTACGGCTCGAGGCCGTGGTGGTCGGCGTGGTGGCCACCGTGCTCGGCCTGGTCGGCGGCTACCTGCTCGCCGCCCTCCTGCGCTGGGTGATGGTCCAGACCGGATTCGGCGAGCTGCCGGGCGCCATCCCGATCCGCCTCCGGACCGTGGTCGTGGCCGCGGTGGTCGGCATCGGCGCCACCTTCCTGTCGGCCATCGGCCCGTCGCGACGGGTGCGGCGCATCCCCCCGGTGGCCGCCCTGCGCGACGACGTCCGCCTCACCCCGACCGGCCTGCGTCGACGCCTGGTGGTCGGCACCTCGGTGGCCGTGGTCGGCATCGCCCTGCTGGCCCTCGGCATGGTGGCCGAGATGTCCACCCGGGCCGTCCTGACCGCCGTGGGCGGTGGCGCCCTGGCCACCTTCATGGGCGTCTACCTGCTCAGCCCTACCGTGGCCCGGCCCGTCGCCCGGGTGCTGGGCTGGCCGATCCGCAAGGTGTACCGGATCCCCGGCCGCCTGGCCACCGAGAACGCCCGTCGGGCGCCGAGGCGTACCGCGGCCACCGCGGCGGCGCTGACCATCGGCCTGGCCCTGGTCTCGATGGCCGCCGTGGTCAGCGACTCGATGAAGGCCACCTTCCTGCGGGCCATCGACGAGAGCGTCCGGGCCGACCTGCTGCTCTACACCCCCGGCTTCGACCCGTCGGTCGGCTTCTCGGCCGAGCTGGGGCGCGACGTCAAGGTGCTGGCCGTCGAGCGACCCGACCTGGTGTCGTCGGTGCTGGTGGGCCGCTGGAGCCTCGGAGGCGCGGCCGTCGACGGGGTCCACAAGGACCTGTCGGCCGCCGATCTGGCGGTGCTCGACGACCACCTGGACCTGAAGACGCTGTCCGGATCGTCGTTCGGCGCCGGCGTGGACGGCGTGCTGGTCCACGTCGACCCGGCCGCCGACCTGGGCCTCGGAGTTGGCGACCCCCTGACCCTGGACTTCCCCGGTGGCCGGTCGGTGGAGCTGACCGTGGCCTCGATCTTCGAGGACTCGACGATGATGGGCAACTGGGTGGTCGACGTCGACCTGTTCGACCGGTACCTCCCCACCGCACCGGACGCCTGGGTGTCGGTGGACTACACCGACGGCGTCGACCACGCGCTGGCGAGGGGCGCCGTCGAGGAGCTGACAGCCGCCTATCCGCAGGTGACCGTGGAGAACCGGGCCGAGCTGCGCGAGTCGTCGCAGGCCCAGCTGGACCAGCTGCTGTCGATCATCCAGGTGTTCCTGGGGCTATCGCTGCTCATCGCGGTGCTGGGCATCGCCAACACGCTGGCCCTGTCGGTCTACGAACGGACCCGCGAGCTGGGCCTCCTGCGGGCCATCGGCATGACGCGTCGGCAGCTGCGACGGATGGTCCGCTGGGAGGCGGTCATCATCGCCCTGTTCGGTGGCCTGCTCGGCGTGGCCATGGGCGTGCTGTTCGGCCTGGCCGCCATCGCGGCGATCCCCGAGACGTTCGTGGACATCGTGTCGATCCCGTTCGGGAGCATGGTCGGCTACCTGTTGGTGGCCGGGCTGTTCGGCATGCTGGCCGCCATCCTCCCGGCCCGTCGAGCATCACGCCTCAACGTGCTGGACGCGATTTCCCAAGAATAGGGGCTCCCACGAACAGGGGCGCCCACCGGGAGGAGGCGGCTCCCTCAGACGACGCCCATGGCCAGGGTGGCCAGCACCAGGCCCCACGAGCTGAAGATCGTCACCAGGAACCCGCCGACGAGCGCCCGCCACACCGAGTGGATGCGGTCGTCCATCGATGTGAGCCGGTCCTCGGCCCGATCCATCCGTCGCTCCAGCGCCTCGAACCGTCGGTCGAACTCGTCGAACCGTCGGTCGATCGCCTCGAAGCGGCGGTCGAACGCCTCCAGCATGGCGTCCAGGCGGAGGCCCAGCTCGGCCACGTCGGACCGCACCAGGGCCACGCCGTCGTCGTACAGCCGCGTCATGAGCAGATCGGCCGGGCGTTCGCCCAGCACGTCCTCGAGTCGCTCGTGGAGCATCCGTCGGTCGCCTGCATCGATCGTCATCTTCCCAACCTCCCGGGTCCGGGATCAACCCTTCGTCGCGTGCGGGAGTCGGGACTCCGAAGCGGTCCGTGGTGGACCGCGTGGAGAACGTAGGGAGGGGGTGTGACAGGCGGTTGGGCTTCTCAGGCGAGGACGTCGGGCAGGGGCTCGGCGTGGACGACGGCCATCCGGCGGGTGGCCCGGGTCAGGGCCACGTACAGCGCCCGGGCCCCCTGGGCCTGCTCGCGCAGGATCCGTGCCGGCTCGACCACCACCGCGGCGTCCACCTCCAAGCCCTTCACCAGGCCCACCGGGACCACCGCCACCCGGGCGTCGAGGCCCCGGCGGGTGGGCCGGCCGAACTCCACGCCGGCCCGCTCCAGGGCCGACTCCACGTCGGCGGCCTGGTGGTCGGCGGCGATCACCGCCACGTTGCCGGTGCCCACGGCGTCCATCTCGTCCCGGACCACATCGACCAGGCCGTCCAGCTTCTCGGCCTGCTCGGCGGTCAGCGCCACCACCCGCGGCGGATCGCCGTCGCCCCGGACCGATCGGGGCGGCGCCAGGTCGGGGGCGGCCACGGCCAGCACCCGGGCGGCCAGGTCCATCAGCGGACCGGGGATGCGGTAGCCGACGGTCAGCTCGTGGCGGACGGCCGGACGGCGGTCGGGCAGGTGGGCGAGGATCCCCTCCCAGTCGTCGTGGGCCCACGATCCGGTGGCCTGGGCGATGTCCCCCACCACCGTCATCGAGCCGTTCAGGGACCGCCGCTCCAGCATCCGCAGGTCCATCGGCGAGAGGTCCTGGACCTCGTCGACCACGATGTGCCCGTAGGTCCGGACGGAGTCCTCCTCCCTGCGGCCCGGGCGGGCACCCAGCACGGCACGTGCCTCGTCGAGCAGGGGGGCGTCCGAGGCCGACCAGTACACGTCGTCGGCCGAGTCGAGGCGGGGCCGGAACAGGGCCTCGACCTGGTCGGCGGTGAGGTCCCGGTCGGCGGCCCGGATGAGGGCCCGGGACCCGAACAGGTCGTGGAGGAGCTGGGCCGGGGTGAGGACGGGCCACATCCACTCCAGGGCCTCCCGGACCGCCAGCTCGCCCCGCAGGCGCTCCCGGACGGCCTCCGGGTCGAGGTCGCCGCGCCCCGAGGCGACGAGCGCCTCGTAGAACTCGGCCTCCACGTACCGGCGGGCCGCGTTGTGGGTCCGGTACCGGCGGCGGGCCTCGGCCACGATGCGGCCCGACTCCTCGACGGTCAGGGTCAGCCACTGCAGCCCGTGGCCGACGCGCAGGTCGGCCCGCAGCGGCCGCTGGCGGGTCCGCACGGCCCGGGCGATGAGCCGGACCATCCGCAGGTCGCCCTTGAGGCGGCCCATCTCGGCCTCCTCGCGGCGGTCGTCGATCCGCACGCCGCCCACCACGTCGCCGAGGGTGGCCAGCACCACGCCGGCCTCGCCCAACGACGGCAGCACCTGTTCGATGTAGGCCAGGAACAGCCGGTTGGGGCCCACGACGAGGACGCCCTGGCCCTCCAGCGGGAAGCGGTGGGTGTAGAGCAGGTAGGCGGCACGGTGGAGGGCGACCACCGTCTTGCCGGTGCCCGGCCCGCCCTGCACCGCGTGCACCCCGGCCAACGGTGCCCGGATGATGTCGTCCTGCTCGGCCTGGATCGTGCCGATGATGTCGCCGAGGCGCCCGGTCCGGGCCGTCTCCAGCGCGGCGATCAGGGCACCCTCGCCCTTGAGGCGGGTTCCGTCGCCGTCCCGGAACCGTTCCAGGTCGCCGAACAGCTCGTCCTCGAGGCCGACCACGGTCCGGCCACGGCACACCAGGTGGCGGCGACGCTGCAGGCCCATGGGCTGGGGGCCGGTGGCCCGGTAGAAGGCCTCGGCGACGGGCGCCCGCCAGTCCACGACCACCGGCTCCTGCTCGGCGTCCCACACCCCGACCCGGCCGACGTGGAAGACACCCCCGCCGGCCTCCGGCTCCTGGTCGATGCGGCCGAAGACGAGGGCGGCGTCGCCGAGGTCGAGGTGCTCGAGGCGGGCCACGACCTGCTCGATGATGGCCTCGCGCTCGAAGCGGGCCTGGTTGGTGCCGCCGCGCCCCACCTCCACCATGCGGGTCAGGTCGAGCGCCCGCTCCCGGGCCGCGTCGAGGCAGGCGTGGGCGTGGTCCACGTGGGCCTGCTCGAGGGCCAGCTCCGGGTGCGCGTCGGCGGGCTCGGCCGCAGGTCGTGCCCCGTCAGGGGTGGGATCGGTGGTGCTCATGTCGATGCGGCGTGGACGGGGTCCGGACGCCCGGATCCCGATTCAGGCCAGTCGACGATCCTACCGGTGGGGCGCGACGCGGCCTCGGCACCCATCGGCACCCCCTCGGGGCCCGGTGGAGGGCGGAAAACCACCGTCCACGTGCGACGATGTCCCAGTGAGCACGACGGTCCCGGTGAGCACGACGCCCGCGCCGGATGGCGCCACCGTGGCGGTGGGCCTCGTCCTCGGCGCCGGGGGGCTGCACGCCGCCGCCCAGCACGCGGGGGTGCTGGCCGCCCTCGCCGAGGCCACCGGCTGGGACGCCCGCACCTCCGAGGTGGTCGTGGGTACCTCGGCGGGCGCCACCACCGCCGTGGAACTGCGTGCCGGCCTGTCGGCCACCGACCTGCACGCCTACTACACGCACGGCGAGACCTCCGCCGAGGGGCAGGCGCTGCTCGACCGGGTCACGACGCCGCTCGACCTCGGTCCCCGCGGAGGCGACGCCGCCGGCCGGCCGACGGGACGTCCCGCCAACCCGATGCTGGTGCTGCGCGACCTGGCGTCGACGAAGCGCCCCCGCCCGGTGGTCGCCCTGTCGGGGCTGCTCCCCGAGGGCCCCCACGACGGTTCGTCGCTGGGCATCCGCACCACCGAACTGCACCCCGACCCGTGGCCCGACCGCCCGACCTGGATCTGCGCCGTGGACCTCGACGACGGCAGCCGGGTGGTGCTGGGACGCGACGACGTGGACGCCGGGATCGGTCCGGCCGTCCAGGCCTCGACGGCGGTCCCGGGCTGGTTCCGCCCCGTGGAGGTGGACGGCCGTCGGCTCGTGGACGGCGGCGTGCACTCCACGACCAACGCCGACCTGGTGGCCACACTCGGCCTCGACCTGGTCGTCGTCTCGTCGAGCAAGACCGCGGTGGCTCCCGGAGGCCGCGGAACGCCGGGACCGGGCACGCTGGCCCGCGCCTGGCACAGCCGGACCCTCCGGCGGGAGGTGGAGGCCATCCGACGGAGGGGCGCCGAGGTCCTGGTGCTCCAGCCCACGGCCGGCGACCTGGCCGCCCGGACCGGCGACGACCGCTCGGACGTGGACCTCCCGGCGGTCTGCGAGGCGGCCCGGGCCTCCACCCTGGCGCGGATCAGCCTGCCCGAGGCGGCGGCGGCCCGACGGCTGCTGGCGGCCGCCGCGACCGACCACCGGTAGCGTCGACCCGTGACCGACTCCCCCGCCCCGGGCAGCACCGCCGACCCGCTGGCGGGCTCCCCATTCCTGGCCGCCTGCCGGGCCGAGCCCCATGACCGCACCCCGGTGTGGTTCATGCGCCAGGCCGGCCGGTCGCTGCCCGAGTACCGGGCCATCCGCGGCACGGGCAGCATCCTCGACGCCATCGCCGACCCGGACCTGTCGACCGAGATCACGATGCAGCCGGTCCGCCGGTACGGCGTCGATGCGGCCATCCTCTACTCCGACATCGTGGTCCCGGCGCACGCCGTGGGCTTCGGCGTGGACGTGAAGCCCGGCGTCGGCCCGATGGTGGACCGACCCTTCGAACGGGCCGCCGACCTGCAGCGCCTCCGCCCCCTCGAGCCCGACGAGGACACGCCGTACGTGCTGGAGACGGTGCGCCAGGTGGTGGCCGAGGCCGGGGTCCCGCTCATCGGCTTCGCCGGCGCCCCGTTCACCGTCGCCTCCTACCTCATCGAGGGCGCCCCGTCCCGGACCTACGGGAAGACCAAGGCCCTCATGCTGGGCGACCCCGGCCTCTGGCACGACCTGATGGAACGCCTGGCCGACATGGCCATCGCCTCGCTCCGGTCGCAGATCGCCGCCGGGGCGTCGGCCATCCAGCTCTTCGACTCGTGGGCCGGGGCGTTGAACCCGCCGGTGTACGAGCGGTGCGTGCTGCCCCACAGCCGTCGGGTGTTCGAGGCCATCGCCGACACCGGCGTGCCCCGCATCCACTTCGGGGTGGGCACCGGCGAGATCCTCGGCCTGATGGCGTCGGCGGGCCCCGACGTGGTCGGCGTGGACTGGAGGGTCCCCCTCGACGAGGCCCGGCGGCGGCTCGGCCCCGACACGGTGCTGCAGGGCAACCTGGATCCCGCCGTCTGCCTCGGCCAGCCCGACGAGATCGCCGAGGTGGTGGCCGCCGAGGTGGCCGACGTGCTGGCCCGCAACGGAGGGCACCCCGGGCACGTGTTCAACCTGGGCCACGGCGTCATGCCAGAGATCGACCCGGTGGTCCTGGAACGGGTCGTGGAGCAGGTCCACGCCCACCCGCTGGGCGCCTGATCCATGGCCGGAGCGGCCCGCCGGATCCTGGTCGTGGGCGCCGGGATCACCGGGCTGACCGCCGCCCACCGCCTCGTGGCCGCCGGCCGGGACGCCGGCGCCCCGGAGGTCGAGGTGTCGGTGCTGGAGGCGTCCGACCGGGCCGGCGGGGCACTCCACACCGGCCCGCTGGACGACCCGGTGCTGGACGGGCTGGGCGTGGACGCCGGGGCCGACGCCTTCCTGCGCCGGGTCCCGTGGGCGCTGGAGCTGTGCGCCGAGCTGGGCATCGACGACGAGCTGGTCTCGCCGACCGCCCGTCGGGCCTCGTTGTGGCTGGACGGCGCCCTGCGACCCATCCCCAGCCCCAACGTGCTGGGCATCCCGCTGGACCCCGACGCGGTGGACGCCGGCCTGCTCGGCCCGGACCCCGACGGGTCCACCCGGGCCCGTCTGGCCGGCGACGGCCGCCCGGACCGGGACCTCCCCGACGGGGACGCCTCGGTGGGCGCCGTGGTCCGGGCCTGCGTCGGCGACCGCGCCTTCGAACGCCTCGTCGACCCGCTGCTGGGCGGCGTGAACGCCGGCCGGGCCGACGACCTGAGCTGCGCGGTGATGGCCCCCCAGCTGCTGGCCGCCGCCCGCTCGGAGGCCGGCCTGCTGGGCTCCCTGCGACGGGCGACCGCCGACGCCGATCCGACGGCACCCGTGTTCGCCGCCCCGGCGGCCGGCATGGGACGCCTGGTCGGGGCACTGGTGGACCGGCTGACCGCGGCGGGCGTGTCCGTGGCCACCGGCAGCCCGGTGGCCCGGATCGAACGGGACGGCGACGGCTGGCTCGTCCATGTCGCCGACACCGGCGGGGCCTCGTCCCCCGTCCGGGCCGACGCGGTGGTGCTGGCCGTGCCCGCCCACGTGGCCGCCGACCTGGTGGCCCCGCACGCCCCGGACGCCGGACGGTCCCTGGCCGGATGGCGGCAGGCCTCGGTGGTCCTGGCCACCTTCGCCTACGACCGGACCGACCTGGCCGTCGACCCCGACCAGAGCGGCTTCCTGGTGGGCCGCTCCGAGGGCCTGCTCATGACGGCGTGTTCGTTCGCCGGCTCCAAGTGGGCCCAGCTCGACCACCCCGATCGGACCCTGCTGCGGGTGTCGTGCGGCCGCATCGACGACGAGCGGCCGGCGGCGCTCGACGACGACGCCCTGGTCGCCGCCCTCCGGGCCGACCTGACCACCACCCTCGGCGTGGAGGCCCCGCCGACCGCGGTGCGCCTCGGACGGTTCGACCGATCGCTGGTGCAGTTCCCGGTCGGGCACGTCGACCGCCTGGCCGCCGTCGACGCGGCCCTGGCCGACGCGGCGCCCGGGCTGCTGGTGGCCGGCGCCATCCGACACGGCGTCGGCATCCCGGCCTGCGTGCGTTCCGGCGACGACGCCGCCACACGGGCCACGGAGCGGGTCGCCGGGCTCCGGTCCTGACGGCTCGGCGGGCACCCGACGGCTTTTCGGCCAATCCGCCGCACGACCGGCGCCCGTTCGTGGTGTGATGGGGGCATGGCGCCCGAGACCACCCCGGCACGCGAGTGGTCAGAGGCGCGCCAGGGCAGCGGCCTGGAGCACCCCGACGACCTCCCCGACACCGCCCTGCTGCTCGTCGAGCGCACCTTCTGCTTCGCCGACCTGAGCGGGTTCACCCGCTACACGCAGGACAACGGCCCCCACCGCGCCGTCACCCTGCTGGACGAGTTCCGGGCCGTGTCCCGGGACGTGGCCGCCAAGCGGGGCGTCCGGGTGGCCAAGTGGCTGGGCGACGGCGTGATGCTGGTCGGCACCGAGCCCACCCCGACCATCGCCTGGGGCGGGCACATGATCGACCACTTCAGCGACGAGAAGGACATCAACGTCCGGGTGGGGCTGGCCACCGGCGAGGCGCTGCTGTTCGAGGGCGACGACTACATCGGCGAGCCGGTGAACCTGGCCGCCAAGCTGTGCGCCGAGGCCGACCCCGGCGAGATCCTGGCCTCGTGCATGACCGCCGACCTCCCGCCGTGGATCCGCGCCGAGGCGGTCGCCGAGCTGAGCATCCGGGGCGTGGGCACCATCGGCGGCGTCCAACGCCTGGCGGTGGAGGCGCGCTGAGCCGCTCCGTCCCGGTCCGGCTGCTGCAGGCACCGACCGCCGGGCTCCTCATCGCGGCCTCGGTCCCCCCGTGGGGCTGGTGGCCGGCCGCCTTCGTCGGCTTCGCCCTGCTCGACCGGCTCGTCGCCGACCGCCCGGCGGCCTCCCGGTTCCGGCGGGGCTGGCTGGTCGGGGCGGCCTGGGCGTTCCCGTCCACGCTGTGGATGCTGGACCTCACCCCGCCGGGCTGGGTCATCGCTGCCACCCTGCACGCCGTGTGGATCGGCCTGGCCGCCGCGCTGGTGCCGGCGGGTCGCTGGCGGCGGGCCGGCCTGGTCGGCACCGTCACCCTCGCCGAGCTGGTCCGGTGGAGCATCCCGTTCGGCGGGGTGCCGCTGGCCACCGTGGCCCTCGGCCAGGCCGGCGGGCCGCTGGCACCGGTGGTCCGGGTCGCCGGTCCCCTGCTGCTGGTGGCCCTCACGGTGGCCGTCGGCGTCGGCCTCTCGGCGCTGTTCGACGGACGACGCGGCGACGGGGCGTCGGCGGCCACGGCCGTCGTGGTGGTCGCCGTGGTGGGCGTGGCCGCGGTGCTGGCCGCCGTGACCCCGACCGGCACCGTGGTCGGCCACCTCGACGTGGCCGCCGTGCAGGGCGGCGGTCCGCAACGCACCCGGGCCACGCCGACCGGTGCGGCGAAGGTGTTCGCCAACCAGATGGAGGCCAGCCGGACGGTGGCCACCCCGGTCGACCTGGTCCTGTGGCCGGAGAACGTGGTCAACCCGGTCCCGGTGGGAGCCGACGGCTGGCGTCGGGAAGGGCGCCTGTACGCCGACGATGCTGCCGAGGCGCTGTCGGCCGAGGCCCGGCGCCTCGACGCCGTCCTGCTGCCCGGGTGGTTCCACCGTGCCGAGGACGACCCGACGGCCAACCGCAACTACCAGACGGCCATCGAGCCCGATGGCACGGTGGTCGACCACTACGACAAGGTGCGTACGGTGCCGTTCGGCGAGTTCGTCCCCCTGCGGGGACTGCTGGAGTCGGTGGCCGCCGACCTGCTCCCGGCCCGCGACCTGAAGCCCGGCACCGGTCCGGCCGTCGTGGAGACCTCGGTCGGCACCCTCGGGGTGACCATCTCGTGGGAGGTTTTCTTCGACCACCGGTCCCGCGACGCCGTGCTCCACGGCGGCGAGGTGGTGCTGAACCCGACCAACGGCGCCAGCTACTGGCTGACCCAGGTCCAGACCCAGCAGGTGGCCTCCAGCCGGCTGCGGGCATTGGAGACCGGCCGGTGGGTGGTCCAGGCGGCGCCGACCGGCTTCTCGGCCGTCGTCGACCCGCAGGGACGGGTACTCCAGCGCACGGCGGTCAGCGAGCAGGCGGTGCTCCACCACCGGATCGAACGACGGACCGGCCTGACGTGGGCCACCCGGGCCGGCACGTGGCCCATGGCGCTCGTCGCGCTGGCCCTGTGGGGCCTGGCCCTGGTCGGAGGGTCGGGCCGGAGCGCGTCAGGCGCCCGGCGACACCGCCACTGACCCCCACACCCGGTGGGGGGCGACCAGCACGTCGCCGGGGAACCGCCGGTCGAGCATGGCGGCCAGCTCGGCGTCGAAGGCGGCCCGGGCGTCGTCGTCGAGGGTGACGACGCCGGCACTGGCCCCGATGCGCAGTCGCCACGAGTCCCGGGCGTAGGGCACGTCGACGTCGAAGGCGAAGGTCTCCTCGACGACGAGGCCGGCCGCCTCGAGTTCGGCGCGGGCCTCCGGGCCGGGGTC
>JAERSW010000033.1 GCA_016845305.1 Acidimicrobiales bacterium
TGTTGGGGGCGGTGCCGGGGTCGCGGTTGAAGCGTGCTGCGGTGCGTTCGGCGGAGTTGGTGTCGGCGACGGGGATGTCGGGGGTAGAGGCGCGGCGTGCGGTGCGGCTGTCGGATGCGTTGGAGGCGTTGGAGGCGTTGCCGGCGGCGGCGGAGGCGTTGGCGGATGGTCGGATGTCGGCGGGGCATGCGGTGGCGTTGGCGGGTGGGGTGTCGTGGTTGAACCGTCCCGAGGCGGCTCTGGACGAGTCGTTGGTGGCTGCCGCCGAGTCGCAGTCGGTCGACGAGTTCAAGGTGACGGTGCAGGCGTGGGACCAGGAGGCCAGTGGTGACGGCGATGGGTGTCGTCTGGCGGCGCGCCAGCATCGGCGTCGGAAGGCGTCGTGGTGGACGGCTGCCGACGGGATGGTGCGAATCGAGGCGGATCTGGCGCCGGATGCCGGTGCGGTGGTGACCGGTGCGTTGCGGTCGTTGTCGGAGCATCTGTGGCGCACCGAGGACGACCGGTCGGGTGATGCGGCGGTGGATGCCGGTCTGGTGCGGTCGACGGGGCAGCGCAACGCCGATGCGATGGTCGAGTTGGCCCGCCGGGCCACGTGCCGTGCCTCCGGCCCGGAAGCCGGTGCGGGTCGTCCCAGCGTGGACGTCGTGGTGACCGTGGGCCTGGATCGCCTGGAGGCGGTTCGGTCGGCCCCGGAGGCCGGCGGGGGAGCGGGCCGTTGCCGGCTCGCCGACGGCACCCCGCTCGGTGTGACGGCGACCCGTCGGCTGGCGTGTGACGCTGGCGTGATCCCGGTGGTGCTGGGGTCCGATGGTGACGTGCTCGACGTGGGCCGTCGGACCCGGACGGTGGGTCGTGCCCTGCGGACCGCCCTGGTGGTCCGTGATGGGGGCTGCACGTTCCCGGGGTGCGATCGGCCCGAGGCGTGGTGCGATGCGCACCACGTCCATCACTGGGCCGACGGCGGCCCGACGAGCCTGGAGAACCTGGTGCTGCTGTGCTCGGCGCACCACCACGCCGTCCACGACGGCGACTGGACCCTGGTCCGGGCCCCCGACGGCGGCTGGAACTACCGGTCACCCACCGGGCGGGAACACCCCGCCGGTCGGGCCCGCACCCCCGGACGGGCCCGGGCGCCAGACGGCCCCTAGGGTCGGCCCGTGGCCGGGCCGACGACTGCCGTTCCCTATGAGACGGGCCTCCACGAGGTGGCCGACGGCGTCTTCGCGTACCTCCAGCCCGACGGTGGCTGGGGCTGGTCCAACGCCGGCCTCCTGGCCACCGACGACGGCTCGCTGCTCGTCGACACCCTGTTCGACTTGCACCTGACCCGCCGGATGCTCGACGCCATGGCGCCCGTCACCGGCACGCGCCCCATCGGCACCGTCGTCAACACGCACGCCAACGGCGACCACTGCTACGGCAACGAGCTCGTGGCCGGTGACGGCGTCGACATCGTGACCACCGAGGCCGCCGCCCGCGAGATGGGCGCCGTGCCGCCGTCTGCGCTGGTCGCCCTCATGGCCGCCGACATGGGCGAGGTCACCAACGAGTACGTCCGACGGGCCTTCGGGGCGTTCGACTTCACCGGCATCGAGGTCCCCGAGCCCACCCGCACCTTCACCGGACGGCTGGATCTCCAGGTCGGTGGCCGCGCTGTCGTCCTGGAACAGGTCGGCCCGGCACACACCGCCGGCGACCTGCTGGTGCACCTGCCCGACGCCGGCGTCGTGTTCGCCGGCGACATCCTGTTCATCGGCGGCACCCCGATCGTCTGGGACGGCCCCATCGCCAACTGGGTCGCCGCCTGCGACCGGATCCTGGAGCTGGCTCACGCCCCGGACGCCGGTGCTGGCGATCCGGTGATCGTTCCCGAACACGGTCCGCTGGCCACGCCCGACGACGTGCGGGCGCTGCGCGGCTACCTGACCTGGCTCGAGGCGTCGTGCCGGGAGGCCCACGCCGCCGGGCTCACCGCCGCCGAGGCCGTCCGGGAACTCGCCGGCTCCGACGGGTTCGGCCCGTACCGCCAGTGGGGCGAGTGGGAACGGCTCGCGGTCAACGTCCGGGCCGTCTACCGTGAGCTCGGCCCGTCCGACGGCACCATCCCCGACCTGTTCGGCGCCATGGCGGACCTCGCCCTGTCGCCACCGGCGGGCGCGTGACCCCAGAGTGCTTGACCCCAGAGAGAGCCCGAGAAATCCCCCTCAGGAGAGTGAGCTGCTTCCATGACCGACAAGTCCACATGTGCGTTCATCGGCCTCGGCGTCATGGGCTATCCCATGGCCGGCCACCTCCAGGCCGCCGGGCATCCGACCACCGTCTACAACCGGACCGGCGCCAAGGCCGAGGCCTGGGTCGCCCAGCACGGCGGCACGTCTGCGCCCACGCCCCGTGAGGCCGCGGCGGGCAACGACGTCGTCATGGTCTGCGTCGGCAACGACGACGACCTGCGTTCCGTCGTGTTCGGTGACGACGGCGCCCTGGCCGGCATGGCGCCCGGCGCCACGCTGGTCGACCACACCACCGCCTCGGCGGTCGTCGCCCGTGAGATCCGGGCCGCCGCCGACGAGATCGGTGTCGGCTTCATCGACGCTCCCGTGTCCGGCGGCCAGGCCGGCGCCGAGAACGGCAAGTTGTCGGTCATGTGCGGCGGCGACGAGGATGTCTTCGCCACGGTGGATCCGATGATCACCGTCTACGCCAAGGCGACCGTCCTGGTCGGCGGCACCGGTTCCGGCCAGCTCACCAAGATGGTCAACCAGGTGTGCATTGGCGGGCTCGTCCAGGGCCTGTCCGAGGCGCTCGACTTCGCCCGCCGGGCGGGCCTCGACCAGGAGAAGGTCCTGGCCGCTATCAGCCAGGGCGCCTCGGGCTCGTGGCAGATGGACAACCGGGCCCGCACCATGCTGGAGCGCCACTTCGACCACGGCTTCGCCCTCGACTGGATGCGCAAGGACTTCGGCATCGTGTTCGACGAGGCCGAACGCATCGGCGCCACCCTGCCGGTGACCGCCATGGTCGACCAGTTCTATGCTCGCCTCCAGCGCGAGGGCCACGGCCGCTGGGACACGAGTGCCCTGATCGAACTCCTCCGCGACGACTGAGGTTCAGGCCACAGGAGCGGGACCCGCCACCGTGGTGCGGTTGAGCTCCCGGCGCTGGCCGCCGTAGTCGTTGAGCGCCACGTGCTGGGTGGTGCGGTTGTCCCACAGCACCACGTCGCCGTTCGACCACCGGTGCCGGAACGTGAATCGCACGTGCGTGGTGAAGTCGTGCAGCCAGCGCAGCAGCTTCCGCTCCTGGGCGGCGCCGGCCTCGGTGCCGTCGCCGATGCCCGGGCCGCGCAGCCCCCGGACGTAGGTGCCGTTGAAGAACAGGCTCCGCTTCCCGGTCTCCGGGTGCGTGGCCAGGATCGGATGCTCCCGGGTGTCATGCGCCGACTCCGAGGTCCGGATGTCCATGCCCGACAGCCCCGAGTGCAGGCCCTGCTGGGCGGGGGAGTAGCTGGCGCTCGCCGAGTGCACCGCCGTGACCTGCTCCAGGGTCCCGCGCACGTCGTCGGGCAACTGGTCGCAGGCAGCGGTCATCGACGCCCACACCGTGTCGCCGCCCACCGCCGGTACGTCCAGCGCGTGCAGCACCGTGAACGCCGGCGGGGCGTCCAGGAACGAGAAGTCGCTGTGCCACACCCCGCCGAAGTTGAACGCCTCGGGCTCGGAGGCCTCCTTGACGACCTTGATGACCTCCGGATGCTCCGGCACCGGCTGCACGAACGGCACCGGCGAGTAGTCACCCAGCAGGTGGCTGAACCCGGCTTGTGCCCCGGGAGACAATTCCTGGTCGGGGATCACCAGCACCTCGTGCTCGATGAGCGCGGCCCGCAGTGCGGCCACCTCGGCAGGGTCCATGTCGGGGCCCAGCGTCACGCCGTCGGCCCGTGCGCCCAGCACGCCCGTCAGTCGGGAGACCCGGATGCCCGTTCCCACGGGGGCGACCCTAGGCCAGCGCGCCCGCCCCAGGGCCATGCCGGGGCCATGCGGAAGCACGAGCAGTGTGGGACCATGGATCGTCGTCTTGCAGGCATCTGGCGGGTGGTTGTCCGGGGCGGCCGATGTCCGGCCGGACCGGGCGTTCTTCCAGCGGGGGAGGACCGGCGATCAGGAAGAAGACGGGTGTGGCGGTCACCCTGGCGTTCGTCCTGGTCGCCACGGCCTGCACTAGCGACGCCGACCCGGTGGCCACGGCCACCACCATGGCGCCTGCCACAACCGTTCCTGACGCGACTGTTCCTGCCGCGACCACCCCTGCCACGACCGCTGCGCCTGCCAACACCACGGAGCCCGCCACAACCGAGGCGTCGGCGACCAGCACGCCAGCCACCAGCGCACCGGCCACCACGACGGCGTCGGCTGGTGCCGAGTCCGTCTGGACCTCGGATGCCGACTGGGACATGTGCCTGGTCACGGGGCCGGCCGGCCGGACGTACGAGTGGCTCAACCACGAGACCTGGATGTCCCTCGAGCGGCAGCGCCGGGAGATCGGCCGGTCCCTCTACCCGGATGGCGGCGCCACCACCGCCCGGGCCACCCCCGGCGAGGCCGGCGACCACGAGGCGCTGATCGACCGGTTCGTCGCGGCCCGCTGCGACCTCGTCGTCACCGTCGGAGCCGAGGCGGGCGACGCCACGGCGGATGCGGCCCGCCGGAACCCCGACGTCGACTTCATCGGCCTCGACCAGCACCACGACGCGGGGCTCCCGAACCTGGCCGGGCTGGTCTTCCCCGAGGACCGTGCCGGGTTCCTCGTCGGCGCGCTGGCCGCGTCGGCCACGGTGACCGGGATCGTCGCCGTGGTGCTGGACTCGGCGACCGATCCGGCGTCGGTCGGCCACCGAACCGGCTTCGCCAACGGGGTCGCCCACGTCGATCCCGACGTCGAGGTCCTGACGATCGCCCACCCGGGCGACGGCACCGGGACTGGATCCACGTCAGGCACCGAGACCGACGACGAGACCGATGCCGAACCGGATGCGGCCTGGGGGGCGGCCGCGGCGAGCGAGGCCCTCGACGGCGGCGCTGACGTCGTGTTCTCCCCGGGGGCCGGAAGCGGACTCGGCGCACTGGTGGAGGTGGCCGGAACGGGCCACGACGCCCGGAACGGGGCGCTGTCGATCGGCGCCGAACGGGACGACTGGATTGCGCAGCGGTACGACATCAGGCGCTCCGTACTCACCAGTGTGCGGAAGCTCCCGAACGAGTACGACGGGCAGTTCTTCGTCCCCGGCCGGCCGGCGCTGCTCGCACGGTTCGAGGAAGCGCTGGACCTACCCGCCGACTACGAGGACGGGAACGCTCACTCGACCCTGGCCCTGATCGTCCGGGAGTTCCTCGTCGGCGGCAACCCGTCCGGAACCCATGCCGGTCCGGTCGGGCTGGGGTGGTTCAACTCGTGGGGTGCCCACAAGGCGGGGGTGCCCAACCGGACCTTCCGTCCGTCTGACGACCTCGAGGCGATGCTGGCCGACCTCACCGGCGCCCTCTGGCGGGGCGAGGTCGACGCGTCGTAGGCGCCCCGGGGGACCGGCCGGCCCGACTGAGCCTCTACCCGGGAACCGGACCGGTCGAGGACCGGGCCCGGGTCTTCCTCGCGGCTACAGGATCTGCGACAGGAAGAGCTTGGTGCGTTCCTCGGTCGGGTTCGAGAAGAACAGGTCCGGCGTGTTCTGCTCCACGATCTGGCCGTCCTCCATGAAGATGAGCCGGTCGGCGACCTCCTTGGCGAACCCCATCTCGTGGGTCACCACCATCATGGTCATGCCGGAATGCGCCAGCGTCTTCATGACGTCCAGCACCTCCTTGATCATCTCCGGGTCGAGCGCCGACGTCGGCTCGTCGAACAGCATGATCCTCGGCTCCATGGCCAGGGCCCGGGCGATGGCCACCCGCTGCTGCTGACCGCCCGACAGCTGCCCCGGGTACTTGTCGGCCTGCTCGGGGATGCCGACCCGCTCCAGCAACGCCATGGCCTGTTCCTCGGCCTCGGCCCGCGGCTTCTTGCGCACCCAGATCGGGGCCAGCGTCACGTTGTCGCGGATCGTCAGGTGCGGGAACAGGTTGAACTGCTGGAACACCATCCCGACCTCGGAGCGCACCTTCTCGATGTTGCGCATGTCGTTGGTGAGCTCCACGTCGTCGACGACGATGCGGCCCTCCTGGTGGACCTCCAGCCGGTTGATGCAGCGGATCCACGTCGACTTGCCCGACCCCGACGGGCCCAGCACCACGACGACCTCCTGCTCCTTGATGGTGGCCGACACCTTGTCCAGGGCCTGGAAGTCGCCGTACCACTTGCTGACGTCCTCGCACACGATCATGTCCCGGGCGCCCGACAGGTCACGCGTCTGCCCGCTCGCAGCGGCGGCGGCTGCTGGACTGCTGGTCTCCGGGTTGCTGGCTGCGTCGTTCATCGTCGGCTCGCTTCGTCGGTGGAGGTCGGTGGCGTCGGGTTCGATCAGGTGGGGGTCAGGGCTAGCGCTCGCCCAGGCCGGTGCGCTTCTCGATGCGCTGGCTGGCCTTGGACATCTGGTAGGCGAAGATCCAGTAGATCAGGGACACGAACAGGACGTTCTCCCGCGTGCTGCCCATGAACTCGGTCTGGTTGGGCATCACGGCCCGGGCGATGTACAGCACGTCGAACAGGCCGATGATGGCCAGCAGCGACGTCTCCTTGAACACGCCGATGCACTGGCCGACCAGGGGCGGGATGGCGGCCCGCAGGGCCTGGGGGAGCACGATGAACACCGTCTTCTGGCCGGTGGTCATGCCGACCGCTTCGGCGGCCTCGTGCTGGCCGCGGGTGATGGACTGCAGCCCGCCCCGCACGTTCTCGGCCAGGTAGGCGGCGGAGAACAGCGAGTAGCCGACCACGACCGCGGCGAGCTCGCTCAGGTGCATGCCCCGCGGCAGGAAGAGCGGCACCATGATCGAGAAGAAGATCAGGATGGTGATCAGCGGGACGCCCCGCACGAACTCGATGAACCACGTGGCCAGCAGGCGGAAGATGGGCATGGTCGACGTGCGGGCCAGGGCCAGGAGGATGCCCAGCGGGAACGACACCACCAGGGTGAAGATGGCCACCAGCAGGGTGAGGGACAGCCCGCCCATGAAGAAGTCGCCCGGGACGTCGACCGTCGACGGGGTGTTGATCGCCGTGATCAGCCACGAGGACACCCCCAGCACGCCGAGCCACCCCACGACGTAGCGCCGCCGGGCCCGCTGGCCCCCGGCGAAGGTGGGCGCGGCCAGGGCGAAGCAGGCCAGCATCAGCATGTCGATGCGCACGATCATCCGCATCGGCTGGAGGAACAGGCAGAACCCGACGATCAGCACCAGCGCGGCGACGATCCGTCCCACCTCGCCGGTGGTGGGCCGGGTCAGCCACGACAGCAGCACCGCGCCACCGACCGCGTAGGCCCCGAAGATGGGCAGGTCGGTGCCCAGCACGTGGCCCATGTCGAACGACGGGTCGCGCAGGACCAGGTACAGCAGCACCGGAGGGGCCAGCAGCCACGAGACCAGCAGGGTGGCCCGGGTGGCGTTGGTGGGGAGCCGGTCCCGGAGCGAGCGCCCGAGGAAGTAGGCGGCCACGAGGATCACCAGCATGACCGTCCACGGCAGCTTGGTGGTCATGGCCACCGTGCCCGGTTCGGCCATCACCCGGGGGGTCCGGTCGAGGATGAAGCTGTGGTGGCCGTAGGGCACGACCCACAGCGACACCACCAGGCCGGTCAGGGCGACCCCCAGCAGGGTCAGCGTGGTCACCGTCCGGCCGTCGTCGCCGGACGACCCGCCGGAGCCGACCGAGCCGGCCGAGCCGACGCTGCCCGAGCGGATGGCCGAGAAGCGGCGGATCCCTTCGCCGCCGGCGGCCACCACGGCCGAGGCGATCAGCCACTGGACGGTGGCCGAGGCGCTGAAGGGGGCCAGCAGGGTCAGCAGGGCCATGGTGGCTCCGGTGGCCACCAGGTTGCGGCCGACCTTGGACAGGGGCACCGCCGAACCGGCCCGCCAGACGGCCAGCGACAGCCCGGACAGGATCAGGATCACCGCGGTGGACACCCACACCCGGATGTACTGCTCCTCCGGGTAGGCCTGCGTCATCAGCAGCCGGAGGTTGGTGGCCGTGGCGTCCCACTGGCGGATGGGGTTGAACAGGAAGGACAGCAGCCCCCGGAGGATCCCCAGGATGACCAACCCCGAGACGACGGTCAGGGTCGAGTTGAACGGGCTGGAGAACAGGTTGGCCCGGATCCACTCCCGGGGCGGCAGCTTGGGCGTCACCGGAGGCGGCGTGTACGGAACCTCGAGGTTCCCCGTGGTGCTGGACAGTTCGCTCATCGCCCGCGCCCCCTACCGCTCCACCAGCTGCATGCGGACGTTGAACCAGTTGACGATGACCGAGATGGTCAGCGAACAGCTCAGGTAGAAGAGCATCCAGATGGCCACCACGGGCAGGGTCCGGCCGGTCTGGTTGAACACCGTGGTGCCGACCTGCACGATCTCGCTGTAGCCCACGGCGATGGCCAGCGACGTGTTCTTCGTCAGGTTCAGGTACTGGTTTCCGGTCGGCGGGAGGATGATCCGGAAGGCCTGGGGCAGGACCACCCGTCGGATCACCTGCCCGCGGGTCAGCCCGACGGCCAGGGCGGCCTCGGTCTGGCCTTTCGGTACGGCCAGGATGCCGCCCCGCACGTTCTCGCCGATGAACGCCGACGTGTAGAAGACGACCCCGAAGAACACGGCGGCGAAGCCCAGCGACAGGGTGAGGCCGTTCACGCCGTAGTTCGGGAACTTGCCCTTCTGGACGATGTCGGGCCGCATGGCGTCGAACGGGCGGGCCGCGCCGTCGACGTCGAACTTGGCCTCGATGACGTGGAACAGGTCGCGACCGCTGTTGAGGATCCACGACGACAGGCCGGTCCAGCGGACGACCAGGAACACGATGGCCAGGGAGGCCGCCGCCGTGAAGATGACCCGGAACCAGTCGTCGTCGGTGAGCGCCAGGTGGCCGCGGGCACTGCGGTGGGCGGCCAGGAACCGCAGGATCCACCGGGCGGCCAGGCCGATGGCCGCGGCGGCCAGCACGACCTGCGGGACGATGACCGGCAGCGAGTCGAGGAGCTCGGCGACGGCGCCGAAGACCCCGCCCAGCCACGAGAAGGCGGGATGGACGAAGAGGCCGACCAGCCCGAACAGGGCGACGGTGCCGATCGCCCACAGCATGGGCGACGTGTTGGCGCCGGTCTCGTCGTGGATCCGGGTCCGGCGGCGGTGGACGAATCGTGCGGCGACGGCACCGATCAGGACCACGACCAGCCACTGGTAGAAGCCGTCGGCGATGAACACCCGGGGCATGGAGATGCCCTTGTTGGAGATGTGCAGCCAGCCGTTGATGGGGCCGGTGTCCAGGCCGACCCGGGGCAGGGTGGTCAGGACCGAGAAGTAGAAGATCATCTGCACGAGTAGCGGGACGTTGCGCAGCACCTCCACCCAGGTGCTGGCCAGTCGGCTGACCAGCCAGTTGTCGGACAGGCGGGCCAGGCCGACGATGACGCCGAGGACGGTGGCCACGGCGATCCCGGCGATGGACAGGCGCAGGGTGTTGACCATGCCGGTCCACAGGGCCCGTCCGCCGGTGTCGGGATGGGTGTCGATGCCCTCGCCGAGTTGGATGTCCACCGGGCGTTCGATGAAGTCGAAGTCGGTGTTGATGTTGCGGGCCCGCAGGTTGTCGCCGGCCTGGCTGGCCAGGAACCACATGGTGCCCAGCACCACGGCCAGCAGGGCGACCTGGGTGACCCACTTGAGGACCACGACGTCTCGCCACAACGGCACGCGCGCCGACACCGCGGCGTGCGTGTTCGAGGAGCCGGTGCTCGAGGAGTGGGTCGGCTGGGTCATGGGTGGTGCGGGGAGTGTCTCGGGTGGCGAGAAGGGGAGTGGCTCGTGTGGGAACGATCAACCATCACGCGGAAGGCCCCGCCGCCCGGGGGAATCCCCCGGGACGACGGGACCGTCGCGTCACGGTCGGCGAGGCGTGCCTCGGATCGACCGTCGGTTGCTCTGGAACCTGCTCCTAGCGGGCCGGCGGGGCGTAGATCAGGCCACCGTCGAGCCACCCGGCGTTGGCGCTGCCGTCGCGGTACAGACCGACCGGGTTCAGGTTCGAGTTGTAGATGTCGGAGTAGTTCCCGACCTGCTTGATCACCTGGTAAAAGGCGTCCGCGGCCAGGCCCATGCCGGTCTGGAGCTCGCCGTCGCCACCCAGCAGGCGGCCGACCTCGGCCTCGTCGCCGACGTGGGCGTCGACGTTGGCCTGGTTGATGCCGTACTCGTCCATGATGATCGTGGCGTACACGGTCCAGTTGATGGCGTCGGCCCAGGCCGAGTCGTTCTGGCCGTAGGTCGGGCCGAGCGGCTCCTTGGAGATCGGCGTGGCCGGGAAGATGACCCACTCCTGATCGGCGGGCTGCTGCTTGACCTTGCGGCCGACCAGCGCCGAACCGTCGGTGGTGGTGATGTCGCAGCCACCAGCGATGAACGTCTCGTAGACCTCGTCGGAGGTCTCGAAGCCGAGCAGGGTGATCTCGGCGCCGGCCAGCAGGGCGGCCTCGGCGATGTTCTTCTCGGTGGTCGTGCCCACGTTGGTGCACACCACGGCGCCGTCGAGGTCGGCGACCGTGCTGGATCCGGAGAAGCCGTCGGACACGCGGGCCATCAGCTGCTGGCCGTCGTAGTAGGTGGTGGGACCGAAGTCCATGCCCACCGAGCTGTCACGGCTCTGGGTCCAGGTGGTGTTCCGCATCAGCAGGTCCACGTCGCCGGTCTGCACGGCGGTGAAGCGCTCCGAGGCCGTCAGGGCCACGAAGTTCACGGCGTTGGCGTCGCCGAGGACGGCGGCGGCCACGGCACGGCAGTAGTCGGCGTCGAAGCCGGTGACCGAGCCGTCGGCCTGGGTCTCCGAGAACGCCACGGCCGAGCCGCTGACACCACAGTTCAGGGTGCCACGGGCCTGGACGACGTCCAGCAGGCTGCCTTCGGCGACGACCTCGACCTGGGCGGTCGTGGTGGTCTCGGCGGCCGTGGTGGCCGGCGCAGCGGTGGTGGCCGGAGCGGCCTCCTCGCTGTCGCTGCCGCATGCCGCGGCGACCACGCCGATGGTCAGGAACAGGGCAAGAAACTTGAAGAGCTTGCTCTTCATCAGGTGAACCCCCTCCGGTTCGTTGGTTGTCCGGGGCCGGTGTCGTCACCTGCCCCGGGTGCCGACCGTCCTTGGTCAGCGGCTTCCGAGGCTACGTGCCGTCGGTCACATGGGCAAACCTGACCGCATGCATCTCTCGCATAAACCAGCGTGGGTCCGTCGGCGTGCGAAGGAACGGGTCAGGTGGCCGGGTCCACCTCGGCCAGTTCTCCCGTGTCCACGTCGTACACGTGGCCGGTGATGGCATCCCGGTGGGGCAGGAACGGGCAGGCCCGGAGCCGGCCGATCGAGGCGCGGACGCTGTCGGCGGGGTCGCTGAAGGATCCGGGCGTCCAGTCGGGGCGTTCGCCGGCCGCGTCCTCCAGCTCGGCGAGGAAGGCCTCCTCGTCGAGCCCGTCGAGGCCGCACCGGGTGTGGTGGACGAGCACGACCGCCGTGGTGCCCAGCAGGCGCTGGGACAGGCACAGCGACCGGACCACGTCGTCGGTGACGATGCCCCCGGCGTTGCGGATCACGTGGGCGTCACCGGGCGCCAGCCCGAGCACCGGCAGCGGGTCCAGCCGTGCGTCCATGCACGCCACCACCGCGAGCCGCCTGGCCGGGGACGGGTTCACGGCTCAGTTCACCTGCTTGGCCATGCCCTCCCAGTACGGGGCACGGAGCTTGAACTTCTGCAGCTTGCCGGTGGCCGTCCGGGCCAGCTCGTCACGGAACTCGACGGTGGTCGGGCACTTGAAGTGGGCCAGGCGCTTCCGGCAGTGGTCGATCAGCCCCCGCTCGTCGGGGGCGCCACCGTCGAGGGAGTCGGCGTCGGGGGCCAGGACCACCAGCGCCTTGATCGTCTCGCCCCACTTCTCGTCGGGGACGCCGATGACGGCCACCTCGGCCACCGCCGGATGCGAGAAGAGCGTGTCCTCCACCTCGATGGACGACACGTTCTCGCCGCCGGAGATGATCACGTCCTTCTTGCGGTCGGTGATGGTGGCGTAGTTCTCGTCGTCGATGGTGGCGCCGTCGCCGGTGTGGAACCAGTCGTCGGCCAGGGCCTCGGCCGAGGCGTCCGGCTGGTCCCAGTAGCTCTTCAGCACGTGGTTGGAGCGGGCCAGCAGCTCGCCCTCCGGCGACGTGGTCAGGGTGACGCCGAGCGCCGGGGCGCCGGCCCGCGACAGGCGGGCGGCCCGCTCGGCCGGGGTGTCGTCGTCCCATTCGGTCCGGCTGCGGTTCATGGTCAGCAGGGGAGCGGTCTCGGTCAGGCCGTAGATCTGGATGAACTCCCAGCCCAGCTCGGTCTCGACCCGCTCGATGGTCCGCGTCGGCGGCGGGGCGCCGGCCACCACGATGCGCATGGTGCCGCTGCCGGGGATCTCGCCGCCCCAGTCGGCGGCCGCGTCGAGCACGGCGGCGATGACCGCCGGGGCGCCGCACAGCAGGGTCACCCCGTGCCGGTCGATGCGCCGCAGGATCTCCGGGCCGTCGACCTTGCGGAGCACGATGTGCCGGCCGCCCATGCCGGTCATGGCGTAGGGCATGCCCCAGCCGTTGCAGTGGAACATGGGCAGGGTGTGCAGGTAGACGTCGCGGTCGTTCACGCCGGTCTGCCAGCCGAACACCGCGGCGTTCAGCCACAGGTTCCGGTGCGTCATCTCGACGCCCTTGGGGCGGGCCGTGGTGCCGCTCGTGTAGTTGATGGTGGCCGTGGCGTCCTCGTCGGGCGTCCACGGGCGCGGTTCCACGCCCTCGACGAACAACGAGTCGGACTCCTCGCCGGCCAGCAGGCGGGTACCGACCTTCACGTCGCCCAGGTCGGCCTCGAGCTCCGGGTCCATGATGAGCACGTCGGCCCCGGAGTGGTCGACGATGTACTGGACCTCCTCGGCGTTGAGCCGGAAGTTGATCGGCACGCCGACCCGGCCGAAGGCGCTGGTCCCGAACAGGAACACCAGCAGGCGGGCGGCGTTGTGGCTGACCATGGCGACGCGGGCGCCGTGGTCGAGGCCCATGCCGTCCAGGCCGGCGGCCATGGCCCGCGACAGCTCGGCGACGCGGCCGTAGGTCAGGTCGGGCATCGGGGCCGCCACCTGGTCGGGTTCGTCGACGATGGCGATGCGGTCGCCGTAGACCAGTTCGGCCCGGCGGAGGTGGTCGGCGACGGTCAGCGGGACCTTCATGGGTGGGTTCTCCTGCGCTCTTGCCTCGGACCGTCCAGACCCGGGCGGACCGGGACGGACGCCCGAGACTAGTTCTCGGGGTTTCGGTCCCCGGCCTCCGGGCGGCACCGCGTACGATCCGGCACGTGGAACAGGACCCCGTGCTGGACGAGTACCGATCCAGCATCGACAACATCGACGCCGCGCTCATCCATCTGCTGGCCGAGCGCTTCAAGGTCACCCGTCGCGTCGGCGCCCACAAGGCGGCGGCCGGAATGCCGCCCGCCGACCCGGACCGCGAGGCCGTCCAGGTGCAGCGGATGCGCGAGCTGGCCGAGTCGGCCGGGCTCGACCCGGTGTTCAGCGAGAAGTTCCTGCGCTTCGTGATCGACGAGGTGATCCGCCACCACGTGGTCGCCGGCGATACCGGAGACGACGGGAACTAGCCCTCAGCCATCTCCCGGTCCTTGGCCACCTCGTCGAGGTCGGCGTACTCCTCGCCGGTGTCGACCCAGTCCTCGAACTCGATCACCCCGATGTCGGTGAACCGGTCCCGCAGCCAGCCGTCGCCGGCGTCCAGCAGGCCCAGCTTCTTGCAGTTGGGGACGATCTTCGAGAACAGCAGCTTCTGGAAGACCCGCAACTCGTCGGGCATCTCCAGGCTGTACTTGACCATGTCCTTGACCGGCACGCCCATGCGCTCCCACACCTCCTGGCGCATGAAGCGGTCGCGCATCCGCAGCGCCGCCTCGAAGGCGAACTCCTGGCGGTCGCGCAGCTCGGCCGCCGTGAGCTCCTGGTACACCTCCTGGAGGCTGAGCACGCCGAACGCCACGTGGCGGGCCTCGTCGGACATGACGTAGCGCAGCAGCTTCTTGAGCAGCGGCTCCTCGGTGGTCATGTGCATGAAGCCGAAGGCGGCCAGGGCCAGGCCCTCGACCATGATCTGCATGCCCAGATAGGTCATGTCCCAGCGGCTGTCCTCGAGGATGTCGTCGAGGAGCGCCTCCAGATGGGTGTTGACCGGGTACTTGATGCCGTCCAGCTTCTGGTCGAGGTACTGGGCGAACACCTCGACGTGGCGGGCCTCGTCGACCACCTGGGTGGCCGCGTAGTACTTGGCGTCGATCCACGGGACGGTCTCGACGATCTTGGCCGTGCACAGCAGGGCGCCCTGCTCGCCGTGTAGGAACTGGCAGAGGCTCCAGTTCATGGACTCGATGGCCACGTCGTGCCACTCGTCCTCGTTCAGCTTGTGGAGCGGCGACGCGGGGTTCTCAGCGAAGTAGGCGACCTCGGCGGGGTCGGCCGGCGCCAGGACCTTGTCGAGGTCGACGTCGGTGGACCAGTCCAGGTCGGTCTGGCCGTTCCACTGCGAGGTCTTGGCCTTCTCGTAGAGCCGGTCGAGGGCGGCCCGCTCGCCCTTGTCGTAGCGCCACGTGTAGATGGCGTCCGCGTTGTCCTCGACGGTGCTGATGAGCGACGTCATCTCCTCGTTGGAGCGCGAGAAGTCGGCGATCCGGTCCGGGTCGTTGGCGTACGCCCGGAAGTCGTAGTCGCTGGAGGCGGCCCCTTCGCTGGGGAAGGAGTCGCTGGAGAGGGGCTCGGTGGCGGTCATGGGATCGGGGCTCCTGGTTCGGCGGTCGGTGTCGGCTAGTGGACGGGCTGCTCGATGACCTCGACGCCCTCGAGGTTGTCAGGGTCGAAGCCGGCGGAGTCTCCGGTGTCCGAGCCCTCCTTGTCAGCGACCCGGCCCTCGAGGTTCAGCGCCTCGGCGGTGTTCTCCCAGTCCTCGAACTCGATGATGTTCATCTCCTGGAAGCGCTCCCGCAGCCACCCGTCCCGGTGGTCGAGCAGGCCGAGCTTCTTGCAGTTGGGGACGATCTTCGAGAACAGGATCCGCTGGAAGCGCCGCTGCGCCTCCCGGTCGGGGAGCGCGGCCTGGATCTCCTCGTTGGAGATGCCGAAGCTCGGCCACAGTTCGGCGTTCAGCGTGCGACGGCGCATCTGCTCGCAGGCCTCGTAGGCGAACTCCTGGCGGAGGCGGAACTCGTCGGCGGGAAGGTCGTCGTAGATCTCGCGCAGCGACAGGATCCCGAAGGCCACGTGCCGGGCCTCGTCGGCCATGACGTAGCGGAGCATCTTCTTCAGCAGCGGCTCCTGGGTAGTGCCGAGCATCATCCCGAAGGCGGCCAGCGCCAGGCCCTCGATGACGACCTGCATGCCGAGGTACACGAGGTCCCACCGCTCGTCGGTGAGCACGGCGTCGAGCAGCGACTTGAGGTTCTCGTTGATCGGGTACGTGGTCGGCATCTTCTCGTCGAGGTACCGGGCGAACGCCTCGACGTGGCGGGCCTCGTCCACCACCTGGGTGGAGCCGTAGTACTTGGCCTCGATCCACGGGACGGCCTCGACGAGGCGGGCCGTGCACAGCAGGGCGCCCTGTTCGCCGTGGAGGAACTGGCTGAGCGAGGCGCACTGGGAGTGGACGGCGAAGTCGACCCACTTGTCGTCGTCCCAGCCGGCCACCGGCGAGCCCTTGACATCGAGCAGGGAGCGGGCCGGGAAGCCGGCGGGGATGCCGGTCACCTCCTGCTGGAGGCGGACCATGCGCTCGGGGTCGACGTCGATCGACCAGTCCAGGTCGTCGCTGACGTTCCACTGGGCCCGCTTGGCCTTCTCGTAGAGGCGGTTCAGGCCGTCGCGGCCGCGCTCGTAGTCCCAGGTGAACTGGGCGTCGAACTCGGCCCGCACCTTGTCGAGCAGGTCGCCGAACGCGGTCTCGTCGGCGCTGGCGGAGGGGGTCTCGTTCTCGGTGATGGTCACGCGGGGTCTCCGGTGGTGGGGGATGGGTCGGTCGTGGTGGACGGGTCGGCTGGGTTGCTCGGGTCGGCTGGGCGGGCAGCGTCGGTACCGAGGCTGGCGATGACCCGGTCGAGGACGTCGTGCCACGAATCGGGATCGGGGAGCTCCATGCCCAGCGACCGGGTCATGAGCATGCCGAAGCCGATGGCGTGGGCCAGGCGGACGACGGCCAGCTCGTCGAGGTCGGGGTCGAACAGGCCGGCGTGGGTGCCCTCGTCGACCAGCTTGCCGAGGCGTCGGTCCTCGTCGGCGACGCGCTCCCGGAGGCGGTCGGCAAGGACGGGGTCGCGGCGGGCGGCCACCATGGCCTCGAGGAACAGGCCGTGGCCGCCGTGCAGGTCGTCCAGCAGGTGGTCGCCGAGGGTGGACAGGACCTCGGTGGCCGGCAGGCGGGTGCTCCGGTCGGAGGGGCCGGAGCCGTTGAGGACGGCGTCGAGGGCATCGGGCACGTGGTGGTCGACGGCCTCGAGCAGCAGTTCGGCCTTGCCGCCGTAGCGGCTGTAGATGGCTCCGGTGGTGACGCCGGCCCGGCGGGCGATCTCGGCCACGCCGGCCTTCTCGTAGCCCTTCTCGGCGAACACCTCGGCCGCGGCGTGGAGCAGGCGGTGGGTGAGCGGGTCGGACCCGGCGCCGTCTCCGGCGAAGTGATCGGTGTGGGTCTCCGGCAGTGCCACGTTTCGATAATAACCGTTATTCGCAGTCGGTCAAGGCGAGTCCCCGGACGGGTGCCCCCTAGGGTCGCCGACGACGGGCCGGTCATCGGCCCGGGGGGAGTCCGAGGGGAGTCTGAAGGGGAATGGGCCAGGTGACCGATCGGGTACGGCTCGAGGTGGACGGCGCCATCGCCACCATCACCAACGACAACGTCGACAAGCACAACGCCTTCGACGACGAGATGGACGCCCGCCTCTTCGAGATCCTGGGCGAACTCCGCGACCGACCCGAGGTGCGGGCCGTGGTGTGGCGGGGCGAGGGGCCGTCGTGGTCGTCGGGCCGTGACGTCTCGGCCATCGGCACCAACGTCACCGAGCTGACCCACCACGAGCTCATGGTCCGCGGCCACCGCGGCATCCAGCAGCTGTGGGACCTCGACGCCCCGGTGATCGTGGCCATCCGGGGCTGGGCCATCGGCGGGTCGTTCCAGCGAGCCCTGCTGTGCGACATCCGCATCGCGGCCACCGATGCCCGGTTCATGCTCCCCGAGCTGGCCCACGGCGTCATCCCCGACACCGGCGGGATGGGGGTTCTGTACGAGATGTGCGGGCACGGCCTGGTGTCGGACATGGTCCTGACCGGCCGGCGCCTGTCGGCCGACGAGGCGCTGCACCACGGCATCGTGTCGCGGGTCGTCGAGCCCGACGAGCTCGACGCCACCGCCTACGAGATGGCCGAGAAGGTCGCCGCCGCCCCGACGGTGGCCGTCAAGCTGGCCCGGCGGGCCATCGGGCACCTGGCCCGGCCCGCCCAGCGTGCGTCCATGGACGACGAGCTCGTCTACCAGACCTTCCTGAACCGCAGCGACGACTTCGCCGAGTTCCGCGCCGCCCGGGTCGAGGACCGCGAGCCCCGCTACCGGGGGAGCTGACCGTGGCCGACGGGGGTGCCCCGCCACCGCCTCCCCTCGGCGAGGCCGCGCTGCCCGCCGGGACCTTCGACGGCGAGGTGGTGCTGGTGACGGGCGGCGGGACGGGCCTGGGCCTGGCCATCGCCCTGGAGTTCGGCCGCCTGGGCGCCTCGGTCGTGCTGGCCAGCCGCGGTGCCGACCACCTGGCCGCCGGCGCCGAGGCGCTGTCGGACATCGGGGCCGAGGTGGCCACCGTGGCATGCGACATCCGGGATCCCGAGGCGATCGCCGCGGCGTTGGACACCGCCGAGGGTGCCTTCGGGTTGGCCGGCGTGCTGGTCAACAACGCGGCGGCCAACTTCCCGTCGCCGGCCGAGGACCTGTCGCCCAACGCCTGGCGGACCGTGGTCGACATCACGCTGAACGGCACGTTCCTCTGCAGCCGGGAGTTCGCCCGCCGTCACCTGGCGACCGGCACGCCGGCGTCGATCCTGAACGTGGCCGCCTCGTACGCCTGGACGGGCGGGCCGGGGTTCGCCCACTCGGCGGCCGCCAAGGCCGGGGTGGTCAACCTGGTCGAGACGCTCGCCGTCGAATGGGGGCCGGCCGGCATCCGGGTCAACGGCCTCGTGCCCGGCCTCATGCCCCACGACGACATGACGGCCGACATCCGGGCCAGCCTGGACCGCACCCCCGACCTCGACGCCCGCCAGCCGGCCATGCGGGTCGGGGCACCCCGCGAGCTGGGCTGGGCGGCCACCTTCCTGGCCTCGCCGTACGCCCGGTTCGTGTCCGGCCACACCATGGTCGTCGACGGGGCCAACTGGCAGCGGCGCACCCTGACCAGCCCGCCGGTGGTGCCGATCCGCGACCAGATGGGACGCGGCGCCTTCGACCCCGGGGCCTGATCAGGGGCCGTCGGGCTTCGGAAACTAGGTTCGGCGCTCATGCACTTCGGAGTCGCCTTCTTCCCGACCGAGTACGCCATCAGCCCCATCGAGTTGGCCACCGCCCTCGAGGAACGGGGCTTCGAGTCGGTCTGGCTGGCCGAGCACAGCCACATCCCGGCGTCGCGGCAGTCGCCGTGGCCGGGCGGCCCGGACCTGCCGCAGATGTACTACGACACCCTCGACCCGTTCGTGACGCTCGGGGTCATGTCCAGCGTGACCAGCACCCTGAAGTTGGGCACCGGGATCACCCTGGTCGTCCAGCGCGATCCCATCCACACCGCCAAGGAGGTGGCCAGCCTCGACGTGCTGTCCGGCGGCCGCGTCCTGTTCGGCGTGGGCGCCGGCTGGAACCTCGAGGAGATGTCCGACCACGGCACCGATCCGGAGCGCCGGTTCGGGCTCATGCGCGAACGGGTCGAGGCCATGAAGGCGCTGTGGGCCGACGAGATCGCCGAGTACCACGGCGACCAGGTCGACTTCGGTCCCACGTACCAGAACCCCAAGCCGGTCCAGCGGCCCCACCCGCCGATCCACGTCGGTGGCGTGGCGCCCGGCGGCCTGCGGCGGGCCGTGGCCTACGGGAACGGCTGGATCCCCATCGGCGGCCGGACACCCGTTGACGGAGCGATCCTCGCCGGCCTCCGGAACGAGGCGTGCGCCGAGGCCGGGCGCGATCCGTCGGAGGTGGAGATCTCCATCTACTACGCCCCGGCCGACGCCGCGGTGCTTGACGACCTGGCCGAGCACGGCATCGAGCGGGTGGCGTTCAACCTGCCGTCCGTGCCACGCGACGAGACACTGGCCCTGCTGGACACCTGGGCCCAGGTCATCGCGTCGAGGTGATGGCGGGCCTGTAACCCGTACGTCCCTCAGCCGCGGGTGGCGGCCAGGTCGGCGGCCAGCGCGGCCTGCTGTGCGGCGCTCAGGTCCACCGACGATTCCAGCGCGGGAAAGTCGCTGCCCAGACGCACCTGGCCGGCGTCCAACGCCCCGGCGGGCAGGTCGAAGAGCAGGTACTGCACCGCGGACAGGCGACCCCGGCCGACCTGGGACGGGTCGAACGAGGCGTACGACCGAGACCGGCCCTCGTCGGCCGGGCACTCCAGGTACAGGCACTCCTGGAGGCCCAGCCACGCTTCGAGCAGGGGCCTGCGCTTCGCCTCGTCCTCGATCTCGATGAGCAGTGCACAACCGAGCTGGCCGGGCCCGCCGAGCATCCCGTTGTAGGTGTCGATCTCCTCGACGATGGCCGACTCGCGCACGATGCGCTCGGCCCGCATGATCTCCTGGATCTGGTAGCGGATCGTGTCGTGGTTCTCGAACAGGAACGTCAGGTGCTCGCCGAGGTGGATGCGCCGCGGCGCCTTGGCCTCGAGGACCGCCGCCCGCTGGGCGTCGCGATCGTCCGCGTAGGTCTGCCAGTCGACGATCTCGCTCCGCTGGACGTGGTGCGGTGCCGGCACGGGTGCGTCAGCCATGGTCTTCCTGCGCTCTCCCCGGGGTCTCGTCGATCGTGACGGGGGTGGGGAACCCGTCGGGCTCGTACGCCCGGGCCAGGATCGACATGGGGTGCATGGGTCGGCGACCGGCGTGCTGGGCGAACTGCAGGGCGGCCAGCGGGCAGTCGGTCGCCCAGACCCGGGCACCCGGGTCGCCGTCGCTCGCCGCCTGCATCCCGTCGAAGGCCTTGCGGCCGATGCGGACCGACGCCTCGAAGCCCTCCACCTTCATGGCGTGCGTGCCGTCGTGGCCACAGCACTCCATCGTCGTCGACGGCTTCACCCCGGGGACCTTGCGTAGCAGGTCGCGGCCCTTGAAGCCGACGCCCTGGGTGCGCAGGTGGCAGGGGGCGTGGTAGGCGACGTCGCCCGGCGTCGACGCGAAGCCGTCGTCGAACCGGTCCTCGTTGCGGATCGACCACAGGAACTCCGACGGGTCCGACACCGCCTCGGCGAGGCGTCCGGCCCGCTCGCGGTCCTCGGGGGCGACGAGCTCCGGGTACTCGCGGCGGAGCATCATCGAGCAGGTCGGGTTGATGGCCAACACCTTCTTGCCGGCGGCCACGTGCGGCTCGAGGCGGTCCAGGTTGGTGGTGGCCCGCTCCCGCAGGCCGTCGAGGTCGCCGGACTCCCAGGCGGGCATGCCGCAGCAGGCCAGGCCCTCGGTGCAGGTCACCGCCACGCCGTTGCGTTCGAGGACCGCCACGGTGTCGTGGCCCACCTCGGGTTCGTTGTGCTCGACGTAGCAGGTGGGGAAGAGGACGGCCTCGCCCTCGGTCGGGTCGTCCGACACGAGGCCCCGACGTTTCGCCCACGCCGTGAACGTGGTGCGGGCGAACCGGGGGAGGTCCTTGTCGCGGTGGATGCCCAGCACCTTCTCGAGGAAGATCCGGTGGATGCGGCTGCGGGCGTTGGCCACGTTGGCGAGGCCGCCGCTGGCCCGGGCGAGCGCCGCGGTGCGGTCCGGGTCGCCGAGGATCCGTTCGCGGCGGCCGAGACCCTCGGCGCGGGCCCGCTGGGCCTTGAAGCGGTGCACCAGCTTCGGGAAGTCCAGCTGGAACTCGTGGTCGTCGCGCACCGTGTACGGGCACTGGACCTCGCAGAGCTTGCACTGGAAGCACTCGTCCATGACCTGCGCCGTCTCGTCCGCGGTGATGGACCGGACGTCGCCGTCGTGGCGGTCGTCCAGGAACGAGAACAGCGACGGGAACGAGTCGCAGTACTTGAAGCACATGCGGCAGCCGTGGCAGATCTCGAACGTCCGGTCGACCTCGGCCTGCAGAGCGTCGGCGTCCCAGTAGACGGGGTCCGACGGGTCGTAGGTCAGGCCCGGCGTCGGTGAGTAGGCGATGTGGTCGGGCATGTGTCCAGGGGGAGGTGTCGGGAGGTGGGACGCGACGCACCGGCCGCCCCGAGAGGGTACGGCCGGTGCGACTCGAGTCTCAGGCTCCGCAGCGGGCGTTCCGGAGGAAGCGCCGCGCGGTGGTGTCCCGGCTCAGCTGACCTCGTCCAGCAGCGACTGGAAGCGGCCGGCGTGGGCCTTCTCGGCCTTGGCCAGGGTCTCGAACCAGTCGGCGATGTCGCCGTGGCCCTCCTCGCGGGCGGTCTTGGCCATGCCCGGGTACATCTCGGTGTACTCGTGGGTCTCGCCGGCCACTGCGGCGGCCAGGTTCTCCAGCGTGTCGCCGATGGGCAGGCCGGTGGCCGGGTCGCCGACGGTCTTGATGTAGTCGAGGTGGCCGTGGGCGTGGCCGGTCTCGCCCTCGGCGGTGTCGCGGAAGTTGCCGGCGATATCGGGGTAGCCCTCGACGTCGGCGACCTTGGCGAAGTAGAGGTAGCGGCGGTTGGCCTGCGACTCGCCGGCGAAGGCGGCCTTCAGGTTCTCGAGGGTCTGGCTGCCGTCCAGGCTCACGTTGGTACTCCTGTTGTCTCGTGGTTTGAGAACCGGGTTCTCGGGGTTGGGCGGGATCGCGTCGGCGTGACCGCCGATGGGGAGAATCTAGACGCGGGAATCCAGAAGCGTGGATCCGGCGACACCGTGTCCGGTGGGCCCGGCCGGCCCGGTCATTCCTCGCCGTAGCGGGGGATGTCGGGGCCGACGTGGGCGGTGAACAGATCGAGGACCTCGCCGGGTTCGGCGTGCCGGCCGGTCTCGGCCTTGGAGTAGATCGTGGTGTCGTCGACGACGACGTCGAACACGCCGCTGTCGCCCATGACCAGGGTCAGGTCGTCGATCACGTGCTGGTAGTCGGCCAGCAGGTCTCCAGCCGCGCCCACGGCGCGGGAGGAATAGTCTCAGGGGACGCAGTAGGTGATGCTGATGCGGTGGGTCGGGTGCTGGCTCATGGCCGGCAACCCTAGGCGCGGCCCACCGGTCCGGTTGCGGCTCCGGCCACCCAGAGCGCACCCGGTCGGACCGCCAGCGTGCACGGCAGCGTCCCGAACGGCTCGCCGTCCGCCCGCAGCATGGTCGCCCCGGTCCCGTCGAGCGAGTCCGGTTCCGCGAGCTCTACGTCGACCTCGGCGGCCCGCAGCACCGTGACGGCGGGATGGTCGAGGTGGGCGCCGGTCCGGACCTTCGGGAACGCCCGCAGCAGGGCGACGCG
>JAERSW010000034.1 GCA_016845305.1 Acidimicrobiales bacterium
CCGGCCGGTCAGGTCTTGCGGACGGCCAGGATGGCCAGGTCGTCCTGGACCTTGCCACGGCTGAAGTCGTTGGCGGCGTCCAGCAACTGCTTGCACAGCACCCCGGGCGAGATCCCCGGATTGCGACGCACCATGTCGCCGATCCGTTCCTCGCCGAACAGCTCGTCGCCGTTGCGGGCCTCGGCCAGCCCGTCGGTGTACATGACGGCCATGTCGTCGCGGGCCAGCGGGATCTCCCGGCTGAAGTACGAGGCGTCCGGAGTCAGCATCAGGAGCGGCCCGGTGGACCGCAGGGGCCGGACCTCGCGGCCGTGCCACAGGAACGTGGCCGGATGCCCCGCCGAGGCGTACCGCATCGTCTCGGCCTCGGTGTCGAACACCAGCACGACCAGGGAGATGAACTCCTCGGACCGCTCCACCGACGACATCTGCCGGTTCAACTCCTCGAGGGCCTGGGCCGGGTCCCGGAACTGGCGCAGGAAGGTCCGCAGCAGGTACTTGGCCTGGAAGGCGGTGATCGAGGCCTCGATGCCGTGGCCGGACACGTCGCCCACCACGGCGGCCAGGCGGGTGTCCGACATCTTGAACACGTCGAAGAAGTCGCCGGCCATGAGCCCGGTACCGGCCTGGTACACCCGGCCGGTCTCGAAGCCGGAGAAGTCAGGCAATTCCTCGGGGGCCAACCGGCCCGCCCACGCCTTGGGTGCCAGGTCCTCCTGCTCGAGGGTCTCCCGGGACCGGCGCTCGATGTCGATGCCCTGGCGTGCCACCCGGGCCTCGTAGACGGCGTGACGCGACCACACGGTGGACACCAGGGCCGGAACCGCCACCAGCGAGAAGACCGTTGCCCCCGCCACCCCCTCGACGAAGGCGTTGACGAGGGAGGCCAGGGCCAGGAGGCCGTAGAGCGACGAGGCGTGCAGCTCCTTGCGGAACGTCGACCAGGCGAGCGTGTAGGCGTCCGGGGCGTCCTTCGGGTCGATCTGGCCGACCAGCCGGTACCGGAGCAGGGCCGACCTCCCCCAGCCGTAGGCCGCGGCGAAGCAGACGATGCCGAGGACGGTGAGGACCGGCGCGCGCATGTGGATCCAGCGTAGTCGTGGCCGCCGCAGCCCGACGCTCGGCCACCGGCCGAACCGCGGACCGCCCCCGGCCGACTACTCCGAACGCCTCCGGACCCGCAGCTTGATGGGGGTCGAGCCCAGGTCCAGGTCCTCCCGTAGGCGGCGCTCCAGGTACCGCAGCCAGGTCCGCGGCACCTCCCGGTTGGCGAACAGGGTGAACGTCGGCGGGTCGGTCGCCCCCTGGGTGGCGTACAGGATCCTCACCCCGGCCGGTGCCGGGTGGGCGGCCTGGGCGGCCCGCACCACGTCGTTGACCCTCCGGGTCGGGATCCGGGTCCGGTAGTCGTCGAGCGTGTCCTCCAGCGCAGGCCAGAGGCGCTGCACGTTGCGTCCCGTCAGGGCGCTGATCCGCAGCACCGGGGCCTCGCCCACGAAGTGCAGCTTGTCCCCCACCTGCACCATCACGTCCTCGCGTTGCTCGGCGTCGCACAGGTCCCACTTGTTGAGCAGCACCACGATCGGGCAGCCGGCGGCGTCGACCCGCTCAGCGAGACGCTGGTCCTGATGGGTCACCCCCAGGGTGGCGTCGACCACCAACAGGGCCACGTCGGCGCCGTCGACGGCCCGCAGGGCCCGCACCAGCGAGTAGTACTCGGTGTCCTCGTCGATCCGGGCCTTGCGGCGCATCCCGGCCGTGTCGATGAACCGGACGGGCCCATGGTCGGTCTCGACGACGGTGTCGACGGTGTCACGGGTGGTGCCCGGTCGGTCGTGGACGACGGCCCGCTCCTCGCCGGTCAGGCGGTTGAACAGGGTGGACTTGCCCACGTTGGGACGCCCGACGAGGGCCACGCCCATGATCCGCTCGCCGTCCCCCTCCTCGACCGCTCCGCCGTCGTCCCCCTCGGGCAGGGCGGCGACGAGGCGGTCCAGCAGGTCGCCGGCCCCGCGCCCGTGCAGAGCGCTCACCGGCGACGGCTCGCCGAGGCCCAACGACATCAACTCCCAGATCGAAGCCTCGTGGACCCGGTCGTCGACCTTGTTGGCCACGACCAGGACCGGGGCGCCCACGGACCGCAGCAGCCCGGCCACCCGGGCGTCGTCCTCGGTGACCCCGACGGTGGCGTCGACCACGAACAGGACGGCGTCGGCCGTGGCGATGGCCTGCTCGCTCTGCCGGCTGACCTTCTCGTCCAGCGCGTCCCCGTCGGCGATCCAACCGCCGGTGTCGACGAGGGTGAACTCCCTCCCCTGCCAGGACGCCTCGACCTCCTTGCGGTCCCGGGTCACGCCGGGGCGCTCCTCCACGATGGCCTCACGGCGGCCGATGATCCGGTTCAGGAGGGTCGACTTGCCCACGTTCGGGCGACCGACGATGGCCACCACGGCGCTCATGCCGCCACCTCGAGCGCGGCCCGGAGCGAGGCGCCGTCGGCCGGCACCACCTCCACCGCGACCGGCAGGTCCGACGGCTCGGAGCCGTCGAGGAACCGTCCGTTGCTGAGGCACACGTCGGGAAGCAGGTAGCGGTGGCCGGTCGGCTGCCCGTCCAGCACCCGAGCCAGGTCCTCGCCCACCAGCAGGCCCGTCACGCCCACGTTCCCGCCGAAGAAGCGGTTCTCCACCGGCAGCACCCGGACGTCGTCCCGTCCCAGCGAGGCCACCAGGGGTTCGAGCACGGGGGCTCCGAGCTCGCCGGTGAGGACGGCCACCGGGGCGTCGGCACGGGGGCGTCGGGTCGGAGCGGCGAGGGCCACGCCGCCCTCCGACGGCCCGCCATCGGTCGACGCACAGCCGCGGGGCGCCCGGAAGCCCAGGGCCGGCGCTCCGTCCACCGACCGGAAGAAGCCCGAGGCGCGGTCGGCCGACGTCGGGTCGGCATCGTCGACCTCGCCCCGGAACTCCTGTTCGAAGGCCCGGGCCATGCCCACGCCGTCCTCGGTCATGTCCACGCCCTCGTAGGCGTCGACGGTCGGGAAGGGTCGTCCGGCCAGGAGGTGGTACTCGTCGGCAGCGTGCACCAGGCGTCGGCCCACCGCGGCCAGGAAGTGCTCCTGCCACGCTTCGACCACGGCCACCACCTCGTCCGCCTCGGCCTGCGTGTGGGCCCGCATCCTGGGCTCGTCGTTGAAGCGGCTCACCCCGAGGGGCACCACGCAGAGGCTGGCCAGGTCGCTGAAGCGGTCGGCCACGTCGGCCAGCGTGTCCTCCAGCCAGGCGCCACCGTTCAGGCCCGGACACACCACGACCTGGCCGTGCACGGTCACCCCGTGGTCGAGCAGCGCGCGCAGCCACCGCAGGCTGGTCGCCCCCCGCCGGTTGCGGAGCATCTCGGTCCGCTTGCCCGGATGGGTGGCGTGGATGCTGACGTACAGCGGCCCGAGGCCCTCGGAGACCACCCGCTCCAGGTCGGCCTCGGTGAACCGGGTGAGGGTCGTGAAGTTCCCGTAGAGGAACGACAACCGGTAGTCGTCGTCCTTGACGTACAGGCTGCGCCGGAGGCCGGGGGGCAGCTGGTAGATGAAGCAGAACTCGCAGTGGTTGTCGCACGTACGGACCCGGTCGAACAGCGCGCTGTCCACCTCGATGCCCAGCGGCGCACCGTCCGGCTTCGTCACGACGACGTCGCGCTCCAGCCCCCCGCTCTCGACCGTCATCTCGACGACGGGCGCGTCGACCAGCAGCTGGTACTCGATGATGTCGCGCGGGACGCGGTCGTCGATGGTGAGGAGGCGGTCACCGGGCACCACGCCGGCCCCTTCGGCGGGGGATCCGGCGGCGACGGCGACGACCACGGGGGCCGACATGGCCGTCAGGCTATCGACGACGCCTCCCACGACGGATCCGTCCCCCCGACGGCCGTAGGCTCGGGCCGTGACCGCCACCCCAGGCGTGGAGCGAGTCCTCCTCGCCGAACCCCGCGGCTTCTGCGCCGGCGTCGAGATGGCCATCAAGGCCCTCACCTGGATGGTCCGGGCCTTCGACGAGCCCGTGTACTGCTACCACGAGATCGTCCACAACAAGCTGGTCGTGGAGCGGTTCGAGGCCCTGGGCGTGGTGTTCGTGGACGACATCGGCGAGGTGCCCGAGGGCGCCCCGGTGATGCTCTCGGCCCACGGCTCGGCCCCCGAGGTGGTCCGCCGGGCCCACGACGTCGGCGGCTACACGGTCGACGCCGTGTGCCCCCTGGTGACCAAGGTCCACCACGAGGTCAAGACCCGGGCCGCCAAGGGCTACCGCATCGTCTACGTGGGCCACGCCGGCCACGAGGAGGCCGAGGGCACCATCGCCGTGGCCCCCGAGTCGATCCACCGGGTCGAGCATCCCGACGAGGTGCGGGCGCTGCCCGACCTGGGCGACGACGTGGCCATCCTCGCCCAGACCACCCTCAGCCACCGGGACTGGGGAGGCGTGGTCGACGCCGCCGGCGACCGGTGGCCCGACCTGTGGTCGCCGGGCCGCAGCGACCTGTGCTTCGCCACCACCAACCGCCAGGGCGCCCTGCTGGACCTCGTCGACCGGTGCGACGCCGTGGTGGTGATCGGCTCCACCAACAGCTCCAACACCCGGGCACTGGTCCAGTTGGCCACCGAGGCGGGATGCGAGCGGGTGGAGTGGATCAACCGGGCCGACGAGCTCCCCGACGACCTGTCGGGCACCGTCGGCGTCACCGCCGGTGCCTCGGCGCCCGAGGACGTGGTGGACGCCGTGGTCCGGTCGCTGGCCCCCCGCACGGGCGTGGAGACGGTCCGCCACACCGAGGAGGACGAGTACTTCCCGCCGCCGCGGAACCTCCGCGACCTGTTGCACGCCGCCCGCGGGTTCGCCGCCGTCGGCTTCGGGACGCCGGCGCCTTCGGGGCACCTGGACGACCGGGCGATCGACGCCTCGGACGCCCTGGCCGCCCTGGACCGCCTCCGCCCCACCGGCTGACCTGCCTCTCGACTGACCCGCTTCTCGATTGACGGGCCCCAGCCCGGGCTCAGGCCTCCGGCGGGTCCGGGTCGGGCAGGGCGGGTCGGCCGACCAGGCGCTGGGCCTCGTCGAACGCCTCCTGCAGGCCGACGCGGAGCCGTTCGGTCAGCTCGTCGACCACCCGCCGGGGCACCCGACCCTCGACGACCGGTGGATGGATCGGTTCGCCGACCACCATCACCACCTTGCACGGACGGATCAACGGCGACCCGCCCGGCATGGCGTGGTCGGTGCCGGCGATCCCCATGGGCACGATGGGCACGCCCGCCCGGACGGCCACGAAGGAGGGACCGGCGTGGAGCAGGTCGGCACGGACCACCGGCCCGTGCTGGCGCGTCCCCTCGGGGAACATGACCATCGGCTCGCCCCGCTCCAGCACCTCCTGGCAGGCCCGCAGGGCGGCCCGATCCGCGGTCCCCCGCTCCACGGGGAAGCCGCCGACGATGGTCAGGAAGCGGCCACTCAGCCTGCTCCGCCAGAGCGACTCCTTGCCGAGGAACCGCTGGCGGCGGGCGGTGACCATGCCTCCGACCGGCGTGTCGAGGTACGAGCGGTGGACGGGCGAGAGGATGTAGGCGCCCTCGGCGGGCAGGTTCGCCTTGCCGACCACCCGGAAGCGGAACCACCCCTTGCAGAGCAACCAGAGCGCCGACCAGCAGACCCGGTAGGCGATCCGGTCGAAGGTCGACATCCGGCGGCCCAGGTCGGAGGCGTCCGATCCGCCGTGGTCGGCCTCCGGTCGGGGTCCGCCGCTCATCCGAGCATCTCCACGATGGCGTCCACCACTCCGTCCACCGTCAGGTCCGAGGTGTCGAGCACCCGGGCGCCGTCGGCGGTGACCAGGGGGCTGGCCGCCCGACTGGAGTCGGCCGCGTCGCGGCGACGGATCTCGGCGGCCACCCGGTCGACGTCCATGCCGGGGAACTCGGCGGCACGCCGGCGGGCCCGCACCTCGGCCGAGGCGGTCAGGTACACCTTCAGCTCGGCATCGGGGAAGACCACCGAACCGATGTCGCGGCCCTCCATCACGCCACCACCCAGATCGGCCACCCATCGCCGCTGCCGGGCCACCAGCTCGACGCGGACCTCCGGGTTGGCGGCCACGGCACTGACCGCCGCGGTGACCTCCGGGCCCCGGATGGCCTCCGAGGCGTCCTCGCCGTCGACCAGGCACCGCGACCGGGTCACGTCCAACTCGACGGCCCGGGCCACGGCGGCCACCGCGTCGGCGTCGGCCGGGTCGACGCCGCGCGCCAGCACGGCATGGGCCACCCCGCGGTACATGGCCCCGGTGTCGAGGTACTCGAGGTCCAGTCGGTCGGCCACGGCACGGGCCACCGTCGACTTGCCCGAACCGGCCGGCCCGTCGATGGCGATCACCCTCGGCGGAGCCGCGCCTTCGTCCATCGACCCCTCCACGGGCTCAGCCTGCCCCACCGTCGGCACCCCGGAGGGCCGCCAGGTGCTCCGCGAAGCCCGGGTAGCTGGTGGCCACGGCGTCCCATCCGTCCACGGTCGTCGGCCCGTCGGCCACCAGGCCGGCCACGGCACACGACATGGCGATCCGGTGGTCGTGGTGCGCGTCGACGTGGGCTCCCCGGAGGCCGGCTCCACCCGGGCGACCCCGGACGACCAGCCGGTCGTCCTCGGCGTGGACGTCGACGCCCATGCGCCCCAGCTCCGACTCCACGGTGGCCAGCCGGTCGCTCTCCTTGACCCGCAGCTCGCCGACGCCCTCGAAGGTCGTCTCGCCGTCGGCGCACGCCGCGGCCACGGCCAGGATCGGTACCTCGTCGACCAGGCCCGGCACCTCCTCGGCGGCCACCACGGTGCCGACCAGGTCCGCCGACCGGACGAGCAGGTCGCCGGAGTCGGGGGCGTGGGACACCTCGGCGCCCATCCGCCGGAGCACGTCCACGAAGCCGGTGCGGGCCGGCCCCTGATACACGTTGCCCACCGATACCTCGGAGCCCGGCACGATCGAGGCCGCCACGGCCCAGAAGGCGGCCTGCGACGGATCACCGGCCACGTCGTGCTCGAACGGCGTGGGGCGCCCCGGATGCACGGTCGTCCGCTCCAGGCCACCCTCGCCGGTCCGCGCCACGTCGATCCCCGTGGCCGCCATCAGCTCCTCGGTGTGGGCCCGGGAGAGCCGGTCCTCGACCACCGTGGTCGGCCCGTCGGCGGACAGGCCGGCGAACAGCACGCAGCCCTTCACCTGGGCGCTGGCCACCGGCAACCGGTACTCGATGCCCGACAGGCCTCCCCCTCCGACGGTCAGCGGCGCCAGGCTCCCGTCGCCACTGCCCTCCACCGGGGCGCCCATGGCCCGGAGCGGGTCCAGCACCCGGCCCATGGGGCGACGGCGGATCGACTCGTCACCGTCGAGGACGGACCGGAAGTCCATCCCGGACAGCAGCCCGGCAAGCAGCCGGATCCCGGTCCCCGAGTTCCCCACGTCCAGGGAACAGTCGGCCGGCCCGAGGTTCCCGCCCCGGATGGCCAGCCCGCCGTCGTCCGTCCGGCCGACCTCGGCGCCGAGGGCCTCCACGATCCGGAGGGTGCAACGCACGTCCTCGCCGTCGCTGAGGCCCCGGATGGTGGACATGCCGTCGGCGAGGGCGGCCAGCATCAGGACCCTGTGGGAGATCGACTTGTCACCGGGGACCCGGATCCGCCCCCGGAGCGGACCTCCGGGCTCGACCCGATGCGCGGTCACGGCGCCAGGGGGGCCGACGACGGCCGGTAGCCCTTGGCCATCAACCCGCCGGTGAGCCGCTCGGCCATGGCGGCCTCCACGATGAGCAGCACCACGCCCCGGTCGCCCTCGGCCGAGTGGGCGATCTCCAGGTCGTAGATGTTCACGTCCAGGTCGGTGGCCAGCAGCGTGATGGCGGCCAGCTCGCCCTGCTGGTCGAGCACCGGCACCCGGACCTCGGCCAGCTCCGATGGGCGGGGGGCGCCGGTGGGCAGGCTGATCCGGGCCGCCCGAGCCGTCTCCAGCCGGCGCAGCAGCCCGGCCCGGTCGCCGGCGGCCACCTCGCCGCGCACGGCGGTCAGCGCCACCACCAGGTCGTCGAGGACGCCGTCGATGGCCGTGGCGTTCTCGGCGCAGATGTCCGGCCAGATGCCGGGGTGCCCGGCCGCCACCCGGGTCATGTCCCGGAAGCCGCCGGCGGCCAGTCGCAGGACCGCGGCGTGCTCCTCGGACCGGGCCGAGGCGATCCCCATCAGGGCCGCCGCGGTGAGGTGGGGGACGTGGGAGACAATGGCCACGATCGAGTCGTGGCGGTCGGGCGGCAGGGTCACGATCTCGGCGCCCAGCGAGGAGACCACGGATCGGACCCGGGCCAGCACGTCGCCGTCGGTCGAGGCGGTCGGGGTCAGCACCCAGGTGGCGTCCACGAACATCTCCGGGTCGGCGCCCTCGACGCCCTCCTGTTCGGACCCGGCCATCGGATGCCCGCCCACGAAGCGGTCGTCGGCCACCGCGGTGACCAGCGGGGCCTTCACGCTGCCCACGTCGGTGACCAGCCCTCCCGGGGCGGCGGCCAGCGCCTCGGACACCGCGTCGGCCAGGTGCCCCACCGGGGTGGCCACGAAGGTGACCTCGGCCTCCGGGTCCCATCCACCGCGGTCGACGGCACCCAGGGAGATCGCCGTGGCCACCCGCTCCGCGTCCCGGTCGACGCCGGAGACGTGCCAGCCGCGGGCCCGCAGGGCCATGCCGATCGACCCCCCGATGAGGCCGATGCCGACCACCGTGGCCCGTCGGGCCGACCCGGGGATCGGGGCGCGTTCGTCCAGAGCGGGATCGGGGGCCACCATGGGCGTCGATGCTACCGGCGGCCCGCGACGGCCTCGGAGTGGGTTCGCTCCCGACCGGACGGTCAGGTCGTCGGGTCGGCGACGGCGACCTCGAGGGCCCGGACCTCGTCGCCGGTGAGCTCACGCCAGGACCCGGCGGCCAGGGCCCGATCGGCGATCGGCCCGATCCGGGTGCGGACCAGACGGCGCACCGGGTGCCCCACCGCCTCGCACATGCGACGGACCTGGCGGTTGCGACCCTCGTGGATGGTGAGGCGGACCATGGCCGACCCTCCCGGGGCGTCGCCGACCAACGAGGCCCGGGCCGGCGCGGTGGGCCCGTCGTCCAGGTCGATCCCCTCCCGGAGGCGACGCAACGTAGCCCGGGTCGGCACCCCCTCGACCTCGGCCACGTACTCCTTCTCCACGCCGTAGGACGGGTGGGTGAGGCGGTGGGCCAGCTCCCCGTCGTTGGTCAGGAGCAGGAGGCCCTCGGTGTCGACGTCGAGGCGCCCGACCGCGAAGACCCGCGGCTCGTCGGGGACCATCTGGACCACCGTGGGACGGCCCTGGGGGTCGTCGGCCGTGGTCACCACCCCGACCGGCTTGTGCAGCAGGAGGTGGACGAGGTCGGGACGGACGCCGACCGGTGCCCCGTCCACGGCGATGCGGGCCGTCTCGGGATCCACCCGCCGCCCGAGGATGGCCACCTCGCCGTCGACGGTGACCCGCCCCTCGGCGATCAGGTCCTCGCAGGACCGACGGCTGCCGATGCCGACCCGGGCCAACACCTTCTGGAGGCGCTCACCCTCCGAGTCGGAGGCCGCCACCGCTCAGCCCTCCGGCGCCTCGGCCGGCTCGCCCCCGACCAGCCCGTCGCCGGTGGACGCCTCGATGGGCACCTCGATGGGCTGGTCGGCCGGGGTGCCGGGATCGGCCATGAGGCCGCGTTCGAGGGCCTCGACCACCTCCGGACCGGGCACGAAGTCACCCAGCGGCGGCAGGTCGGCGGCGCTGTCGAGGCCCATCCGCTCCAGGAACTCACGGGTCGTGCCGTACAGGATGGCGTTGCCCGGCCCGGGATCCCGGGAGAGCTCGTCGATCCAGCCCCGCTGCTGCAGGGTCCGCATCACGCCCTCGGCGTCCACGCCGCGGATGGCCGACACCTGCGCCCGGGAGATGGGCTGCTTGTAGGCCACGATGGCCAGCGTCTCCAGGGCCGCGGCGGTCAGCCGGCTGGACTGGCCCTCCAGGACGAAGCGCTCCACCCACGGCGCCTGGTCGGGATGGCTCTGGAACCGGTAGCCCCCGCCCACCCGGACCAGGGCGAAGCCCCGGCCGTCCGCCTCGTAGCCGTCGGCCAGCGCCGCGCACTGCGCCTCCACGGTCGCCGTCGACACCTCCAGCAACTGGGCCAGCAGGTTCGGCGGCACCGGATCCACGGCCACCATGAGGATGGCCTCGACGGCCCGACGGACCTCGACCATGCGCTCGTCCGGCATCTGGTCGTCAGGCATCTGGTCGTCGGGCACGGGGCGGTCAGCCCTCGTAGGCGTCGATCAGGTCGACGTCGCCCGGCTCGGCGCCCGGGCGCCACCCCACGTGGATGTCCCCGAAGGCCCCCAACTGGTCCACCTCCACCACGCCCTGCTTGTACAGCTCGAGGACGGCCAGGAACCGGACCACGATCTCGATCCGATCGACCAGGCCGCGGGTCAGGTGCCGGAAGGTGATGGTGCCCGAGCGGGGGATCTCGTCGACCAACTCGGCCACCGCGTCGGCCACGCTGGCCCGGATGGGGGCGATGTGCTCGGTCTCGACGTGGACCGACGGCCGGGGGGCCAACCCCCGGAGGCAGGCGGCCCGCAGGTCGTCGGCGGTGACGCCGTCGAGCAGGTCGGGCGCCATCCCGAGGAACCGCTCCTCCAGGCCGGCCCGCCGGGGCCACGACCGAGACGCCTCGGCAGCCAGGCGGCGCAGCACCACCGCTGCGTCCTTGAAGGTCTTGCACTCCAGCAGGCGGGCCAGCAGGAGGTCCCGTTCCTCCCAGAGCCCGAACTCGTCGTCGGCATCGACCCCGTCCCGACCGGGCAGGAGGCGCCGGGTCTTGAGCTCGACGAGGATGGCCGCGATGAGCAGGAACTCGGTGGCCACCTCCAGGTCGAGGGCCTCCAGGCGTTCCAACTCGACCAGGTAGGCGTCGACGATCGACGAGAGGGAGACCTCGTAGAGCTCGACCTCCTCCTTCAGGATGAGGTTGAGCAGCAGGTCGAACGGGCCCTCGTAGACGGCCGTGGTGACGGTGACGCTCACCGGCGCGACCCTAGGGACTCCGGTGTGGACCGCGGTGCATGGCCGGGGTCCCGGGTCACTCCTCGATGCAGTCCCAGCTGTTGTACAGCCCGAAGCCGATCACGTCCCGCTGCATCTCGTACACCAGGCACGCCTCGTCGACCCGCTTGTGCCCGGCCTCGTTGACGTGGAACCGGATCAGCTCGGACACCTCCAGGCACTTCTCCGGCGTCTCGTTGGCCACGTCCAGGCACCAGCGGTTGAATTCGTCGAAGTCCTGCTGGGTGAACTCGTCGCGGGGACCTCCGTCCGACGATCCGCAGCCCGCCGCCGAGCCGATGGCCACCACGACGGCCACGAGGAGGCCGAGGGTCCGGGGGGTGCTGCGCATGACCGGCAATCTACCGGGAGGGCGGCGCGGCTCCCGGGCGGGCGGCGCGGCTCCCGGGCGGGCGGAGGCTCCCCCGATACCCTGACCGGCCATGGCACGGGTCTTCTCCGGCATCAAGCCCACCGGTTCGGTGCACCTCGGCAACCTCCTCGGCGCGCTGCGCAACTGGGTGGCCATGCAGGACGAGGCCGACGCCGTCTACTGCGTGGTCGACCTACACGCCCTGACCGTGCCCCACGACCCCGACGAGCTCCGGGCCGCCACCCGGTCGCTGGCCCAGGTGCTGTTCGCCGTCGGCCTCGACCCGGACCGGTCCACCGTCTTCGTCCAGGGCCACCTCACCGAGCACGCCGAGTGCGCCTGGATCATGGAGTGCACCGCCTCGTTCGGCGAGCTGCGCCGCATGACCCAGTTCAAGGACAAGTCCGACGGGGCCGACTTCGTGTCGGGAGGCCTGTTCACCTACCCGGCGCTACAGGCCGCGGACATCCTCCTCTATGACACCGACCAGGTGCCGGTCGGCGAGGACCAGCGCCAGCACATCGAGCTGGCCCGCGACATCGCGGTGCGCTTCAACGGCCGGTACGGCGAGACGTTCGTGGTTCCCGAGGCGGTGATCCCGCCGGCCGGGGCCCGGGTCATGGACCTCCAGCACCCCGAGAACAAGATGTCCAAGTCGGACGACGGCGCCGCCGGCACGATCCTGCTGCTGGACGACCCGGCGGCCATCGACAGGAAGTTCAAGCGGGCCGTGACCGACAGCGAGACCGAGGTGCGCTACGACCCGGCGGGCAAGCCCGGCGTCTCCAACCTGCTGTCCATCCTGGGAGCGGCCACCGGCCGGTCCCCCGCCGAGGCGGCAGTCGGCATCGAGCGCTACGGCGACCTGAAGGCGGCCACCGCCGAAGCGGTCATCGAGGTCCTGCGGCCGGTCCAGGAGCGGTACCACGAGCTGGCCGCCGACCCGGCGGAGACCGATCGGTTGCTGGCCGTGGGCGCCGACAAGGCCCGCGCCGTGGCCTCGGCCACCCTGGACCGGGTCCGCACCAACCTCGGCCTGCTCCCTCGGACCTGATCCGGAGGGCCCGGCTCAGTCGTCGTCGGCCGCCCGGAGGGCCTCGCCGGTCCGACGGTCCACGGTCCACCGGTCCGCCCCCAGGTGGTGCTCGACCGCCCATGCCGCGGTCAGCGGATCGCTTCCCGCCTCGGCCAGCAGTCGGGACCCGATCTCGGGGTGGCGCAGGTAGCGGGCGATCCGCCCTCCTCCCCCACGGACCCGGCGACCACTCACCAAGCCATCCAACAGGCCGACCACGGTGGCCACCACCCGCATCGGCGTCGCCAGACCGCTGTCGACCTTCCCCACGTCGTGGAGCAGCGCGGCGGCCAGCACCGGACGTCCGGCGTCGGCGCCGAGGGAGCGCTCCACCTGCCGGGCCACGGCCACCGCGTGGCGTCGGTCCGGACCGGACATCCGCGCCCACAGGTCGGCCTCCCGGTCCAGCAGGTGGCTCCGGGCCCAGGCCTCGTCGGCGTCGCCGGGCCCTCCGGGCCACAGGGACAGGACGAACCGGCGGGCCAGGTGCAGCGCTCCGGCCACCGGCGTCCCCCGTCGCCCCCGGTCAGCCGCGCAGACGGGCCAGGGCCCGCAGCAGGCCGATGACCGTCTTGGCGTCGGTGATGGTGCCGTCGTCGATCAGGCCCTCCACCTCGGCCAGCGGCACCCGTTCGACGGTCAGGTACTCCTCCTCGACGCTGACGGCCTTGGGCTCGGCCGGGACCAGGTCGGTGGCCAGGTAGACGGTGGTGTGCTCGTCGCAGAAGCCGATGGAGTTGTGGAACCGACACAGCTCGACGAGCTCCGGAGCGTCGTAGCCGGTCTCCTCGACCAGCTCGCGGCGGGCGGCGGCCACCAGTTCCTCGCCGGGCACGTCGAGCTTCCCGGCCGGGATCTCCAGCATCTCCCGCTCCAGGACGGGCCGGTACTGGCGGACCAGGACCACCTCGTCGCCGTCGACCGGCACCACGGCCACCGCACCGGGATGGTGGACGACGTCGCGTTCCATCACCTCGCCGGCCGGGCCGGTGAACGTGGCGGCGGCCAGCGTGATGACGTGGCCCCGGTGCAGGACCGTCTCGCCGGTCCGGATGAAGCCCGAGCCGGCCCCGTCGGCCGGCGACGCGTCGCCCATGGCGCCGGTCAGCCGGCGGGCTCGGTGTCGACCGTGATGAGCTGCGGGTTGCGGCCGCCGGCCCGCTCGAGGGCCGCGGCGATGAACTCCCGGAACAGCGGGGCCGGACGGTCGGGACGGCTCTTGAACTCGGGATGGGCCTGGGTGGCGATCCAGAACGGATGGTCGTCCAGTTCGATGAACTCGACCAGGCGGCCGTCGGGCGACTCGCCGGAACAGGTGAACCCGGTGTCCTCGAACCGGGCCCGGTACTTCGGGTTGAACTCGTAGCGGTGGCGGTGCCGCTCGGACACCACGTCGGTGCCGTAGATCTCGGCCACCCGGGAACCGGCCCGGAGCTGCGCCACGTAGGCGCCGAGGCGCATGGTGCCGCCCATGTCCGACACGTCCCGCTGGGACTCCATGAGGTCGATGACCGGGTGGGGCGACGACGGGTCGAACTCGCTGGAGTGGGCCCGCTCCAGCCCCAGGACGTTGCGGGCGAACTCGATGGTCATGCACTGCAGGCCGAGGCACAGCCCGAGGCACGGGACGTCGTTCTCCCGGGCGAAGCCCGCCGCGGCGATCTTGCCCTCCACGCCCCGTTCGCCGAAGCCGCCGGGGATGACGATCCCGTCGAGGTCCCGCAACCGGTTCTCGGCGAGCAGGCCCTCCACGTCCTCGGCCTGGATCCAGTCGATCTGGACGTCGGCGCCGTGGTGGATGCCGGCGTGCTTGAGCGACTCCACGACCGACAGGTAGGCGTCGACCAGGCTCACGTACTTGCCGATCAGGCCGATGCGGACCGGCGAGGTGGCCCGGGCCACCCGCTCGTTGAGGGCCCGCCACTCGTCGAGGTCCGGCGGGTCGGTGATGAGGTGCAGGGCGTCGCACACGAACTGGTCGAGGCCCTCGTCGTGGACCACCAGGGGGATCTCGTACAGGCTCCCGGCGTCCGGGCAGTTCACGACGCCGGCGAACGGGACGTTGGACAGACGGGAGATCTTCCGCTCCAGGTCGTCGCTGATCGGCTCGTCGCTGCGGCAGACGATGGCGTCGGGCTGGATGCCGGCGCTGCGCAACTCGGTCACCGAGTGCTGGGTGGGCTTGGTCTTGTGCTCGCCCGACGGGGCGATGTACGGCACGAGGGTGACGTGCACGTAGCAGACGTTGGTCGGCCCGACGTCGAGGCGGAACTGCCGGATGGCCTCCAGGAACGGGAGGATCTCGATGTCGCCGACCGTGCCGCCCACCTCGGTGATGAGGACGTCCACGTCGTCGCCGGCCAGGCGGCGGATGCGGCGCTGGATCTCGTCGGTGATGTGCGGGATGACCTGGACGGTCTTCCCGAGGTACTCGCCGTGCCGCTCCGCTGCGATGACCGAGGAGTAGATCGAACCGGTGGTGGCGTTCGAGTCCCGGGTCAGGTTCTCGTCGATGAACCGCTCGTAGTGCCCGAGGTCGAGGTCGGTCTCCCCGCCGTCGTCGGTGACGAAGACCTCACCGTGCTCGAAGGGGTTCATCGTGCCGGGATCCACGTTGATGTACGGGTCCAGCTTCTGGATGACGACCCGGAGCCCCCGTTGCTTCAGGAGTCGGCCGAGCGACGCGGCGGTCAGGCCCTTCCCGAGCGAACTGGCCACCCCACCCGTCACGAAGATGTGTTTCGTCACGGGAGTTCAAACTATCCAAGCCGGACGACGCGCGCGCGGACGACCGCCCCAGAGACGCGGTCGATCGTCACCCCGGCCGGCCCGCGGCCCGCAGGAGCTCCTCGGCGTGACCCCTCGCCGTGGTGCTCTCCGGCGAGCCGGACAGCATCCGCGACAACTCCACGATCCGCTCGTCGCCCTCGACCGGATGGACGGTGGTCGACGCCGTCGTCCCGTCGTCGGCCTTGACCACCACCAGCTGCCGGTCGGCGTAGGCCGCCACCTGGGCCAGGTGGGTGACCACGAGGACCTGTCGGTCGCCGGCCATCGAGGCCAACGCCTCGCCGATCCGGTGGGCGGCCTCGCCCCCCACCCCGGCGTCGACCTCGTCGAACAGCTGGACGGGCGGCGAGGAGGTCAGCACCAGCCCGACGGCCAGCATGGTCCGCGACAACTCACCGCCGGACGCCACCTTGGCCAGGGGCAGCGCCGGCGTCCCCGAGTTGGCGGCCAGTCGCAACTCCACGACCTCTCCGGCCTCGCCGGACACCGCCACCTCGACCACGGCGGTCGGCATCCCGAGGGTCCGCAGGTGCTCGCCGATCCGGTCGGCCAACCCCGGCGCGGCCCGCCGACGGGCGGCCAGCACGGTGGCCGCGGCCGCCTCCCGGGCGGCGATGGCGACGACCCTCCGGGCGTCGAGGCCGGCGGCGACCGCCTCGTGGTCCTCCAACGCGGCCAGCCGGTCCGCCGCCTCGGCGTGGTAGGCCAGCACCGACGCCAGGTCGTCGCCGTACTTGCGACGCAGGTCGGCCAGCACCCGACGCCGTTCCCCGACCGCCTCGAGGCGGGCCGGGTCCTCGTCGACCCCTTCGGCCACCCGGCGCAGCTCGGCGGCCACGTCGCCCAGCTCGGAGGCCAGGCCGGCCAGCCGACCGGCCAGGTCGTCGAACGGGGAACGGTCGGCGAGGGCGGCCAGCCCCCGGCCCACGGCATCGGAGGCGGGTCCGTCCCCGTCGAGCAGCGACAGGGCGGTGGACGCCGCCTCCCGGTGGGCCACCGCGTCGCCCAGCAGCAGCTCCTCGGCGACCAGGCGGTCGTCCTCGCCGGCGTCGGTCAGCCCGGCGGCCTCCAGCTCGGCGACCTGGAAGCGCAGCAGGTCGATCTCGCGGGCCCGGGCCCGCTCGTCACCGCCCATGGCGGCCAGCTCGGCGTCCACGGCGGCCAGCTCGGCGTCCGCCGAACGCAACGGTCCGAGGTCCACCGCCCCGAACCGGTCCAACGCCTCGCGCTGGGCCGCCGCCCCCAGGAGGCGTTGGTGGGCGTGCTGGCCGTGCAGGTCGACCAGGCCGCCGGCCACCTCGGCGAGGCCGGCGGCGGTCTCCAGTCGCCCGTCCACGTAGGCCCTGCTCCGCCCGTCGGCCGGCACGACCCGGCGCAGGACGTGCTCGGCCTCTCCGGTCACGAAGCGCCCCTCCACCACCGCCTCGTCGGCCCCGGGGCGCACGATGGACGGGTCGGCCCGGCCACCCAGCAGGAGCTCGACGGCGCCCATGACCATCGTCTTGCCCGCCCCCGTCTCGCCGGTGACCGCGGTGAGGCCATCGCCGAACACGACCTCCACCTCGTCGATCACCCCCAGGCCGGTGATCCTCAACTCGACCAGCACGGTGCACCACCTTCGCCGGGCGCCCCACGTCGGGCACCCTCCGTCGTCCGTTCCCGTCCGGCCCGGGGCCGGCGATCGGCCCGCATGGTGCCCCCCGGGTGTGACAGGCAGCCCGGGCGTGACAGGCAGCCCGGGTGTGACAGGCAGCCCGGAGCCGGCGCGGCCCCGCTCAACGGTCGGCCAGGCCGAAGCGGGTGGACAGCAGCCGCCGCAGGCCCCGGTCGCCGAAGGTCACCAGCCGGGCCACCCGGTCCGAGGCCGAGCAGGCCACCCGATCGCCCCCCGCCAGGTCGGCGACCCGGCGGCCGTCCACCGTGCAGGTGGCGGCTCGCCGACCCAGGACCTCGAGGCCCACCTCGGTGTCGGGGTCGAGCACCAGGGTGCGGTCGAAGAGCATGTGCGGCGACACCGGGGTGAGCTGGATGGACCGGTGCAGGGGGTCGACGATCGGCCCCCGGGCCGAGAAGGCATAGGCCGTCGACCCGGTCGGCGTCGCCGCGATGAGCCCATCGGCCGCGTACGAGGCGAACGGCTCGCCACCCAAGGAGACCCCGACCCGGACCGTCTGGCCGCCGGCCGCCCGCTCGACCACGGCCTCGTTCAGGGCGTGGGCCACCACGTCGGGGGCCCCCGGCCCGTCCGGGCCTCCCCCACGGTGGACCTCGACCCGCAGCATCATCCGCTCCTGCAGGTCGTGCTCCCCGGCCAACGTCCGCACCACGGCACCGTGGGCGTCGCCGGGCTCCACGGCGGCCAGGTAGCCCAGCTCGCCGTGGTTGACGCCCAGCACCGGAACCGGTCGACCGTCCAGCAGGTCCACGGCCCGCAGGATCGACCCGTCGCCACCGAGGCTGACCACCAGGTCCAGGGCGTCGGCGGCGTCGCCGACCCCGGAGCCCGACTGGTCGGACCGGGCCACGTCGTGTCCGTCGTCGGCCAGCGACGCGGCCAGCGATTCGGCCTGGGCCACGGCCTCGGGCCGCTCCTCGTGGACCACCAGCAGGACCGAGGCCATCAGCGACCCTCCCCCCGTGGCCCACTCCCGGGGTCCACGGCGTCCACGAGGGCGGCGACGTCCACCGACGGCACCACCGACGGGTCGACGCCCACCCGCACCTCGACGAGGAACTCCACGTTCCCGTCGGCACCGGTGATGGGAGACGGCATGCCCTCCATGATGGCCGCTCCGTGACCCCGGACCGAGCCGTCGACGTCCCCCAGCACCGCGGCCCACACCGCAGGATCCCGGACCACGCCGCTGCCTCGGTCCACCTCCGCCTTCCCGGCCTCGAACTGGGGCTTGACCAGCAGGACCATCGTCGCCCCGTCGACCACCAGCCGGACCAGGTCGGGCATGACGGTCCGCAGCGAGATGAACGACAGGTCCCCCACCAGCAGGTCGAACGGCCCGCCGAGGGCCGCCACGTCGACGCCGCGCACGTTGGTGCGCTCCTGGACCGCCACCCGCGGGTCCTCCCGCAGCCGTTGGTGGAGCTGCGCCCGGCCCACGTCGAGGGCCACCACCGACGCCGCGCCGTGCTGGAGCAGGCAGTCGGTGAACCCGCCGGTGCTGGACCCCACGTCCACGGTGGCCAGGCCCGTCGGGTCGACGCCGAACCGGGCCAGCGCCGCCTCCAGCTTCCGCCCGCCCCGCGACACGTAGCGCGGTGGCGGCCCGGCCAGCACCACGGCCTGACCGGGATCGACGAGGCGGGACGGCTTGTCGGCCGGTGCCCCGTCCACGGTGACCCGGCCCGCCCCGATCACCTCGCGGGCCGCGGTCCGCCCCTCGACCAGGCCTCGGCGCACCAGCTCGAGGTCCAGGCGGCGGCGGGCGCTCACCGGTCCTCCGTCGATCCCCGGCTCAACCCAGGTGGTCGCTCACCGCGGCCAACAGGTCGTCGTGGACGGTGTCGGGCTCCGGGTCGACCGGCAGGTCGTCCTCCCCGATCAGACCGGACAGGACCAGCGACCACCGCCAGCCCAGCGCCCGGGCGAACCGCCCGTCGGTGTCGGGGCGGTCGCCGACCATCACGCACTCGCCGTCCTCGCCGATAACCAGCGACCGCACCAGGTCGCACATCGGGCCATAGGGCTTGCCGGCCAGCTCGGGCTCGGCGCCGGTGGCGGCCCGGACGGCGGCCAGCAGCGACCCGGCGCCGGGCCGCAGCCCGTCGTGGGCCGGGAACGTCACGTCGTCGTTGGTCCCGATGAGGCGGGCCCCACAGAGGACGGCCTGCACCGCCGCGGTGAGCCGCCAGTAGTCGAAGTCGTCGTGGAAGCCCACCACCACCGAGTCGGCCGGACCGTCGCGGACGACCTCGGCACCGACCCGCTCCAGCTCCTCCCGGCACCCCGGGCCGCACATGCCGAGCACCCGCTCCCCCGGGGACACCAGCGCCGCGGCGGCCATGCCGGAGGTGACCACGCCGCCCATGGCGTCGATCCCCAGGCCGGCCAGCTTCTCCTCGGTGTCGGACACCGGCCGACCCGAGTTATTGGTCACGAACAGGACCCGTTCACCGGCCTCCTGGAGGAGGCGGACGGCCTCGGCGGATCCGGGAACGCCCTCGATCCCCCGCCAGACGACCCCGTCGAGGTCGAGCGCCCACGGCATGGCGGGGCCCTGCGGCCTAGACCTCCCAGGTGGGCTGGGAACGCAGCAGGTCGGCCAGGTCACCCCGGCCCACCTGGGCCTGGACCTCGCGGATCTGCGCGGCGACCGACGAGCCGAACTCGCCCCGGTCGATGGCCCGGAACACCCCGATGGGCGTCGGCGTGGCCGGCGTCTTGGCCAGCCTCGACAGCGAGAAGGCGGTCGACGGGTTCCGGATGCCCTCGTCGTGGACGAGGATGTACTCGATCCCCACCTCGGCCACGTCGACGATCACCACGCCCTCGGGCCGCCGGGACACGCCGTACTGCTTCTCGGAGCCGAACAGGATCGGCTTGCCGTGCTCCAGCTCGATGAGCATGTCGTCGCGGACGTCCTTCTTGGTGATGCTGGCGAACACGCCGTCGTTGAAGACGTTGCAGTTCTGGAGCACCTCGACGAACGCCGCCCCCTCGTGCTCGTAGGCCCGGCGGAACGTCTCCTGCATGTGGTGGCGGTCCATGTCGTGGGTGCGGGCCACGAACGTCGCCTCGGCCCCCAGCGCCACGCTGATCGGGTTGAACGGGCGGGCCACCAGGCCGACCGGCGACGACTTGGTCACCTTGCCCTTCTGGCTGGTCGGCGAGAACTGGCCCTTGGTCAGGCCGTAGATCTGGTTGTTGAACAGCAGGACGTTCAGGTTCACGTTGCGGCGCAGGGCGTGGATGAGGTGGTTGCCGCCGATGGACAGCATGTCGCCGTCGCCGCCGATGACCCAGACGTCGAGGTCGGGGCGGGCCATGGCCAGGCCGGTGGCCACCGCCGGGGCACGCCCGTGGATGGTGTGCACCCCGTAGGTGTTCATGTAGTACGGGAAGCGGGCCGCGCAGCCGATGCCGGAGATGAACACCGTCTTCTCGCGGCGGGCACCCAGCTCGGGCATCAACAGCTGCAGCGCGGTCAGGATCGAGTAGTCACCGCACCCCGGGCACCAGCGGACCTCCTGGTCGCTGGACCAGTCGGCCCGGGTGGTCTCGGGCGCGGGCCCGTCGTCCACCACGGTGGCGTGGTGCAGGGGGCTGGCCACATCGGTCATCGGGACTCCTCCCCATCCGGGTCCTCGCCCAGCTCGGCGAGCATCTCGGAGACGGCGTGCTCGATCTCGCCGGCCGTGAACGGCTGGCCCTTCACCTTGGACAGCGGTCGGGCGTCGACCAGGTACTCGGCCCGCAGCACCTTGACCAGCTGGCCCAGGTTCAGCTCCGGGACCAGGACGCGGCGGTAGGACCGCAGCATCTCGCCCAGGTTGGCCGGCATCGGGTTGAGGTGCGTCAGGTGGACGTGGTCGACCCGGCCGCCGGCGGCCCGGACCCTCCGGCCGGCACCGGCGATGGCCCCCCAGGTGGAGCCCCAGCCGACGACCAGCAGGTCGGCGTCGCCGTCGGAGCCCTCCTCCAGGACGGCGTCGGGCACCGGGATGGCGGCGATGCGCTGGTCGCGGAGGTGGACCATCCGCTCGTGGTTCTCCGGGTCGTAGCTGACGTTGCCCGACCCGTCGGCCTTCTCGATGCCGCCGATGCGGTGCATCAGGCCCGGCGTGCCCGGCAGGGCGATGGGCCGCTTCAGGTCCCCGTCGCGCTGGAACGGCCAGAAGTGCTCCCCGCCGTCCTCGTCCACCATGTTGAAGCCGGTGGCGTACTCCACCTCGATGGCCGGCAGGTCGGACACCTCGGGCAGGCACCACGGCTCCGAGCCGTTGGCCAGGTAGCCGTCGGACAGCAGCATCACCGGCGTCTGGTACTCGAGGGCGATGCGGGCCGCCTCGATGGCCACGTCGAAGCAGTCCGACGGCGTGCGGGCGGCCACCACCGGCATGGGCGACTCGCCGTGGCGGCCGTACAGCGCCATGAGGAGGTCGGCCGCCTCGGTCTTGGTCGGCAGGCCCGTCGATGGGCCACCGCGCTGGATGTCCACGATGATGAGCGGCAGCTCGAGGCTGACGGCCAGGCCCATGGCCTCGCCCTTCAGGGCCACGCCGGGGCCGCTGGTGGTCGTCACGCCGAGCGAGCCGCCGTACGACGCCCCGATGGCCGCACCGACCGCGGCGATCTCGTCCTCGGCCTGGAAGGTGGTCACCCCGAAGGCCTTGTGCTTGGACAGCTCGTGCAGGATGTCCGTCGCCGGGGTGATCGGGTACGAGCCCAGGTACAGCGGCAGGCCGCTCAGCTGGGAGGCGGCCACCAGGCCCCACGACAGGGCGGTGTTGCCGTTGATGTTCGTGTAGGTGCCCGGCTGCAGCGGCGCCGCCTTGACGATGACCCGCTGGGAGCCCAGCTCGGCCGTCTCGCCGTAGGCGTGGCCGGCGTTGAAGGCGGCCTTGTTGGCGGCGATGACCAGGTCCTTGCCGGCGAACTTGGCGTCGATCCAGTCCATGGTGGGCTCGACGGGTCGGCTGTACATCCACGACAGCAGGCCCAGGGCGAAGAAGTTCTTGGACCGGTCGGCGTCCCGGGGCTTCACCCCCAGGTCGGCGCAGGCGTCCTTGGTCAACGAGGTCATGGGGACCTCGATGAGGCGGTAGCCGGCCAGGTCCTCGTCCTCCAGGGGGTCGTGGTCGTAGCCGGCCTTGGCCAGGTTCCGTTCCTCGAAGGTGTCCTTGTTGACGATCAGGGTCCCACCGGGCACCAGCGTGTGGAGGTCGGACTTGAGCGCCGCCGGGTTCATGGCCACCAGCACGTCGGGGGCGTCGCCCGGCGTGGTGATGTCGTGGTCCGAGATGTGGACCTGGAAGGCGGAGACGCCGGCGAGGGTGCCGGCGGGGGCCCGGATCTCAGCCGGGTACTCCGGGAGCGTGGCCAGGTCGTTGCCGAACATGGCGCTGGCGCTGGTGAAGCGGTCGCCGGTCAGCTGCATGCCGTCGCCGCTGTCGCCGGCGAACCGGATGATGACCTCGTCCAGGGCGGGCGCCGACAGGGCCTCCGCGATGTCCGTCACGTCGCTACCTCCACCCGGCTTCCCATCCCGAGGTCCTGCCTCTGGGCGCTCGTGTCACGGCCCCGGCGAACGTTGCCGGGGCACGGCGCCGACCCTAACCGCGCGCCCCGTCGACGGTCATGATCCGCTGCCGGACCCCCGGTGGAATGGGTCACATCCATCGGCGCGGGTCCCGGTGTTCGGATCTGACCCTCGCTCCGGACACCGGGAGGCTCAGGCGTCGGTCCGGTAGTCGCCGAACGGCTCGTCCCGCCGCTGGAGGGCCTCGGTGAGGCCGTCGGCACGGACCCCGGCCAGGAAGTCGGCCATGGCCTCGGTGTGGGTGCCCAGGGCACACAGCTCGGTGCCGGCCCGGATGCCGGCCCGCATGCCCATGTACTCCATCTGGCGGTGCACGGCCCGCTTGTTGAGTTGGACGACGTCGGGCGGCATCGCCGCGATGCGCGACGCCAGGGCCAGCACCTCGTCGTCGAGGGCGTCCGCGGGGAACGCCGCGTTGGCCCACCCGTGGGCGACGGCCTCGGTCCCGGTGAGGTGGTCGCCGGTGACCATCATCTCCATGGCCTTGCGCATGCCCAGGAACCAGGCGTGGAAGTGCATGTCGGGCACCCCGAACCGCACGGCCGGGTAGCCCATCCGGGCGTCGTCGGCCACGTAGACGAGGTCGCAGCCGGTGGCCAGCTCGCTGCCTCCGGCCAGGCACCAGCCGTGGACCTGGGCGAGGACCGGCTTGGCCAGGTCCCAGATCCCCATCCACCCGTCGGTGACGTGGCGGGGCCACTGGCCGTCGCCGGGCGCCGTCGGATACGGCAGGTCGTGGCCGTCGCTCCCCCCGCCGAGGTCGTAGCCGGCCGAGAAGCAGGTGCCGGCACCCCGGATGACGGTGACCCGGACCGAGTCGTCGACGTCGGCGGCCACCAGCGCGTCGAGGATCGCCCCACGGAGGGGGTGGTTGAGGGCGTTGCGCTTCTCCGGCCGGTTCAGGGTCAGGCGTCGGACCCCGTCGGCGGGATCGTCGACCAGGAGGACCTCGTCGTCCACGGGCATCCCGTCCTCCTCAGGAGAGCGCCCGGACGCGGGCGGCCACGTCGGCGAAGCCCGGATCGTGGTTCCGCACCCAGGCGAAGAGCTCGCGGGCCCGGGGCTCGGCACCGGACCGCTCGTACAGGTCGGCCAGGGCGTAGGCCCGGCGGAGGTGGTGGTCGCGTGCGCGGGAGGGGATCCGCCAGCCCTTCTCCAGCAGGGCCACCGCCTCGGCCAGGCGGTCCTGGTCGGCCAGGGCACCGGCGGCGACCAGGCGACCCTCGGTGACCAACGGACCGCTGGGCGAGGCATCCCGCAGCTCGATCCACAGGGCCTCCACGTCGGCCCAGCGTCCCTGTGCCCGGTGGCTGTCGGCCAGGACCGGGTGCTGCTCGGTGCTCCCGGTCAGGTCGCGGAAGGCCTCGAGGCGCTTGACCGCGGCCCGCCAGTGCCCCATCCGGTAGTTGACCAGGCCCAGCAGCTCGACCACCTCGGGGACGCCGGGGGCCCGTTGGTCCAGTTGGATCAGGATGCGTCGGGCGTCGTGGAAGTCCTCCTCGGCGAAGGCACGGGCCGCATCGTCCAGCCTGGCGGCCGCCCGACCGCCGGCCCGGTCGCCGAGTGCCCGCCGCAGGAGGACGTCGGCCTCGGGCAGGCGCCGGGGTGCGTCGGGCAGCGGGGTCCGCTCCAGGGCCCGCGGGCCGGAACCCTTCCGGGACGGGCGGCCCCCCCGCTCCACCGCCGCAGCGGCCTCGTTCCGCAACCGGTCGTCCCGCTCCAATTCGGGTCGACGGGGACGGGTGGTGCGCTCGGCGGTGCGCTCGTCGCGCTCAGGGCGATCCTCCCGTTCCTCCTTGCGGAGCTTGCCGGCACCACGACGGGCCACCCCGCCCCACGAGCCGGGACCGGCCGTCTCCGGGCCCCGCTGCCGACGGTCCTCCCGCTGGTCGCCGTCCCACCCACGACGCTGACCGCCCTGACCGCCGCGTCCCTGGCCACCATCGCGGCGCTGACCACCCTGACCGCCCCGTTGGCCACCACGACTCTGGCCGCCATCACGACGCTGACCGCCGCGCCCCCGGCCGCCCTCACGACGCTGTCCGCCCTGGCCGCCGCGTCCCTGACCGCCGCGCTGGCCGCGGTTCCCTCCGGTCCCGGTCGACATGGCCGTGGACCCTACCGGTCTCCCCCGGCCTCCCATGGCTCCTCGATCGGGGTCCTGATTCAGGTCCTCAACCGGTCCGGATCGGCCCAAAACGCGCTCGAGCGGGGCCCGAAGGCCCCGCTCGCAGCGTTCGAAATCCGGCGGCGTCCTACTCTCCCAGGGACACTCGTCCCAAGTACCATCGGCGCTGGCGGGCTTAACTGCCGTGTTCAGAATGGGAACGGGTGTGACCCCGCCGCCATGGCCACCGAAGACCGGTTGGATCCCGGCCGGCGGAGGCCGGGATCAGATTCAGTTGTCAAGAGCGGCCCAATGGCCCCTCCAGGACTCCACAGCGAACACGAGCACCGACAACGATCGTCGATGTGTAACCAAGCCCTCGGCCGATTAGTACCGGTCGGCTGAATGCGTTACCGCACGTACACCTCCGGCCTATCAACGTGGTGTTCTGCCACGGGCCTTACCCGGTTAACCCGGTGGGAGATCTCATCTTGAAACGGGCTTCCCACTTAGATGCTTTCAGCGGTTATCCCTTCCGTAGGTCGCCAACCAGCCATGCTCCTGGCGGAACAACTGGCACACGAGAGCTACGTCCATCCCGGTCCTCTCGTACTAGGGACAGCATTTCTCAAATCTCCTCCGGCTGCAGAGGATAGGGACCGAACTGTCTCACGACGTTCTAAACCCAGCTCGCGTACCGCTTTAATGGGCGAACAGCCCAACCCTTGGGACCTGCTTCAGCCCCAGGATGCGATGAGCCGACATCGAGGTGCCAAACCT